>NVXL01000049.1 GCA_002746115.1 Alteromonadaceae bacterium
GACGCTTTTGGTTTAATTGGAAGGCTTGAGCGAGCTTATTTGTGTGTCTGAAAGTGCGTGATCTTGGTGTTTGAGCTAGTTGGCATGTTTATCGCTTTAGTGTAAGTGAGTTTGACTGTTAACCTACATTCCCTCGGAGGAATATCTCATGAAAAGCACTCAAAAAGGTTTTACACTAATTGAATTAATGATCGTTGTTGCGATTATCGGTATCTTGGCTGCGGTTGCGTTGCCTGCGTACACTAATTACATGGTTAAAGCACGGGTAGCCGGTGTGATTCTCTTACCTGGTAACGCTAAAGGTTCGATGTCCGCAGATATGCAAGAGGCAGGTACTGTAGATTCTTCTGGAGCACCGATTACGCATCGTGCGACGTACACGGCGATGCATCAGGATGATCTTACTCAAGCAGCTAGTGTTAGTGAATTTGTAAATACTATGACGGTTGACAACGTCACTGGCGTTATTACTTTGACTTTGTCGGCTGTTCCTCGGTTAGGTGATGCGTCTGCAGCAATTGTACTTTATAGTCCCTGTTTCGCTGGAGGCCAAGCAACATGGACTTGCTCTACCAATGTTACAGCTGTCAACTTCGATCAGCTTCCTCCAAATTGTCGCTTTGCGAATCGAGATGACGCTCTTACTGGTATGGGTATCCTTCCAGCGTCCTGTGAATAGATAGGAAGCATTGAGTTGATATAGTTTGACGGGTAAGGTTTAAAGTGAAAACCGGTGCAGATTCTGCGCCGGTTTTTTTGGTTTCAAGGGTGTTAATCTCATGGAAAAAACACAAGGATTCTCACCTCGCGCTATTGGCGATGCTCATATTATTATTCTAGGCAGTATGCCAGGCAAGGTCTCTCTCAGTGCTGCGCAGTATTACGCTCATTCCCGTAACGCCTTTTGGGCTATTATTGAAACCCACTTTTCTGTTCCTTGCGAATTACCTTATGAGGCGCGCCTAAATTTATTGACGGAAAAGGGCGTTGCTCTATGGGATGTAATGAAAAGTTGCACGCGTGAATCAAGTTTGGATTCTGATATTGTAGCGTCTTCCATTGTGCCAAATGATCTCGAGGGTTTCTTTTTGAGCCATCCAAATATTCGCTATGTTTTTTTAAATGGTGCTCAGGCAATGCAATCTTATGTTAAGCATGTTTTACCTGCTTTGAGCGAATCACATCGTAATATCCCATACCAACGCCTCCCATCTACTAGCCCGGCAAATGCCGCTATGACACTTGCTGAAAAAATAGAAGCGTGGAGTGTAATCGCGCAGTAATCTGAGTCGCTTGCTGGTCGCAGGGTTAATGAATTTATGGCGAGTACGGCGCAGTGCTTTCTCTTATGATCAGCTGATGGGGTAAGACGACGCTTTCAGGCTTAATGTCTGATTTATTAATTTGCGAGATCAACAAGTTCACGCAATGCTCGCCGATGGCTTCTGCAGGTTGTGCGACGGTTGTGAGAGATGGAGATACGTATTTTGCAAAGCGAATATCGTCAAAGCCAATCACCGAGACGTCGTTAGGTACGTCAAATCCATGCGCGCGTAGCGTGTGTAGGCACCCAAAGGCGATTTCATCGCTGAAGCAAAAAATAGCAGATGGTCGGTGTTTTAATAAAAGCAGTTGTTCGGCGTAGTGCTGTCCGCTTTCGATAGAGTATTCGCCTGTGACAATATATTGCGGGTCGACTTCTATGGAGGCTGTATTGAGTGCTTCATAGTACCCGGCTAAGCGCGCTTTGGAGCTTGGGGTATTGATGTCGCCGGTAATGACGGCAATGTCTTTGTGGCCGAATTCAATTAAGTGCTGTGTTGCTTCTCTCGCGGCAAGGGTGTTGTCGATAGATACTAGTGGTATTTCACCATCACCAGTACTTTCGCAGGAATTAACCATTGGGGGGAGTTTTAATTCCCCGAGTTTATCCGTGTCATGCTCAAAAGGAAGTCGGTGTGAAAATAAAATGATGCCATCGGCTTGTTTGGATTTTACCATTTCGCCGTAAGCGAGTTCTCGCTCTCGAAGACCTTGAGTGTCGCCCAGCAAAACGGAGTATCCGTGCTTTGATGCGGCTCTCTCGAGGGATTTAATAACACCAAAATTAAAGGTATCGCTTACATCCGGAATGATCGCGATGATGTTACCTGTTTTTGATGTGCGCAGTCCCGAGCCTAGACGGTTAGGGGTGTAGCCGACGTTCTTTGCTGCGGCCAGAACCTTTTCTCGAGTGGCTTGCGAAACCCTTCCTGGGTTGCTGATTGCGCGTGAAGCGGTAGCAATGGAGACGCCAGCAATTTTAGCCAGTTCTTTAATCCCTATGTTTGACATGCGTGACCTGCTGCGTATTAGGCATTTATGCTTTTATGTGGGCTTTGTGTGCGAGAGAAATATAGCACAGCCTGGAATACGGTTTCCATTTTTGGGTAACTTTCCACAATTGCCATCTGCTTGCGCGTTGTTGGCGCAGCTTTTTTTGGAAAAGACTGAAGTAACCGGTTGAGATGTCGCCTGGATCGTTGTCAGCAGTGAAAAGTTGGTGTGTATAGGTGAGGGAAAAGAAAAATATTGACACGAATTGGAAAACGTTTACCATAAAGGCTTCGCTGCTACTTCGATCCCGCTATAGACAATGCGGATACTGTTCTCTAATATTCATGCTGCTCAGGCCGGGTGTATTTGGTGCTTGGGCATTTGTGAGCGAAGTTATGAGTGCGTTGGTGTACATAGAGCAGCGCGATACATTCTCTATCCATATTATAAATCAATCGGTCACTAGAATATTATGAAATTCGGATATTTTGACGACAGCCGTCGTGAATATGTAATTACTGATCCTAAAACTCCATACCCTTGGATCAACTATTTAGGGCATGAAGAGTTCTTTAGTTTAACTTCCAATACTGGCGGTGGTTATAGCTTCTTTAAAGATGCTAAGTTTCGGCGTTTAACGCGTTATCGCTATAATAATGTTCCGGTTGATAGTGGTGGTAAGTACTTTTACATCAAAGATGGCGATGAGTTCTGGTCTCCCGGTTGGAAGCCTGCAAAAACACCTCTAGACAGCTATGAATGTCGCCATGGAATGGGGTATACCTCTATTTCAGGCACCAAAAATAGCATCAAAAGTGAAGTGACTTATTTTGTACCTGTCGGCGAGAACGCTGAAGTGCATATCATGTCGCTCAGTAATGAAGGCGACACCAAGAAGACTTTGAAGTTGTTTTCTTTCTTGGAGTGGTGTCTCTGGAATGCCCATGACGATATGACCAACTTTCAGCGTAACTTCTCTACAGGCGAAGTTGAAGTTGAAGGTTCGGTCATTTATCACAAAACTGAGTATCGCGAACGCCGTAACCATTACGCGTTTTACTCAGCGAGTGAGGCTTTGGTCGGTTTTGATACTGACCGTGACGTCTTCTTAGGTAATGCAAATGGCTTTGATTCTCCTGAAGTAGTAGAGAAAGGTGAGCCGACGAATACGATCGCTCACGGCTGGTCTCCTATCGCGTCACATTGTATTGAAGTGACCTTGGAGCCGGGCGAGACTCGCGAATTGGTCTTTGTGCTGGGCTACGAAGAAAATGCAGATGATGACAAGTGGGAAGCGCCTGCAGTCGTCAATAAAACGGGCGCGAAAGCCACGATTGATCGTCTTGGTTCTGTTGAAAAAGCGCATGCAGCATTAAATGTTGTTAAAAATTATTGGACTGAAAAGCTTGCTGGTTTCAATATTAAATCCAATGATGAACGTCTTGATCGTATGGTTAATATTTGGAATCAGTACCAATGTATGGTGACTTTTAACTTCTCTCGAAGTGCTTCATTCTTTGAGTCAGGCATTGGTCGTGGTATGGGCTTTAGGGATTCAAACCAAGATTTGTTGGGTGTTTTGTACCTTGAGCCTGAGCGTGCCAAGCAGCGTATTTTGGATATTGCTGCGACTCAGCATGAAGATGGTTCAGCCTATCATCAGTACCAACCATTGACTAAGCGTGGTAACGCGGAAGTTGGCGGTAACTTTAATGATGATCCGCTTTGGTTGATTCAATCGGTATGTGCATACATCAAAGAAACCGGCGATTTCTCGATTCTTGATGAAGATGTGCCGTTTGATAATGATGAGTCAAACTCGGCGCCGTTATTCGGGCATTTGACCGCTTCGTTCTATCACGTGGTTAATAATCTTGGTCCGCACAAATTGCCATTGATTGGCCGTGCTGATTGGAATGATTGCTTGAACTTGAATTGTTTTTCTACCGATTCTAATGAGTCCTTTCAAACGACTGAAAATGCCGCCGGTGGCGTTGCTGAGTCCGTAATGATTGCAGGTATGTTTGTATACTTCGGTCGTGACTATGTTGAGCTTTGTAATAAAATTGGTAAGTCGGAAGATGCGCAGAAGGCGCAAGAACATATCGACACAATGGTGACAACGGTTGAAGCTCATGGTTGGGATGGTGATTGGTACCTGCGTGCCTACGATAATGAAAGCAAGCCAATTGGTACTAATGCAGATGACGAAGCTAAGATCTTTATTGAGTCACAGGGCTTCTGCGCCATGGCCGGTATCGGTGCTGATAAAGGTATGGTCGAGAAGGCGATGGATTCCGTAGAGGAGCATCTTTCTTGCGACTACGGTATTGTGCTTTGTTATCCAGCGTATCGCTCATACCACTTAAATCTTGGTGAAATCTCTACTTACCCCCAGGGTTATAAAGAGAATGGCGGTATTTTCTGTCATAACAACCCTTGGGTTATGATTGCTGAAACCAAGTTGCGTCGTGCAGATAAGGCTTTTGAGTACTACAAGAAAATTGCCCCAGCTTATCAAGATGACAAGGTTGAGTTACATAAAACAGAGCCTTATGTTTACTCACAGATGATTGCGGGTAAAGAAGCGCCAAACCCTGGCCAGGCTAAGAACTCTTGGTTAACCGGTACAGCGGCATGGAACTACCATACAATTACTGAGCATATCCTTGGTATTAAACCTGAGTTTGATGGTTTGGTTATTGATCCTTGTATTCCGACTGGTCTTGAGGTTGAGAGAATTTCTCGTCAGTTCCGCGGTGCTACCTATAATATTCGTTACGAGCGTGCGAGCGAAAGCGCTACGGATGTTGCGAGTGTAGAAGTTAACGGTGCAGCGATTGATGGTAAGCAGTTGCCRSTGCAAGCGGCAGGCGAGACTTGCGAAGTCGTGGTGAAGTTGGTTTAACATAAGTACGTTGTTTTCGAGCCTTACTGGGCGCGTCTAGCGCTCAGTAAGGCTCGGTTTTCTAATAAGCCTGTCAGTATCCCCTTAATTTCCCATTTCCTTATAAAATCCATTGCGCAGTTGCCTATTGAGCCGTATTGTTTCCAGTTTGGTTCTTTTCCGTATTTACTTGCTTGTGTGCCGCAAGCTTTGCACTGCTCTGTTATACGCCGCTCTAATATCGAGGCTTGAATGTTCAATAATTTAATGCAATTGCCGACCGATCCCTTGCTGGGATTGATTGAAAGGTTTCGTGAGGATGCTAATCCTCAAAAAATTGACCTTGGTGTTGGCGTTTATAAAAACGAAGTTGGCGAAACGCCAGTTCAGCAATGTGTAAAGCTTGCAGAGAAGTTCTTGTTGGAAAACGAGTCTACTAAGGCCTACCTTGGCCCGATGGGGGATCAGCTTTTTGCTGAGTCCATGCTTAAGCTTGCATTTGGCGAAAACCATGCTTGCTTGCTGGACGGGCGTGTGGCAGCAAAACAAACGCCTGGCGGTTGTGGCGCGCTACGTGTAACGGCAGAGCTTATCGTTCGCGCCAGCCCTTCGGCGCGGGTTTGGGTCAGTAACCCTTCGTGGGCGAACCATACGCCGTTACTGGGTAATGCTGGCGTCAAGTTTGAAACCTATCCGTATTATAACTTTGTTGATAAAGGCATAAGCTTTGATGAGATGATTTCAACCTTGGATGCTGGTGCGAAGGCGGGTGACTTAGTTCTGTTGCATGGGTGCTGTCATAACCCTTGCGGTGCAGACTTAAATCATGATCAGTGGCAGGCCGTGGCTGAGTTGTTAAAGCGTAAGCAGCTCATTCCTTTTGTTGATATGGCTTATCAGGGCTTGGCAGAGGGCATCGAAGAAGACGCTTATGGCATACGATTGTTGGCGGACACCTTACCTGAAATGCTGCTGGCCTTGTCTTGTTCGAAGAGTTTTGGTTTGTATCGTGAGCGTACCGGTCTAGCTGTCGCGTTGACTGAGTCGAAGCGCAACCGTGACATTGCGAATAGCAATATGGTGAATATCGCGCGGGGTATTTATTCTATGCCGCCTTCTCATGGCGCCGCCACGGTCACGCATATTTTACGCAATCCACACTTGGAGGCTCTATGGCGTAAAGAGTTGGGTGAGCAGCGTGAGCGTATTTGTTACGTGAGAGAGATGTTCGTAGATATCATGGCTCAGCGTGGCTATGGCGAACGTTTTGATTTCATCGGGCGTGAACGAGGTATGTTCTCGTTCCTGGGCTTGAATCTTGAGCAGGTGCAACGAATGATCAATAGTTGCTCTGTTTATATGACCGATTCAAGCCGGATCAGTTTGGCGGGATTGAATAATGAAAATATCGACTATTTTTGTGATTCTGTAGTGGCTACATTGGAGGCTGGCTAGATATTTGCTCCGTGATTGAGTGTTGATGCTTGGAGAGTTCTTGTGGTTGTAGTTTTTTCTTTCGAAAAAAATCTATATATGGTATAAAGCGCGCCCTTATCTAAATTAAGATGTCGGCTAACTATCAGCTGTTGATGTCTTGAATCCGATAAAGCGCAGTAAAAAAGCTATTTTAACGTCACACATATATCGACACGTTCGCCTGGGTGCCGCTGTTCGCAGAGGTTGTCGTTCGGGATATATGGAGGCTCAACCCAGTTGATAAAGTATTAGGAATCAGATATGCCTATAGTTAGTATGCGCGACATGCTCCAAGCCGGTGTCCACTTTGGTCACCAAACGCGTTATTGGAACCCCAAAATGGGCCGCTATATTTTCGGCTCTCGCAACAAAATTCATATCATCAATCTCGAGTACACCGTACCTGTTTTTAACGAGACATTGATGCTTGTTAGTAAAATGGCTAGCCAAAAGAAAAAAATTCTTTTTGTTGGTACTAAGCGTGCCGCCTCTAAAGTAATTAAAGAGCAGGCAGAGCGCGTAAACATGCCTTACGTTAGCAACCGCTGGTTGGGTGGTATGCTCACCAACTACAAAACTATCCGTGCATCTATTCGTCGCTACCGTGACTTGGAGACACAAAGCAGTGATGGTACTTTCGATAAGTTAACTAAGAAAGAAGCGTTGATGCGTACACGCCTGATGAACAAGCTTGAGTCTTCCATCGGTGGCATTAAAGACATGGGTGGCTTACCTGACGCACTGTTTGTTGTTGATGTTGACCATGAGCGCATCGCTATTCAAGAAGCCAACAAACTAGGTATTCCAGTTATTGGTGTTGTGGATACTAATAGTGATCCTTCTGGTGTTGACTACGTTATTCCTGGTAATGACGATGCTATCCGAGCTGTAAAACTATACGTTGCAGCAATGGCGGAAGCATGTTCTGAAGGTGCTGCTGAAGTGGCTCAAGTCCCCAATAAGGATGAGTTCGTTGAAGAAGAAGGCGCTGCAAAACCAGAAGCTGCTGCTGGCGAATAGTTAATCGCCAAATTAGATAACGCAAAAGGGGCTTAGCCCCTTTTTTTTTAGTTCTTAAAAATTTCAGTTCTTAAAGCCCAGCGCAAAGCGCTGAGTTTTCAAAATATTGTATACAATTGAGGGATTTGACATGGCGGTAACAGCTGCTTTAGTGAAAGAGCTTCGTCAGCGTACGGGCTTGGCCATGATTGAGTGTAAAAACGCACTTAAAGAGACTGATGGTGACGTATCATTAGCAATCGAGAATCTACGTAAAGCTTCGGGTCTTAAGGCCGATAAAAAAGCTGGTCGTACTGCTGCAGATGGTGTTGTCGTCGCTAAGGTAGCGGAAGATGGCAGTTATGGGGTTGTTCTTGAAGTTAACAGTGAGACTGACTTTCTTGCTCGTGACGAAGGCTTTTTAGCTTTTGTTAACACCGTCCTTGATAAGGCATTTGAAACCAAAGCTACTACCGTTGAAACTTTGGTTGAAGGCGACCTAGAAGTTAAGCGCCAAGAGTTGGTTCAAAAGATTGGCGAAAACATCAAAATTCGTCGCGTATCTTTAGTGCAGCCAGAGTCTGGCGTCGTAGGTGCGTATGTTCACTCGAATAAGCGTATCTCTGCACTCGTAGCTTTAAGCGCTGGCGATGCTGTATTGGCAAGAGACGTTGCTATGCATGTAACTGCGACTAACCCTACCGTGGTTAATCCAAGTGATATGCCTGAAGATATCGTCAACAAAGAGAAAGAAATCATCAAAGCTCAGCCAGATATGGCGGGTAAGCCAGAGAATATTGTTGAAAAAATGATGGGCGGTCGTATCAACAAGTTCCTTAAAGAGAATAGCCTTGTTGAGCAGCCTTTCGTTAAAGACCCCGAGTTAACTATCGGTAAGCTGGCTAAGCAATCAGATGCTCAAGTGCTTAGTTTTGTTCGATTTGAAGTTGGCGAAGGTATCGAGAAAAAAGAAGAAGACTTTGCCGCTGAAGTTGCAGCGCAAGTTGCTGCCTCAAAAGCGTAAATTTTACTTGGTACCACCTTTTGGTATTGATACAAGAGATCCTTGTTGATACTCGGTATTTGAATTATTGAAAGGCCAAAAAGGCGGGATATATCTCCCGCCTTTTTGCTGTTACACTTCTGCAAATTTTGTTGGTCACCTGGGGGTTTTTTGTGTCTGTTGCACCAGAGAGAAAATATAAGCGAATTCTGTTAAAACTAAGCGGCGAGCAGTTAGCTGGCGGTGAGAAATTTGGCATTGACCCAAAAGTTCTCGATAAAATGGCACTTGAAATTGGCCAGTTGGTTGGAATTGGCGTTCAAGTCGGTTTAGTCATTGGCGGTGGTAATTTATTTCGCGGTGCAACGCTCAGTGCGGCCGGCTTAGACCGAGTCACTGGTGACCATATGGGAATGCTTGCAACGGTCATGAATGCACTCGCAATGCGTGATGCCTTAGAGCGTTCCAGTATTGCTTCTACAGTTATGTCGGCAATTCCTATGAGTGGCGTGGTTGATCATTACGATCGACGTAAGGCGACACGTTTGCTTGATAAGGGCGAAGTCGTTATCTTTTCCGCCGGAACCGGCAACCCTTTCTTTACTACTGACTCAGCGGCATGCTTAAGGGCAATTGAAGTGGATGCAGAATTGGTTGTTAAAGCGACCAAGGTAGATGGTGTTTATACCGCCGATCCCATGGAAAATCCCAGCGCCACCAGATATGACGAATTAAGCTATGAAACCGTTCTTGCCGATAAACTTGGCGTGATGGATTTAACCGCTATTTGCTTATGTCAGGATCATGGTATGCCAGTTAGAGTTTTCCAAATGGATAAACCTGGCGCGCTTTTAAATATTGTTAACGGCAAAAAAGAAGGCACTTTAATTAGAGGGGAGAAAGCAAATGCTTAATGACATTAAACAAGACGCTGAAGAGCGCATGGGTAAAAGCGTAGATGTACTAGGGGTGAATTTTAATAAGATTCGAACTGGTCGTGCTCACCCAAGTATTCTTGATGGCATTAGTGTTTCATATTACGGCAATCCAACTCCTCTTAGTCAAGTCGCCAACATCTCAGTTTTAGATGCTAGAACTTTGTCCGTAAGTCCGTGGGAAAAAGCCATGGTGATTGACATTGAAAAAGCCATCATGAAGTCAGACCTAGGTTTAAACCCTGCAACAACAGGTGGTCTGATTCGTTTGCCAATGCCAGCCTTAACTGAAGAAACTCGTAAAGGCTACATTAAGCAAGCTAGAAAAGAAGCTGAAGCGGGGCGTGTTTCAGTAAGAAATATACGTCGTGATGCCTTGGGTACAATTAAAGACTTACTCAACGACAAAGACATTGGCGAGGATGATGAGCGCCGTGTTAGTGATGAAATTCAAAAAATCACTGACAAATATGTGGCCCAAATTGACAAAGATTTGACCGCGAAAGAAGCGGATCTTATGGAAATTTAAGGTCGTGACGTCTTTGCAAGTGGATGTTCACCAGTATCAGCAATCGATTGTTCAGTGAGGCGTATGTGAGGTCATCGGTGTTGCGTCATATCGCTATTATTATGGACGGGAATAATCGCTGGGCAAAGCGACAGGGCAAAAAAAGCATTACTGGGCATCGAGAAGGTGTTGAAAGAATTCGTGATGTTCTCGGCGCATGTCGTGCTGAGGGTGTTGATGTACTGACCTTGTTCGCTTTTAGTAGTGAAAATTGGCGGCGTCCGCCCTTAGAAGTTGAAGCTCTGATGGGCTTGTTTTATAGCTATCTGAAAAAAGAAGCTAGAAAGCTGTCGGATGAGGGCGTTTGTTTGCGAGTGATCGGTAATCGTGCACGCTTCTCAAAACGCTTACTAAACGCGATCGATGAGGCTGAGACCATCGCTCAAGGCAAAGAAGCTACGCTTGTTATCGCAGCCGACTATGGTGGTTGTTGGGATATTGCAAATGCAGCAAAAAAAATTGCGGAAGACGTGCAATCGCAAGCGCTAAACATAGATGATATTAACGAGCAGTTGTTTGAACAGTATGTTACGACTGCGGGGCTGCCGCCTTTGGATTTACTCATCCGCACTGGCGGAGAGTTAAGAATTAGCAATTTTCTTTTATGGCAAGCAGCCTATGCTGAATTGTATTTCAGCGACTTACTCTGGCCAGAATTTGATGGTACTGCCCTGAAACTTGCAATAGATGATTTCCATTCCCGCCAACGGCGTTATGGTAAAACTGGGGATCAGGTTGAGCAAGAGGTGCCGGGTGCTTAAAACACGAATCTTAACTGCGATATGTCTTATTTCGGTTCTTTTTGGCGTTATATTCTTCATGCCGCCGATAGCCTTGGTGTGGACTTCCGGTTTGTTTTTTAGTGTAGCTGCTTGGGAGTGGGCAAACCTCTCGGGTATTTCTAGCCAGTACCGTCGAGTCGCTTACGCGTTTGGGCTTGGCTGTGTGGCACTGTTGTTGGCATGGTATACCGACCTAGAAGCGATTGCCGGTTTGACGGTGATTCTTTCTGTGGCTTGTGTTTGGTGGCTCGCCTGCTTCTTAATGGTGTTGCGTTATCCCGCAAGTGCCTTTCTGCTCAAAACAAGCTTTGCTCGTCTAATTATGGGAGGTCTTTCTCTTGTTCCGGCATGGTTGAGCTTGGTTTATCTAAGTCGTATGCAAGATGGCGCATGGGTAATGTTGTTTTTAGTATTCACTGTGGCAGCTGCTGATGTAGGCGCTTATTTCGCAGGAAAGGCTTTTGGTCGGCGTAAGCTTGCACCCAAGGTGAGCCCCGGGAAAACTTGGGAAGGTGTTGCTGGCGGCCTTTTATTGGTGAGTATTGCGGGCTTAGTCGGAAATTATTTATTCTCATATTATTTAGGTGAGCCGCTAATGAATAGCTGGGTATCTCTGCTGCTACTGGTGATACCTTGTGCGATTAGTTCTGTCGTTGGTGATTTATTTGAAAGTATGACGAAGCGTTATCGGGGTATTAAAGACAGTGGTCAATTGCTGCCTGGGCACGGGGGAGTAATGGATCGTATTGATGGACTTGTTGCTGCCACGCCTATTTTTACCTTCACCACTATTTTGAATCAGTGGCAATAGTGGATTGAGAATGAAAAAAATAACGATTCTAGGCGCAAG
Source organism: Alteromonadaceae bacterium (assembly GCA_002746115.1). GTDB lineage: Bacteria > Pseudomonadota > Gammaproteobacteria > Pseudomonadales > Cellvibrionaceae. Next base: position 11,817 of record NVXL01000049.1, read on the forward strand.
TGGTTCCATCGGCGGAAGCACATTAGACGTGTTACGTCTGCATCCAGACAGGTATTCAGTATTTGCTGTGACAGCGTTTCAGAATGTAGAGAAGTTAGAGCGGATTTGTTTGGAGTTTGCTCCGGAATACGCCGTGATGGTTGATCACACTGCTGCAGCGAATCTCAAGGCTCGCTTGCAGCAAGCGGGTTCATCAACTTCAGTACTTGCTGGGGTAGATGATTTAATGTCCGTATCTCAACATGACGATGTCGATATTGTAATGGCTTCAATTGTGGGAGCAGCAGGTTTGAAGCCAACTTTGGCTGCCGTAAAAGCCGGTAAAAAAGTATTGTTGGCCAATAAAGAGTCGTTGGTCATGAGTGGCAAGTTGTTTATGGATGCTGTTAAGGCGTCTGGCTCAGAGCTATTGCCAACCGACAGTGAGCACAATGCTATATTTCAAAGCTTACCGGATAACTTCTCATCCATTGCTGCTGCCGGTGTAAGAAAACTTTTACTAACCGGCTCAGGCGGCCCATTTTTGTCTACGCCACTGGAAGGGCTAGCAAAGGTGACGCCTGAGCAAGCGTGTTTGCACCCCAATTGGTCTATGGGGAAAAAAATATCCGTTGATTCGGCGACGATGATGAATAAAGGCCTGGAATATATCGAGGCCTGTTGGTTATTTAATGCCAAACCCTCGGAGATCGAGGTGGTCGTTCACCCGCAAAGTATTGTTCATTCGATGGTGCAATATCTTGATGGTTCAGTTATCGCGCAAATGGGGCAACCTGATATGCGCACCCCGATTGCGCATTGTTTAGGTTGGCCAGAGCGGATCGGGTCAGGGGTTGCATCATTAGACTTCCTCAACATGAAGAACCTTACATTTGCAGCACCAGATTTTGAGCGTTTCCCGTGTCTGGGCTTAGCCATGGAGGCTTTCGCTGCCGGTGGCAGTTACTCGACGGCGCTAAATGCTGCCAACGAAGTCGCAGTTGATAAGTTCCTGAATGGTGAGCTGCCATTTAATAAAATTGGCGTTCTAGTGGCCGATATTATGAATGATTGGAGTTTAGGCGAACCAGACTGTATTGACGATGTCATAACAGCGGATCAGGTGGCACGGCAAAAGGCAGAGTCCTTGGCGGTAAGCCTGTGCAAAGCTCTTTAATGGCATTAACGGGATTTTTAATTATTTCATACCACTTACCTTATCTTTCGTCATTTTAAAGGCGTAACCGGAAATTATTTTGTTAGAGAATCTTGCTACAGGCGGATGGTTTTTAGTCGCTATTTGCATCTTAGTTGCTATCCATGAATACGGTCACTTTATTGTCGCACGTTGGTGCGGTGTTAAGGTTCTACGTTTTTCGATTGGTTTTGGTAAGCCGCTATTACGCTACACCGGCAAACACGGAACGGAGTTTGTAATCTCCGCGATACCCTTGGGTGGGTACGTGAAAATGCTCGGGGAGAATGATTCTGAGTTTGAGGAGAGCGAGCGTAATCAATCCTTCGGTGCAAAGTCGGTATGGCAGCGTATTGCGATCGCTGCAGCGGGTCCAGTAGCTAATTTCCTGTTGGCTATTTTGCTTTATTGGGTGCTCTTTTTACAGGGAACGGTCTCGTATTCTCCAGTTATTGGCTCGGTTGAGCCTGGTTCCATCGCTGCACAAGCGGGCCTGGAGGTAGGGCAGGAAATTATGTCGATTGATGGCATTGCCACGCCAAGTCGCAGAGCTGTTAGCGCGCACTTGATTACGCGTTTAGGTGAGTCTGGTGAGATTACCTTCACATATAAGTATACAAATGACTCCGATCTGGTTTACGAGTCAAGTGCAATTATAGATGAATGGCTTCGAACAGCTGAGGAGCCTGACCTGATTAAAGGCCTAGGGATAAATTTCTTTTTTCCTATTTCTCCGAAAGTTGTAGGTCTTGTGCTAGCTGATACACCTGCGGAGGCTGCAGGCTTTAAGCTTGGAGACGAATTGTTGGCGTCTGATGGGCAAGCAATTGAAACCTGGGTGAAGTGGGTCGATTACGTTAAAGCTCGTGCAGGGCAGCCAATTGAAACGACTGTTATGCGCAATGGGAAGCTGGTTGTTTTGACGGTTACCCCGGAGTCAATAAAAGATAATACCGGTGCAACTATTGGCCGCATAGGTATGGGGCCTGAGGCGGTTAGATTCCCAGAAGATATGCGCCGAGCTTACGACCACGGCGTATTAGGTGCGGCAGCAAAGGCCGTACAAGAAACCATCGATACTTCATATTTTCTGGTTATATCGCTTAAAAAGCTCGTTATTGGTGATATTTCCACGAAAAACTTGAGTGGCCCCATCGGCATTGCTAAAGTGGCGGCGGATCGGGCTAGGCACGGTACATCAGCTTTTATATCGTTTCTCGCTTATTTGAGTGTGGTATTGGGAGTGATGAATTTATTACCGATTCCGATATTGGATGGTGGACAGATTGTATATTGCCTCGTAGAGGCCTTGAAAGGCAGCCCCGCTTCGTTAGCGACGCAAGCTTGGGGTCAGAAGATTGGCCTTGCTATGCTCGCTGGAGTCATGTTTTTGGCCTTCTATAACGACATTATGCGCCTTTAGGGTACGTGATATTTATAACTCTGAGACTGATTGGTTATTGCACTTGAAAAATATGAAATTTGTTATCACCTTGCTTGTGCTACTTGGCTTTGCTTCGTACGCGCACGCATTGACATTTAAAGTCACCGATATTCGCCTTGAAGGCTTACAGCGCGTGTCTGCTAGTCCAGTATTCGCCGCATTACCTTTGCAGGTGGGGGATGTTATCGATGATGAGGATGTTCGGGAGTCCATCCGATCCTTGTTCTTTACCGGCTTTTTCTCAGACGTTCAAATTGCTCGTGATGGCGGGATATTAATTGTTACCTTAAAAGAACGACCTGCGATCAAGAGTATTGAAATCGACGGCAACAAAGCGATTAAAACTGAGCAGCTTACCGAGGTCATGACCGACAATGGCTTGGCTGAGGGCGAAATTCTTGAGCTTCATACCTTACAGGGGATTACCCGAGAACTTGAGCGCCAGTATATTGCTCAGGCGCGTTACGGTGCTTCGGTAGAGTCCGAAGTTATCGAGCTACCAAATAGCTTAGTTGATATCAAAATTGAAGTAGATGAAGGGAAAGCTGCGAAAATACGCCATATCAACATTGTGGGTAACGACGCTTATGATGATAAAGAGCTGTTAGATCTTTTTGAGTCGGGCGTAAGCAACTGGAAGATGTTCTTTTCGAGCAAAGATAAATACGCTAAGGAAAAGCTAACTGGCGATATTGAAGCCTTGGAATCTTATTATCTCGATCGAGGTTATCTCGACTTTAAGGTGACTTCTACTCAGATTTCAGTTAGCCCGGATAAAACGTCTATCTATGTAACCTTAAATGTATACGAAGGCGAAATATACAAAGTCAAAAAGGTAGACCTAGCTGGCGACCCAATATTGCCTGAACCTGTAGTGATGCGTTTGATTCTTCTGAAAGATGGACAAGATTTCTCGCAAGGTCGCATGAAAGCCACTTCAGAATATATTAAGACGCTGCTTGGTAATGCTGGGTACACCAATGCCACCGTTGAGGGGAATCCCCGGAAAAATGACGGCGAAAATACCGTCGACGTGACCTTTTTTATCGATCCGGGTAAGCGTGTATACGTGCGCCGAATTGAGTTTTCGGGTAATACCAAAACCAAAGATGATGTATTGCGTCGAGAAATGCGCCAACTTGAAGGCGCTTCTGCCTCCAATGCTAGTATTGAGTCATCAAAAATCCGTTTGGAAAGATTGGGCTTTTTCAAAGAGGTAAATGTCGAAACTGAAGATGTGCCTGGCTTTACCGATCTGATTGACGTCAAGTATACGGTCGAGGAGCAGCCCTCCGGTAGTATTAGCGCATCGGTCGGTTTTGCTGACCAATCAGGTTTGATTTTAGGCTTAAGTGTTTCTGAAAATAACTGGATGGGCTCAGGAAAACGAGTTTCTTTTGGCGCAACGCGCAACCGCTTTCAAACCGATTATAACTTCTCGTATACCGACCCTTATTTTACACCTGATGGCGTAAGTCGAGGCTTTAGCGCTTTTTTCCAAGAGATTGATTATTCGAAGATTGGTATCAATGGTCAAGATGCACTGACGAATGCGGGGTTTAACGTCACCTTTGGTTATCCTATTTCTGAAATTTCTTTCTTGAATTATGGCTTTGGAGTGATTACGCAATCTGTTAGTGCAAGTGGGATTACAACTCAGGTTAAGCGACAAAGCCCATCATTTTTTGATTCAGATGCTAGTGTGGTACCGGTTGAATTTGCGTATGTTTCTCAGGCTGATGCCGAGCTTGCACAAGCATTACTTAGCAGTGGAACCCCCCAGCAAGAGTTCCAGCTTGAAACGCGCGCGATTACTGACGATATGATTGTCGAGGGTGAGCCCGGATTTTTGGATCTCTATGGTGATAAGTTTAATAGTGCTTCTGTGAACCTCTCCTGGAGCCGACGAACCCTAAACCGCGGGGTGATGGCAACAAGAGGGAACTCACAATCCTTGCGTTTTGAGGCGATGCTACCTGGCAGTGATTTAGAGTTTTTTAAATTTACCTATGAGGCTCAGACATTTTTACCGTTAACACGAAACCTCACCCTGCGTTTTCGTACCAAGCTAGGGTATGGCGACGGGTATGGCGGTATGAGAGAGCTACCCTATTTTGAGGCGTTCCGTTCTGGGGGCTTTGGTTCCGTTCGAGGTTACGAGCGCTTTACGCTCGGGCCAATTGATTCCCCTCTCACTGAGAGGTACCGTACGGTTGAGACTGGATGGACGGATTTGAATAATAATGGTGTACGAGACCCCAGCTCACCAGAGGTCACTAGTCTTGCGTATGTTCTTTGTGATGGGGAGGTAGATGTAAATCAGGTAAGGTTGGCAGGGCAGCTAGGAGGCATAATTTGTAATCCAGGTCAGCTCCAAACTACGCAAAATATTACATCGTTAAGCACTAGAAGCCGACGCGTTGGTGGTGATATATTGACAGAATTTAGTACTGAATTAATATTGCCAATTCCTTTCATCAAAGATACTCGCTCTATGCAATTGGCAGCATTTGTTGATGCTGGCAACGTGTTCTCAACTCGCTGCCTTGAGAACCAAAGTAGTTGCCATGATGTCGACCTCGGTGAATTAAAAGCCGCTTACGGCTTTGGCTTTACTTGGATTTCAGGGTTTGGCCCATTAACTTTCAGTATATCTAAGCCGATTAACGAAGACGAAAACGATGATACTAAGTTCTTTGATTTCACTTTCGGTACCGGATTCTAACCATTCAAATAAGAGAATATGATGATGTTTAAAAAATTACTCCTAGTCGCAAGTTTGATGCTTGCAAGTCAAGTTGTCTTTTCTGGTGGGATAGTAGTTTTTGATCCACAGGAAGCTTTTATAAAAACAGCCGCCGTTCAGAAAAGAATTCAGAAGCTACAAGAAGAGCCGGAATATGCGCAGCTTATCGCTCAAGCCGAAGGTTTACGTGCAGATCTTGAAGCGCTGACTAAGGAGAAGAATTCTAAAGGCATGACCTGGGGCAAAGAGAAGCATGACGAGCATGGCAGGAAAGAGCAGGCTATCCAAGCTGAGTTCAGACTTGCTACTCAAAGAATTCAAGCTGAAAATAATGCAGCTGTCAGCCCTATTCTGCAAGAGCTACAGCCCTTGCTTGACCCCGTGCTTTCGTCAATAATTGCTACCGAAAATATTGAGATGATATTGCAACAGCAAGCGGCCATATTTGCCCACCCGGCAGCGGATATTACTTTTAAAGTTACCCAAGGGATAAATAGAGCCGCAGCTGCGAAGACTGCTCAAAAGAAGAAATAGGTTAAGTATGTTTGCTTCAAAGTCTGTACCTTTGGCCGAGATCGCCACTGTTATCGGAGCAAAGTTAGCGGGATCCGCTACGCATGAAGTTAATAGCGTAGCGCCCTTGTCCAGCGCCAAACCCGATCAACTCTCTTTTCTTTCAGCTGTTAAGTATGTGCCGGAATTGGAGCACTGTAATGCGGGTGTTGTGATTTTAACGGCTAAGCATGCAGATATGTTTGGCGGCAATTGTCTAATCGTTGATAATCCTTATTTGGCTTATGCCAAAGTGACTCAGCTGTTTGACGGTCGTAAAAAAGTACCGTCAGGCGTTCATTCTTCTGCGTTTGTTGCTGATTCGGCGCGAATTGCACCCTCGGCTGCGATTGGTGCTAATTGCGTGATCGGTGACGACGTGGTGATTGGAGAAGGCTCAGAGTTATACCCGGGAGTTGTGGTCTCGAACAATGTTACGATTGGGGATGCTTGCTTGGTCTATGCCAACGTATCTATATACTCTAACGTGACAATGGGCGATAAGGTCACCGTACATAGTAATACTGTGATCGGTTCTGACGGCTTTGGTTTTGCACCATGCCCGGAAGGCTGGGAGAAAGTTCAACAGTTTGGTGGTGTACGCATAGGTAATAATGTTGATATTGGTGCCTCGGTAGCTATTGATCGGGGGGCGCTTGAGGATACGATTATTGGTGATGGCGTTATCATCGATAATCAGGTACATATTGCTCACAACGTTAAAATTGGTGAGCGAACAGCGATGGCCGGTGGTTGCGGTGTTGCAGGTAGTGCTACGATCGGCGCTGACTGTACCTTTGCCGGTTTTGTTTGCGTTAACGGTCACATTTCAATTGCTGACAAAAGCCATTTTAATGGGGCTACAGTTGTCACACAAGGTAATAGTGAACCCGGGGTATTTGCATCAGCTGCGCCACTTCAAAGCGTACAAAAATGGCGCAGATCTTCGGTTCGATACCAGCAATTAGACGACATAGCTAAACGTCTAAACCGCTTGGAAAAACAATATAAGCAGGATGAAAACCTATAGTGTCAATGGGCTTTATAACTTGTTGATGTGATAGCGATATTCTGGTGAATTTATTAACACAGAAATAATAATGAGCTGAATGCGATGATATTTAGCCTTTATTATTTTGTTCTATTTTGGGGCGCACACTTATGATGGATATTTTAGAGATACGCAAGTATCTGCCACACCGGTACCCTTTTTTACTCGTCGATCGAGTTGTAGAGCTTATCGAGGGAGAATCCATTGTTTGCTATAAAAACATCACGGTAAATGAAGAGGTCTTTGAAGGTCACTTTCCACATTTCCCTGTATTTCCAGGTGTCATGATCGTCGAAGCATTAGCGCAAGCCTGCGGAGTCCTGGGCTTTAAAACGATGGGTAAAACCCCGGATGAAGGTTCCATTTACTTATTTGCGGGCATTGATAAAGTGCGTTTTAAGCGGCAGGTTGTTCCTGGCGATCAATTGTTTTTGGAGGCTCGAATTGTTTCTGAAAAGCGCGGCATTTGGAAGTTTGACTGTACCGCTAAAGTCGACGGTGAGCTTGTTACCTCTGCGACCATTTTGTGTGCCGATCGGCAAGTGACATCGTCTACGTAAGGGCTTGGAGTATTGGTTATCTTATGACGTATATGCCAAATGACAGACATGCTGTTGATTCGCGAGCAATTATTGATAGTAGTGCCAAAATTGGAGACGATGTCGAAATTGGGCCGTGGTCGATTATCGGTCCCGATGTCGAGATTGGCGACGGCACCCAGATTGCTTCACATGTTGTTGTTAAAGGGCCAACCCTCATTGGCAATAACAACCGTATTATGCAATTTTCCTCGATTGGGGAAGCTACGCCGGATTTGAAATATGACGGGGAGCCTACACGTCTCGTCATAGGGGATAATAATGTTATTCGAGAAGGTGTCACTATTCATCGAGGAACAGTTCAAGATCGTTCCGAGACGACAATCGGTGATAACAATCTTCTTATGGCCTACGTACATATAGGTCATGATAGTGTCATCGGCAATCATTGTATTTTGGTTAACAACGCAGCCTTAGCTGGGCATGTATATCTTGGTGATTGGGCTATTCTGGGCGGTTTTACCCTAGTTCATCAGCATTGTCATATTGGCGCACACTGTTTTACTGGTATGGGTAGTGCTATTGGTAAAGATGTACCTGCTTTTGTAATGGTTTCCGGCGCACCGGCCGCCGCACGAAGTATTAATGCCGAAGGCCTTAAACGTCGCGGGTTCTCGAAAGATGAAGTCGCCGAATTGGTTCGTGCCTTTAAAACGATATACCGACGTGGTCTTACTTTAGACAGCGCCATGGAATCGCTGCAAGAATCTTCCGAAACTTCTGAACATATCCGCATGTTAGTGGATTCACTTAAATGCTCAAATCGAGGGATAGTGCGCTAAGCGTTCCTAACTCTTTGTACCTGAGCGAGACTTGGTTAGGGCTTTATGAAAACGCTAACTCGTATTGGTATTGTCGCAGGTGAACCCTCTGGGGATATTCTCGGTGCTGGCCTGATCAGCCAACTAAAAAAGTCATTCCCTGAATGTGAATTTGTGGGTGTGGGCGGCGAGCTAATGATCGCAGAGGGTTTTAAAAGTTATTACCCGCTCGACCGCTTGGCCGTGATGGGTTTAGTCGAGCCGCTTAAACGTCTGCCTGAACTACTTTCCATGCGCGCCTCTTTGAAAAAACGTTTTACTGAGCAAGTTCCCGACGTATTTATTGGTATCGACTCCCCCGATTTTAATCTCAACTTAGAGCTGCATTTACGTAATGCGGGTATAAAAACCGTGCACTATGTCAGTCCTTCTGTTTGGGCTTGGCGTCAAGGGCGAGTAAAGGGAATTGCAAAAGCCGTGGACTTGATGCTTACGCTGTTTGATTTTGAAGCTGCGTTTTATCATCAGCATGATGTTAAAGCCCTGTGTATAGGGCATAAATTAGCGGATGAAATCCCCTTAGAAGACACAAAAAAGGATGCTCGCCAAGCGTTAAATCTTGACGTTAACAAGCCGTATGTCGCGCTTTTACCCGGCAGCCGTCGCTCTGAAGTCGAGCAATTATGCGAGATTTTTCTTATTTCTGCACGTCAATGCTTAGCGCAGAACAAGCACTTAGAGTTTTTGATCCCTGCTGTCAACGTACAGCGCCATGCTGAGATTCGTGAAATTGTAGCGGCATTCCCCGATGTTCCTGTGACGCTAAGTACCGGGAATTCCCGGCAGGTGATGGCTGCTGCTGATGCAGTGATGATGGCTTCAGGCACGACGACACTCGAAGCACTCTTATTAAAGCGCCCTATGGTGATAGCTTACCGCGCACCGCCATTAACATATTGGTTAATTTCACCGTTTGTGAAAACAAAATTTGTTGGTTTGCCAAACCTTTTGGCAGGCAAAGAAATTGTCCCCGAGCTTATTCAAGCAAACGCTACGCCTGAAAAACTTAGTGCCTCATTGATGGAAATGTTGACGAATACTGATAAGCAAAAACAGTTAAATACGATTTATACCGAGATTCACGTGTCTCTTCGTAAAAATGCGGATCAAGCTGCAGCTGATGCCATAATCCGCCTTGTTCGGGAACAGCTATGAGCAAAATTGATTACGACAGTTGTCGAGCCTTGTATTGCAAAGGCTTACCACACGACGTTTGTATTGCAGGAGTAGACGAAGCAGGGCGCGGCCCATTAGCCGGAACGGTAGTAGCTGCTGCGGTCGTATTAGGGCCTGAGCATGGGATTGAGGGCTTATATGACTCTAAAAAACTGAGTGAAAAAAAACGCGACATTCTATATGAAGAAATTATCACTAAGTCGCAAGCTTGGGGCGTTGCGAGTGCGAGCGTTGCCGAAATTGATGAAATAAATATTTTACACGCCAGTTTGTTGGCGATGAAACGCGCGGTCGATAGTTTAAATACAGTACCTGACTGTGTACTGGTTGACGGCAACCGTTTACCTCCGTGGCAATATCGTTCCGTGGCAATTGTTAAAGGCGATAGCAAAGTGGATGAAATTAGCGCCGCTTCGATTATTGCTAAGGTGACTCGTGATAGGGAGATGCTAGCTCTAGACGCAAAATTCCCACAGTATGGTTTTGCAAAACATAAAGGTTATCCAACTAAAGTGCACATCGATGCCCTTCAGCGCTACGGCCCCTGCAAAGTCCATCGGCTATCCTACGCACCGGTTAAGCGTGCTCTCGAATCCTCATAATTCAAGTTTTAACTAAAGCGAATGTTTTAAATGCCACTAAGTTGCATTAAATAACCTTAGCAAGCAAATTAGTAGTCGCTTAGTTTTTTTTGGAACATAGCACTGTTAGATGGTTGACATTTTTGTAAAAAAAGTACGGAAACTTTGTGGTGTCGTCTAAATTTACGCTATAACTACCTTTACCTGATGCAAAAATAGCGCGCTAAAAATAGATTGTGTCATTGGGGGGGGGCGAGAATTGATGGGCTTACTGCGATTTTGTTGATTCCGGAGTGAAATTTGCGTAGCGAGTGGATGCACCCAAAAATATTAAAACGATTTTAAAAAAAGGAGAGGGGATGGAAAATAGTGATTTTGATGATGGTAGTAATGCGGGGACTTGGTTTCCGGCAAAGTTACAATGGCCGCATACGGAAGGCGTCTCGCAGTTTGAGGTTAACTATTCAAAAATGAATTCTTTTGAAGTGAATTTTGTAGGGCTTGGCTGTCAAAATGATATGGCTCTTGATATCAGGCAAGCTGATAGTTCTCGGCAGGGAAATCTGTCGAGCTCTGAGGGGGACAATGTTATGCGACGTTTTATTCGTCACCCATCGGACATTCCTATTTCTTATCGTATGGAAGCTGCGAATACATATGCGCCGCGATTACGCGATGTGAGTCGGGGTGGCCTGTGTTTTAGCGCAGATCAGCCTATCGATCAAGGTAGTTTGATTCGTATTGCAATCACTATAGATTCTAAACCTTTTGAGGTTGATGGAATCGTCGCCTGGTGTTGTTCTGAGAACGAGCACTATACCGTTGGCATTGCGTTTGATGACACGAGCACTTGTTATAACGTTCGTATGATCGAGCAGATTTGCCATATTGAACATTACAAAGCACATGTTTTGGAGGTGGAAGGGCGACAGCTTAATAGTGAAGATGCCGCCAAAGAGTGGGTCGAAAAATATGCTGCAGATTTCCCGCCTACTTGTTAGCTTTTTGCTCTTTCTTTAGACCTGCACAGTCTTTCTTTGGGCGCTATTCAAGCCCCCTTTTGATTTACCCTACCGGGTTGTCTTTTATCAATGCTGCCCTTAGTTGGATGAGTTCACTTTTGAGAAGTTGTCGATTATTTTTCCCCATACGTATCAGTAATTTTTGCGAAGCTGGTAATGCCTCAATAGCAGGGTCGTGAAATTTATACATAACACTCGGACGGATCAACTTTAAATCGTCACCTGTTTCTGGCGTTTCAATCAATGTGTCGATGGCTGTCAGTAGGGACTTGTGAAAGCTCCCGCCCTTAAGTCCTAGCTCTTTATAGGCTTGCTCAAGTATTGGGGAATAAAAATAATAAAGCTCGTGAGCGGCTTTGTTGTTTAGCGCTTTAAATGTTTTTAGATAAAGGTCGTAACGGTCAAAGGTTTTTGCGTCGAGTTGATATATCTCTTGCTTGTCTTCTGTTTGTTCGCCACTTTTAGTTGCGGATAATGCTGTATTAGGGCTGGTGGTTGGGCGAAAACGTTTCACGACTCGTCCTTCGCTAAGCCCATAAACGCTACGCACTATTTTTCGGGCAATTTCTTCTTTTGAAAAAATTCTCGATAGGTCTACTGTTGAACTTAGAGATGCGATATCTGCAATAATTGCGGTGTCGCTCTCGTTGAGCGCAGGGACTTGCTTGGCGGGCGGCGCTTTAACTGTAAGTGGGTCGAGTTGTTCTTTGGGTTCTGGGGGCTGTTCCGTTTCTAGAGGCGTGGCTGTTGGAGAGGGGCTGGCGCTTACCTTGGGGCTTGCGAGTTGAGCCTTCAGTCTTTTTTCTGTTTCGCCTTGCTCTCGTTTGTTATCAAAATACGATTGAGTAAAAAAATAACCAATCGCAGCTAATATTAAAACGCCAATAGCGGCAGCAATTCCTGTTTGTTTATTCATTGTATTCCCAAGTCCTATGATTGATTATTCGGTTTTACCCTTGTAAGCGGATCGAGGGTAGGTCAAGTTCGGCTAATTGTTCGCGTAATTCCAGAATGTGCTCGGCCCAGTATCTCTCCGTGTTAAACCAAGGGAATGCTTTTGGGAAAGCTGGGTCTTCCCAGCGCCTTGCGAGCCAAGCCGCGTAGTGTATCAAACGCAAGGTGCGTAAGGACTCTATTAGTCGAATCTCCGAATAATCAAACTCGCAAAACTCCTTATAGCCTTCCAAAATGCTGGACAGCTGTGCGCGCTTTTGTTCCATGTCACCTGACAATAACATCCAAATATCCTGGATTGCAGGGCCGTTTCTAGCATCATCTAAATCCACTATAAACAATGACTCTGGGTGTGAGAGGATGTTGCCCGGGTGGCAATCACCGTGCAATCGAATATCGGCAAAGCTTTTTAGGGCGTATATGGTTTCGATTTTTTCGAGTAAATGTGCGGTAAGCGTAGTGTAGGACTCTGTTAGTGAGCTTGGTAGAAAGCCTGACTCCAATACATAGCTGCGGCATTGGTAGCCAAAGCTATCGATAGTGAGTGTTGGGCGCGCTTCAAAAGCTAGCATTTTCCCGCAAGCGTGAATTTGACCAAGGTGTTGGCCAAGAGTAAGAAGCGTATCGAGGTTGTCGAGCTCAGGTGCATGTCCCCCTTTTCGAGGGTACAGTGCAAACCTAAAGCCTTTGTAGTCTGCAAGGGTGTTGTCCGTTGGCGTAGTTGCGGCTTGTATAGGAAGAGCTAGGGGGGCGATAACGGGGATTTCTAAGTCTTGGAGTGCTTGCGAGAACCGGTGTTCTTCTAAAATTTGCTCATCGCTCCAGCGGCTGGGGCGATAGAACTTTACAATTATCGGCGTGCTGCCCTCAATACCTACTTGATAGACACGGTTCTCATAGCTATTTAAGGCCAATACGCGCATATCGCAGACGTAACCAAGGCTTTCAACTGCATCTAATACAAGGTCGGGGCTTAGACGTGCGTACTCGTGTTGATCCAAGATAAGCTCTCACTGCGACGTTGGTTGAGCGGTGAGTATAGCATGCCGTAAACTCACGTAGATTGCCCCTTATTGCCGCCCAGAATAAGCGCTAGGCGTACGCGCAAGCGCCCAAACATCAACACTCTTTGCGCCATGAGCCTTGAGGACTTGAGCGAGATAGTCGACCGAAGTTCCGGTTGTGACGACATCATCGACAATGACGACTTGCTTGTTTTCGACATCTGCATTGACTGTGAAGCAGCCTAATAAGTTGGTCATGCGCTCATCACGAGATAACTTTTGCTGAGGCTTGGTGTGCTGATGTTTTTTGATATCGTCAGAAATTGTTATCGGGATTTTTTGAGCGAGGGCGTTTGCAATGAGTTCTGTCTGGTTGAAACCTCTTGAAAAGCGCCTGCGCCAGTGAATGGGCATAGGCATAAGTACCTCGGGATAAGATCCTTGGTAATACTGTTCTATACGAATGACTAGCGCGTCTGTCAAAATCGCAAGCCAATAGGATTGACGCTGGTGTTTAATGCGGTTGATTAAGGTCGAAAGTGGAAACTCAAAGCTAAAAGCACAAATGACCTTGTCAAAGCTCGGAGGGTGCTCGCGACATTGTTTGCATAGCGGAGTGCCGCTTAGCTTTTGCTTGCCATCTAAAGCGATATCGCAAATACTGCAGTTTTGCAAGATGTTGTCTTGGCGAGGAAGCTCGTTATAACAGTCGCAGCAAAGTGGTTTAACGCTTGGTGCTTGGCATAGCTGGCAGTAACCGGGTACGAGCGTTACCGTCACAGTATCGGCTATTATCGCTAAGAGCTTTCTGGCACTTTTGAGTGTTAGCAAGGATCTTGCTCTCCTAGGTTGTGATAGCTCATATCATAGATGTATAAGTGGTATCGGGCATGTGGGGTTGATCCTTTGGAACCTTGTGCCGAAGTTTGACGGGGTAGGGCAATTTCCTGCTGGGTGATTTGCTGTACAATACCGCGACTTTTGTACTTAAACTAATTATACGTGGTAAGCGTGCTATTAAGCAGCATTCGTTCACACTGGTGAAAACGCTCTGCTACACGTGTTACCCCGAGAGTAATTCATGACTGCGTTCCCTAACCATACTGTTGCTGACAATTCTGATATTCGCGTTAGCTTTGCTGATGACGCCGAGCTGATTCGCCATGATTGGCAGCGCTCGCAGGTTCAGGCGCTTTTTTCAATGCCCTTTAATGACTTAATGTTTCGTGCCCATACGATTCATCGTCAGTTCTTTAACCCAAATCATGTGCAGGTGAGCACCTTGTGCTCAATCAAGACCGGCGCATGCCCTGAAGATTGCGCCTACTGCCCTCAAAGCGCGCGCTACAACACAGGTCTTGACCGTGAACGCCTAATGGCCGTTGAGAAGGTAGTTGAAGAGGCGCGTGTCGCGAAAGCCAATGGTGCAACCCGTTTTTGTATGGGAGCCGCTTGGCGCTCACCCAAATCCAAGGACTTGCAGCAGGCGGTGCAAATGGTGGCAGGCGTTAAGGCCTTAGGTCTTGAAACCTGTATGACTTTAGGCATGCTTGATGGCGAACAGGCTCAGTCGCTGTCCGAAGCTGGTTTGGATTATTACAACCATAACCTCGATACCTCGCCTGAATATTACGGTAATGTTATTACGACGCGCACCTATCAGGATCGCCTTGATACTATCTCGAATGTACGTGATGCTGGTATGAAGGTCTGTTGCGGCGGCATTGTCGGTATGGGTGAAGAAGAGAGCGATCGTATTGGGTTGCTGATGCAGCTGTCTAATATGAGTGAGCACCCTGAGTCCGTACCGATTAATCTATTGGTTCGTGTCGAAGGTACGCCTTTAGCGGATCAGCAAGAGCTAGACCCCTTTGTTTTTATTCGTACGATTGCTGTGGCAAGAATTTTGATGCCAAAGTCACACGTCCGTTTGTCCGCAGGGCGAGAAGAGATGAATGAGCAAATGCAGGCAATGACATTTTTTGCCGGTGCTAATTCGATCTTTTATGGTGAGAAGTTACTTACCACGCCAAACCCTCTAGCGAATAAGGATCTACAGTTGTTCGGTCGTTTGGGCATTTCGCCTGAGCCTTATCGTGACGAGCGCGATGATGTGACGCCGAGTGCGATTGTCGCCAACCAAAGTGACGAATCGTCTTTATTCTATAACGCCGTAGTGTCCTAGCAGATTTTAGATTAATGACCGTTAACATGGGGCATCTGATGGATGCCGAGTTGCTCGCTGCTCTGCAAGACCGACACGAGCACGACACCTATCGCTATCGTAAAACACACCTAGGCGCACAGCAGGTAAATTTGCAGCGCAATGGGCAAGAGTATCTGTCGTTTTGTAGTAATGATTACCTAGGTTTAGCTAACGACTTGCGTGTTAAAGATGCTTTTCAAAACGCGGTTACTGAATACGGTGTTGGTAGTGGTGCGTCTCACTTAGTTAATGGCCACACGGAGGCTCATCATAAGCTCGAACAAGAGTTAGCCGAGTTCACCGGGCGGGAACGGGTTCTATTGTTTTCTACCGGCTATATGGCCAATCTTGGTGTGATCAATGCGCTCGTGGGCAAGCAGGATGCTGTCTTTCAAGACAGGCTCAATCATGCGTCACTTATTGATGGTGCTTTATTGTCACGAGCGAAGCTAATACGATACCGCCACAATGATCTCGCTGATTTAGAGCGAAGCCTTTCAAAAAGCACCCATTCACGCAAATTAATTGTCACCGACGGCGTTTTTAGTATGGATGGTGATCAGGCATGTTTGTCAGGGTTGTGTCATTTGGCTGAGCAATACCGCGCTTGGTTAATGGTTGATGATGCGCATGGTTTTGGATGTTACGGTTCTCAAGGCGGCGGACTTGCGGAACAGCTACAGCTGGGTTCAGACCGACTCCCGATTTTGATGGGCACTTTAGGCAAGGCCTTTGGTTCCTTCGGTGCTTTTGTGGCTGGCAGCCATACACTTATTGAAACCCTAATTCAGTTTTCCCGGACATATATCTATACTACGGCCTTACCACCTGCGGTGGCAGAAGCGACTCGTGTCAGTTTACAAATTTTACGAGAAGAGCAATCTCGGCGGGAGCGGTTAACAAAGCTGATCGAGCACTTTCGTCACTATGGCGCAGAACTTGGTTTACCTCTTATGCCATCCGATTCCCCAATTCAGCCAATTCTGGTTGGGGAGCCCGGTAAAGCTTTACGGTTATCGCAACACTTAGAAGCAAATGGCTTTTGGGTGACGGCAATTCGACCACCTACCGTGCCGGTCGGTACCGCACGTCTACGCATCACACTTACCTCCGAGCATAGCTTGGATCAAGTGACAGCATTATTGAATTGTTTGGCCGAGGCATATGACGCTGAGCCCTACTAAGCCTTTGCTAGGTCACCCTTCTCTCACCTTGCAGTCGGTACGTACCGTTGAGTGCAGCGACAGCCTGCCTGTGGTGTTTATTCATGGCTGGGGCTGCGATAGTCGTGTTTGGGAGTCGCTTTTGGCCTTGCTGAATTACAGTGGTTCTGTATATACGTTAGATTTGCCAGGGTTTGGGCGAAATAGCCATTGTAAGGTCGATGAATTGGATGAACTGCAAAGCCTTGTAGTAGAAGCTTTGCCTGCGAAGTGCCTGCTTGTTGCGTGGTCTTTAGGGGGCATGATTGCCACTCAGCTAGCGGCACGTTTCCCTAAGCGAATTGTCGGCTTGATTACGATCGCGGCCAATTTAAAGTTTGTTGGACAGTCTGATTGGCAAGAGGCCATGCCAAAAGCTGATTTTGTTGCCTTTAGTGATGGTTTTGCGCGTAACCCTAGCCTTACTCTGCGCCGCTTTACTCAGCTCCAAGCGAAGGGGGATGGAAATGCAAAGCAAGTACTCACGCTATTACGCGACAAACAAAGTTTGTTGGGTGAACTTGCTGTCGTTAATTGGGCGCCTACGCTACGGTTTTTATCCGAAATAGATAATCGTGACTGTATATCTCGAATCGAGGCGCCTGCGCTTCATATTTTTGGCGATAGTGATGCTATTGTGCCAGTGGCGGTGGCCAAGCATTTAAAAGGCGCTGTGATTCTTAATGATGTTGCACATGCCCCGCACCTTTCCTGTCCGGGTCGTGTAGCGGCGTTGATTCATCAATTTATAGGTGGTCATCATGAGCTTTCGCGGTATCACAAACAAAAAGGCGTAATAGCCAAATCCTTCAGCCGTGCAGCCAGCTCATATGATAGTTTGGCTATTTTGCAGCGGCAGGTTGCCGATCACTTGCTGAGCCTTCAAAAGTATCCCTATGTTGGTGTTTTAGCGGATTTTGGAAGCGGTACTGGCTACTGCTCTAAGCAAGTCAAATCTGTCGCTGGTGAGCATGAAATGGTTAATGTAGATATCGCCATTGGTATGCTGAGCTATGCGAAACAACATGAAGCCGTGCCTAGTATTACAAGCCATCAGAAGCTCGATCATGTCGCAGGCGATATAGAAAATTTGCCTTTTGGTGGCGCAGTCTTTGATGGCGGTGTTTCGAGTTTAAGTGTGCAGTGGTGTGAGGATATCAATGGTGTGTTTGATGAAATTCATCGAGTATTAAAGCCCGGTGGCTGGTGCCTTCTTTCGACATTAGAGCCCGGTACGCTGTTTGAATTGGAGCAAGCGTGGCGGCAGGTCGATAGCTATATTCATGTAAATCAATTTGTTGAGTCGTCCACATTTGATGATTCCATTGCTCAGTCGGGTCTGATAATCGAGTCGTACCAATCTCGGGAAGAGGTAATGTACTACCCTGATTTGCCGTCGTTAATGCGTTCGCTAAAAGGTATTGGAGCGCACAATGTTAACTCCGGTAAAAACAGTGCGTTGACAGGTACAGGAAAAATCCGTGCGTTAATTGAGGCGTATGAGCAGTACCGTAATTCTCACGGCCTACCCGCAACCTATGAGGTGGGCTATTATTTATTGGTTAAGCCGGGCCAAGCTGCAGATTAAGGCGTAAATTAAGGCATCGATTTTTTATGGCGACATACTTTGTAAGCGGTACTGATACTGACGTTGGTAAAACACTTGTTACTGCCGGGTTGTTGCATCGTGCAACGCAGGCGGGGCAGCGCACAATAGGGCTAAAGCCCGTGGCTGCCGGTTGCGAACGTAGCGCTGAAGGTTTGCGGAATGACGATGCTCGTCTATTGATGCATTACGCCAGTGAGCAGCTGTCGTATGATAAAGTTAATCCGATCGCGTTAGAGCCCGCGATTGCGCCTCATATTGCCGCAAACCAAGCCGGCCTTACCTTGACGCTTGACCAGCTTATCCTAAATTGCCAAGACGCTAGGTGTATACCGCATGATCTATGCTTGATTGAGGGGGCAGGTGGCTGGCGGGTTCCAATTAATGCTGAGCATACGCTTGCCGATCTTGCCAAATCGTTAGATGTTCCAGTTATTTTGGTTGTGGGGATGCGCCTTGGCTGTTTAAATCATGCACTGTTGAGCGCTGAAGCGATATTGCGTGACGGCTTACGATTGGCTGGCTGGGTGGCCAATTATGTTGTTCCCGACATGCCCATGGCCGAGCAAAATTTGGCGACCTTGAAGACGCTTATGCCAAGCGATTGCCTAGGTGTTGTGCCATATAATGTCGATGTGTCACCAGAGTTCGTTGCGATCCATCTCAACCTGCCGTTATAATGTAAAATGCGCTAGAGGCGAAATTTATAAGTGAAAATTGTCTTAAAGTTTTCAGCTAATTCGCCGTCACCCACTGATTTTTGGCAGTATAACCGTTACACTCTAGTACAGAGAGCGGCAGACTTTTTGAGTCTTTAAGTTTTAAACTTTAAGGGCTTGGTCTGTACGTTTATTTTTTGCTAGTGTTCGCTACGGATAAAGTGAGAACGATATAAGCGTGAATGCTTAATCGAGGTTAAAATGATTGGTTCGGTATTAAATGATAGCGCTCGAGGCATGATAAATGCTCAGCGAGAGCTGCAAAAGTCGGCTAACGAAATTTCCCGAGCCAATACGTCTGACGCCAACCCTGAGGCCAGCGTTAATGTTGCGACCGAGGCAACGGTAATTCCCCCTGTTAATGAAGGGCAAAAATCTGCGTCGCAGAGAGATATATCCGAACCGCTTATTGAGCAGCGCCGCCAGGAGCAAATTTTCACGGCAAATGCCAGCGTCGTTCAAGTTGCAAATGAAACCATTGGGAGCCTAATTGATGTTGAATCTTGAATTCGTAATAGAGTATTTCTGCTGGTTGTTTGGTATTAAAAGGGAAAAGCTACAGCCGCTGTACATACCTATAGAATCTGAGGAGCGAAAAAAACAATATGATGAACGCGACTACTAAGCCGTAAGCGGTTTTAGCCAAAATCATACTGCTAATCGTTGAATCGCAATGATATTGAATCAGTTGCTATCACATAGTTTGTCTTCTAATTCGGCTCGGGGCTTTCGTCCTGTCGCTGCCGCAAGTGCTCGTTCCGAGCTTCCTACTAACAGTACGGCTAACCGAGTAGGTGGGCCTGAAAGCGGTGCTTTAAAAACACTTCAATCCCCTACAGATATTCAACTCCAGCGTATTGGCTCGCATTCTTTTGAGTTGGGTACTGCTCAAAATACTACTCATAGTAGTGATGTCGTTACTCTGTCGGCAGAAGGTTTAGCTAAAAGTGATGCTGCTCAAGCTGACGATGCCACAGCTAGCGCTACTTCAGCTGCAGAAGCTGAAGTAGCGGCGAAAGCTGAACAGCAGCAAGAACAACAAGAGCAGGGGCAAATTAAACAGTTGGCTGCTCGTGATCGAGAGGTTCGCGCACACGAGCAGGCTCATGCTGCAGTGGGCGGATCGTTTGCTGGAGCGCCGAGTTACGAGCTTGAGCGTGGTCCTGATGGCGTTAGCTATGCCGTTGGAGGTGAGGTTTCAATCGATGTAAGTGCCGCTTCCACACCCGCGGAGACAATATCTAAAGCGCAGCAAGTGCGTCGTGCGGCTTTAGCTCCTGCAGAGCCCTCACCAGCTGATCGTAGCATTGCTGCTCAAGCGAGCCGTATGGAATCACAAGCGCGAACTGAACTGAATGCCGAGGCTATCAAGGAGGCTGAGGCTGAGGACGAGCGCAATGCCGAAGCCGTTGACGATAGCGATAGGAGCGCTAATGATGGTGATGCCTCTAGGCTTGTCAGTGAATTGGTGCCTGGAATAGGTAGTGATATTGGCAGTACTGGAGGTCAAAATATTATCTCGACCAGTGATTTAATTGGCGGTAATTCTTTGAGTAGTGGCGGTCGCGCCAATCCTTCTTCGAACGATAGCTTCTTGGGGCAACAGCTCCGACAGAGTATTCTCGCAATAAATTCCTCAAGCGAGCGCGGCTCAATCATCAATCAAGTTGCTTAAGCTGGGCTTTTAAGCGCTTTCTAGGTTTTTCGTCTTTTTTGCTCGATTTACTTTTTGAACGAAAACACTTCGAAATTTTAAATCGGCGATTGTCGGTTTATATCATCTACGGCTACTCTTTAGAGTATGCACTCTGTTTAAACACGCTTTACATAAAGACAACTATTAGCGGCAGTTAATGGCGGCCATTCTTGTGTCGGTTATTCTCGGCTATTGCTTACGCCTATATATTTTTTGGGGAATATCATGACAGCTTATCAAGCGCCACTAGAAGATGTGCACTTTTTAATGAAGGACGTTTTCAAAGTCGACCAGTTGTGGGCTGAGCTATCAGGTCACGATGAACTGGATGTGGATACTGCGGATGCCATCTTAGAGGGGGCTGCAAAAATTTGTGAACAAGTCATCGCTCCGTTAAATCGCCCGAGCGATGAGCAGGGGGTGGTTTGGGTTGATGGTAAAATTGTGGCTGCCGATGGCTACAAAGAGGCTTATCAAACATTCTGCGAGGGCGGTTGGAATGCCCTTGAAGGTAATAGTGAGTACGGCGCAATGGGTATGCCTAAAACCTTAGTTGCTCCAATAGATGAGTTTGTACGTGGTAGTTGTATGTCTTTTGGCTTGCTGCCGATGTTGACTATTGGCGCTTCTGTTGCGATTGATAAGCATGGCAGTGAGCCTATTAAAGAGCGGTATTTACCTAAAATGTACAGTGGGGAGTGGACTGGCGCTATGGATCTGACCGAGCCGCATTGTGGTACTGATCTTGGTTTAATTCGCACCAAAGCGGTACCTGAGGCTGATGGTAGTTACCGGCTCAGTGGCACCAAAATATTTATTACCTGGGGTGAACATGAGTTAAGCGACAACATTATTCATCTCGTGCTGGCAAAATTACCCGGGGCGCCAGCGGGTACCAGAGGGATTTCACTATTTTTAGTGCCCAAATATATCGTCAATGACGATGGAGCACTTGGAGATCGGAATAGCGTTAGTTGTGGCTCGATTGAGCACAAAATGGGAATCAAGGCCTCTGCGACGTGTGTGATGAACTTTGATGCGGCAAGTGCTTGGCTTATTGGGGAAGAAAATAAAGGCTTAGCCTGCATGTTCACAATGATGAATAATGAGCGCTTGGCTGTGGGCGTACAAGGCCTTGGCGTAGCGGAACTCGCCTATCAGCAGGCGCTTGCCTACGCTAAAGATCGCCTACAGGGGCGTAGTCCGACAGGGGCGAAAAATAAGGATCAAGAGGCAGATAGTCTATTGGTTCACCCAGATATTCGAAGAATCTTGTTGAAAATGAAGGCTTTGAATGAAGGTGGACGTGCCTTCTATTTATATGTAGCTCGCCTATTAGACATTGAGGGGTTTTCCTCTGATCCAGCAAAACAGCGTGAGGCAAGCTCGCTAGTTGCGTTGTTGACGCCTGTGGTGAAAGCATTTGTCACAGATATGGCCTTTGATACTGCAGTTGATGGTCAGCAGGTGCTGGGTGGCCATGGCTTTATTCGCGAGTGGGGTTTGGAGCAGCATGTGCGAGATATTCGCATTACCCAAATCTATGAGGGTACTAACGGCATTCAGGCGATGGATCTCATTGCTCGAAAGGTTATCCCGGATAAGGGCGCTGTATTGTCGGTGTATTTAGCGGAAATCAGCGCATTTATTGATGAGGTGGAAGGGCATGCCCGACTGAGTTTTTGTCTACCCGCGCTTCGCCAGCTCGTTGTTATGGTAAAAGAGGTAACGGATGCGTTGATATCTGCTTCAGCGGGTGACGCGAATGCTCCAGGGGCTGCGGCTGTCGACTATTTACATCTGTTGGGCTACCTCAGTTACGCGTATATGTGGGCAATTATTACAGCCTCATTGGCAGTGTCCGGGCGAGATGATGTGCTAGCTCAAGCTAAATGGCATACGGCAAAATTCTTTTTTAGTAAATTATTGCCAAAAACTCATGCGTTGAAAGAGAGTATCTTGGCTGGTTCTGATAGTCTAATGGCGCTCGGTGATGAGCACTTTTAGTATTTGAATAAATAAGAGGTGGTTGTGGGTAAGCTTTATCCAGAGGATCAGCAGCGCGTAGATGAATATAACTCTAGCAACGTAAATTCGGTTGAACGCAAGGAGTTTCGTCCTTGGTTATTACTGGGTGTACTATTGGGCGTACTTGGAGTGTTGACAGCGATCGCGTTTTGGATTGCTTATAGTCACGGTGTTGTTTAACTATGATCGATGTTATTCATCAACCCAAACCCATCGTAACGGGTCGCCAAAGTCATCAACAATAAGCTTCTTTCTGGGGCGTTTAT
>NVXL01000269.1 GCA_002746115.1 Alteromonadaceae bacterium
TTGTCAACACCGGTGCAAGTGGTGTGTCGCCAAGCGAGCTTACCTCTTACTTGGCTAACGCTGAATGAAAACCAAGACATTAATGAAAACCAAGATATTGAAGCACAGATGCGTGCTCGTTGTGCGCCTGAGTTGCAACGGATGGACTTAGGGCAAGCCCCTTTAATTCAATTGCAGATTGCCGCTGATCCTCACTCGCAACGGCACTTGGTTTTACTTCAATATCATCACATTATTTCTGATCATGTGGGCTTGGAAATAATTCGAAAAGAATTGGATGTTTATGAGGCCGGGAATGCGGAGCGTTTGCCCGCAGCTGTGCCGTATCGTGAATTTGTCGCCCATGTACAGCATCAAGCTCAGGAGCATGATGCTGAAGCCTTTTTTACGCAAATGCTTGGTGATGTGGAAGAGCCCACGGCACCATTTAATGTGCTGGATGTTACCGGTGATGGTAGTCGCATAGTGGAGCTTAGGGCGGCTATTTCCAGTGATCTAGCCATACAGATTCGTGCCGTGGCTAAGGCGGCGATGGTAAGTCCTGCGGTGCTGTTTCATGCCGCTTGGGCGATGTTGGTGTCGGCCTGTAGCGGTCGTGATGATGTGGTCTTTGGCACGGTATTGTCAGGTCGTTTACAAGGGACCGTTGGTGCAGAAAAAATGATTGGGGTCTTTATTAATACGCTGCCATTGCGAGTGATATTACGCGATGTTAATGCAAGAGAGTTCGTAGACAAAGTACAAGTATCCCTGCAAGAGTTATTATCATACGAGCAAGCGTCGTTAGCCGTGGCTCAGCGTTGTAGCGGTGTGTCGGGGGATGCGCCCTTGTTTACCGCGATGATGAATTATCGTCATTCGGAGATAGAGAAGGCCACCGAGGGACAGGCTGGTCGTGAGATAAACGCCGAGTCTAAGCTTGAGTTCATCACCGGGCAAGAGCGCACTAATTATCCGTTTACGTTATCGGTTGATGATCTGGGCGAAGGCTTTGAGCTGGAAGTGCAGGTGGATCGTGTTATCAGTGCCGAGCGCGTCGTCGCTTACATGCAAGCAGCGCTAGCGAAATTGGTGGAAGCACTGGCCTCCTCGTCCCCTCTGGCTGTAAATGAACTGTCGGTTTTACCGGATATTGAGCGGCATAAACTCTTGGTGGAGTGGAACGATACTACTGTCGATTATCCGCAGGATAAATGCATCCATGAATTGTTTGAAATACAGGTAAGAAATACTCCAAATGCCATCGCGCTTATCTTTGAAAACCAGCAGCTTACATACGCAGAGTTGAATCAAAAAGCGAATCAATTGGCGCATTATTTAATTAAAGAAGGTTTAATTAACGAAAAACAAATTAAGCCAGATACCTTGGTAGGTATTTGTGTTGAGCGATCATTCGAGATGGTGATCGGTATTTTAGCGATTCTAAAATCGGGTGGCGCCTACGTCCCGCTCGATCCAGAATACCCCGAAGCGCGCTTAAAATACATGTTAAATGATGCTCAGCTGACTACGGTCTTAACCCAAAGTCACCTGAGTAAAAAAACACCTATAAGCAATGCGCAAGCGCTGTGTTTAGATGATGAAACACTGCTGCGGAAATTACAGCAGCAACCGACACACAACCCAAGCGCGCAAACTTTGGGATTAACCTCAAGCCATTTGGCCTACGTAATTTATACCTCAGGCTCGACCGGTAATCCGAAAGGCTCCCTGTTAAAACATTCCGGCCTTAGTAACCTAGCTTTAGCCCAGAGAGAAGGTTTTAGTGTGACGCCAAGCAGTCGAGTATTGCAATTTGCATCCTTTGCTTTTGATGCGGCGGCCTTTGAATTATGGATGGCTTTATTGCACGGTGCCTGCCTCGTACTGCCCCGCAACGCAGTGGTGAAATCTTCAGATGCCCTTTCTGCGCTTGTTGAGCAAACACAAATCACACATGCCACCTTGCCACCGGTATTACTGCCGGTTTTAAACCTACATCAGTGGCGTTCGGTTCAAACAATGGTGGTTGCGGGCGATGCGTGCTCGGAGAACCTAGCACGGCAGTGGTCCAAAGGGCGTCAATTTATCAATGCTTATGGCCCTTCTGAGACGACCGTCTGCGCAACGATGGGGGTTTACATTGAGGGGCAGCCCCTTCATATAGGTAAACCGCTGCAAAACTTTCAGGTCTATGTACTGGACGCACAGCAAGCTTTAGTGCCCTTAACCGTCGCGGGCGAGCTTTATATTGGCGGGGTTGGTCTCTCTAGAGGTTATTTGAATCGGCCAGATCTGACCGCTGAGAAATTTATTTCCAACCCATTTTACGATAAAACTAATCCAGCCAGCAGCGAGCGCTTGTATAAAACCGGCGATTTAGTGCGATGGCTACCAGAGCCGGAAGGTCGTTCCGGAAATTTAGAATTCTTAGGGCGTATTGATCATCAAGTCAAAATCCGTGGTTTCCGTATTGAGCTGGGTGAGATTGAAAATACACTGATTGCCTATACCGGTGTTAATGATGCGGTTGTGCTCGCTAAAGAGTTGACGGCTAGCTCTGATAAACAGTTGGTTGCGTATGTGGTGACTGATGCTGTTGATGTACAAAGTGGTGGCGAATCGGTTGTACCAGTGCAGCATGATTTTATTGAGCTACTTCGCCAGCATATAAAACAGGGCTTGCCTGATTATATGATCCCATCCGCCTTTGTGTTGTTGGAAGCGTTACCGCTAACGCCGAACGGTAAAGTGGACCGTAAAGCCTTGCCAGTGCCGGATAGATCTAATTTCTTAGGGCGTCAATACCGTGAGCCGGTCACTCAAATTGAAAAAGATATTACAGCTATTTGGAGGGGTTTCTTGGGGGTTTCTCAAGTGGGTCTTGACGATAACTTCTTCTCACTTGGTGGCGATTCATTAAAAATTCTTTCCTTAGTGCGTGCTCTAAATGAAAATGGAATTGAGTGTAGCGTCGTAAAAGCTTTTGGGAACCAGACCGTAGGTGAGTTAGCCGGTGTAGTAAGCTATAAAACTGAAAATCAGGCCAAGGCACAAGAAGCGGCTATCGGTGAAGATCTGTATGTCGGTACATCGCCGCTTACAGCAGCCCAGCAATTATTCTTTGAAAAGAACCTGACGGATCCAACTTGGGCCCATGCTGGCGGAATGATACACTCTGAAACGCCATTTAATCTGGGTGCATTACACGCCTCGATTAAACTCCTGGCGTTAAATCATGACAGCTTGCGCGCGACTTTTGTTAAGGAAGATAATACTTGGAAGCAAGTTTTTGTCGATATGAAAGATCTTAAAATAAGAATCGAAAATATTGATTATTCGTCCCTGTCGGGATCAGAAAAATCTTCGGCTATAAAATCTGACCTTACAAAGTATAGACGCTCTATGGGTGTATCTAAAGCGCCACTATTGCACATATGTGTTTTTAATTGTGGCCAAGATATAGGGTATTTGATGAAGACTAGCTTCCATCACTTAATCGTTGATGGATACTCTACATCGATAATTATGGAAGATTGGAGCCGAATATATGAACAGTTAAAGGATCGCGTCGTGTTAAGTGATGATCTTGAGGAAATTCAATCGCTTTTGGGGGGCGATCACTTAGCTTATAAATCATCAACTGACTTGAAAGGGGCGATAGATCACTTTAGGGGTTTAGTGAACTCAGGTTTGTTTGATGAGGACTATAATTATTTTAAAAATTTACCGTGGGATGAGGTGAGTAAAATAAAAACAGATTTTTCCGGAGATAGCGATAAAAATAACGTCGGCTCCGCAGAGAATTTTTCTCATAATCTTACGCAACAACAAACGGCCGAAATACAATCTAGAAGTCGGAAGTTAAATGTTTCGATATTGACAGTGTTATCCAAAGCGCTTATTGCAGGCCTTGGAGGCCGGATTGATAACGGCAAGTACTTGCCGATCAATATACTAGAAGCAGCAAGAACACCATTTGTTAATAGCAGTCTAGATGTTAGCAATCCTGTTGATTTATCTCGCACTGTTGGATGGTTGTCGATGAACCGAGTACACATGTTTCCTGTGAGCGGATCTAGAAGTGTTGATGTGAACGATTTTGTAGAAATTGAAAATTCGCTTAACGCTGTACCTAATAAAGGCTATGGATTCGAATTAATTAAGTATTATCATCACGATCAGTCAAAGGTGGCTGCCTTGAACGCACTTCCGGAACCGGAAGTCATGTTGAATTTTATAGGCGAGCTTGGTCATGCAGACTCCAGTCCAAAAACATCTATACAAGAAGAGCTTGAGAGCTTTGATCTTGAAAGCTTACCCTGGACACACCCCGATAACCTTCGAGATGAACAAATCGCGTGTTTTATTCATATTGAAGCGGGCAAGTTCCATATCCGCTGGATATACAGCAAGAACTTTTTCCATAAAGACAGTATTGAAAAAATAGCGAAGAAGTTTACAGATACATTGATATCGATTACCCGGGTGGATTGTCATGCAGAATAATATGAAAATTGCAATGGTTTCAAAGTTCTACAACAAGTACCAGGGAATTCCCCGGGTGGTTTCGGAAATTTCTGAAATTCTTTGTGAAAACCACGAAGTACATGTATATGCTAGGCATTGGGATACGAGTGATTGGGACGTAGCAGAAAGGAAAAACATTACTTTTCATAAAATTCCGTCTTTAGGGAAAGATGGGTTTTGGAATGAGCTCCTTTTTTTCTTTTATTCGGGGTTTGCGTTACGTGGGAGTAAATACGACATAGTTAACATCCATGATGTATGCTTCTACTTTGGTGGTATTTTTACATGTCATTCATTTTCTCAAGGTGGGTCGAAGACGATTTCGGGAATACTGAAATTTCCTTGGTACAAAGAAATCTATATGTTTCGTAGCGAAATATTGCGATATCCACTAACGAATTTCAATATTAAGCGAAGGAAAACCAAAAAAATTATCGCAGTATCCGGTTTGGTTAAAGGTCTGTTAGTTAAGTACGCTAAAAGAAAACCCGAAAACATAGCCGTTATTCACAATGGCGTGGATTTGGCTAGCTTTCATCCCCGAGGTAAAGAAATCGCACGGGCTAGGGTGTTTGAAGAACTTGGTTTGCAAGATGATGACTTCCTTATTTCCTTTGTGGGCCACTACCTCCAACGAAAAGGACTCGGTTTATTGTTTGCTGCGTTAAAAGTTGCCGATAACCCAAAAATAAAAGTCGTTGTTGTTGGGGAAAGTGTTGAAGATGTGGCGCGGTTAAATTCGATGGTTGGTAGCGTGATACCCAAAGAGCAGGTTTTCTCCGTTGGAGCTAAGAAAAACGTGGAAGATGTCAAAAACTACATGGCCGCATCCGATTTATTTGTCTTGCCCTCTGGTTATGAGCCCTTCGGTAACGTTGTTCTGGAAGCGATGGCTTGCCATGTTCCTGTTATCGTATCAAATACAACCGGCGCTGCGGAAGTGGTAGAACATGGTGTTAATGGTTTTGTGCTTGAAGCCCTGTTGGATCACGAGGCGTTTGCCGGGCATATTAACACCATGGTCAATAATCCGGAATTAAGAAAATCCATGGGGCAATCGGCATTTAAAACGGCAGAAAAAAACACCTGGAAACATGTTGTCAATAAAACATTAGATGTCTTTGATAAAACAGTGGAAGCCGTTCCCGAATAAGTGGAAAAGTACGGTTTATTAATCGTAATTTGTGGAATTATCAGTGCCTGAAAACAAGATTAAGACAACAGTTGAGTGAGTGGTTATGCAAGTAAAATCTCCTTTTTATACTTTGATTATACCGACGAAAGACCGGCCGGATATGTTAGACCGAGCACTTAAAAGCGCTGTCAGTCAAGGGTTTAGTTCGCTTGAAATTATTGTAATTAATGATGGCTCAGCGATGTCTTATGAGGCGGTTGAAAACTCACACAAAGGGCATGTTACCTTCTTGCACAACCTAGAGAGCCAAGGGGTTTCCGCTGCTCGAAACAGGGGCATCAAAGAGGCGCAGGGTGAATGGTTGATTTTTCTGGATGACGATGATAAATTTTCTTGTGACTATTTTGAAATACTAAAAACATATATTACTGATGCGCCGGAGGTGGATTTTTTCTGGTGTGATATAGAGGTTGTTTTAGAAAGATTGGGAGCGGTTGTCGGTCGGCATTTAAGGGTCTTCCGGGGAGACTACTCCAGGCCGGAAGTTTTATATCGCGATGCTATGTCAATCGGTGCAGGGTTTGGTTTAGCCGTAAATGCGTCAGTGTTTTCCGAAGTTGGTGGTTTTGATGAATCTTTTCTATATGGTGAAGATACGGAATTAATGACTCGATTTGCGGCGCGAGGGTTAACACCGAAACAGATACCGCACACTGGAGTGTTGAAGTATGAAGAACACGAAGGCCGATTGGCCGCAAGTTTGAAGCCCTATTCAGAAAACGGAATCTACGAAAGAATCATTGAAATGCACATGGAGTTCTTTGATCGGGACCAGTATAACAAATCGTACTTATTACGGTGGGCGGCGATATCCCACTTAAGGTCGGGTAATTTAAAAAATAGTTGGATTTCCTTGCAGGGTGTTCGCCGAACAGGAAGGGTTGGTTTTTACTGGAGTGTAAAATGGAGGCTCATACGAATTTGGTTTATTTTAACGAAAGCTTCATTTAAACGAAAAATAAGAGCGTCCTAGTTTGCAGACTTTTGGTCTAGCAAGAAACAAAGAACGCATTGAATCAAATTTTCTGTAAGGGTATAAGGTGAATTAAGTGTTGGCAGGTGTTGATACGATTTCCTGTATTAACCATTAAAATTTCTAGCAAGCGTTAACCCTCCCCAAAGGATATGCCGTTTACCAGGGCCTGATTTTACCTCAGTAGTATGGCCACGTAAGGAATAACTAATACGGTAACCATTTTCAAACGCGAGGGTATAACCGATCCAAGCCTCGGCAATTGCGTGGTTTAATTCATCGCTATTAAAAGTCACCTCGCTATG
>NVXL01000270.1 GCA_002746115.1 Alteromonadaceae bacterium
TTACCTGTCCACTGATATTGCAGGTCGCCAACGATACT
This sequence comes from Alteromonadaceae bacterium, assembly GCA_002746115.1. Lineage (GTDB taxonomy): Bacteria > Pseudomonadota > Gammaproteobacteria > Pseudomonadales > Cellvibrionaceae. The sequence goes on from NVXL01000270.1 coordinate 39, forward strand.
CAGCTCAAACTGGTCACTACCAACATGCAAACTTGCTAGGCCGTTTTGAACCTTAACGGCCACTTGATGCCATCGTCCCGGCATGACGGGTGAGCTGGACACGGTGGTAATACCGGCGCTGGTGGTGACATCAAAATGCAGCCGCCCGGAGTCATAGCGTAAACGCTGGCCGCCTTGACCAATATCGATAATACGACCGCCGTCACTGCCATGTAAAAACAACTCAACTGAAAAACCGCTCTCGCCAGCCTGAGCGAACAAATCCAGTCCGTCTCGCCACAACTTACTTGGGGCGGCGCCATCTGAGGGCGTAGTGCTAAAGGCCATAATGATGGACAGAGGCTGCCGCAAAATTTCCGATGAGTTTAACCGGAAATTCGAATCAACAAAGAATATGACGGTAAGCAAAAGCTATGTCGCTAACCTCATCCGCGATAACCTATACAATATCCAAGTGGCTCATAACAACATAAAACATCGGCCACCAAAGCCAATCCCAAAACAACATGTCTGGGGTATTGATTTAACATTTAAGACTGACAGTCAAAAACAAACCCATCCTATTTTTGACATTATCGAGCACCACTCTCGTAAAAATTTGACGCTAGAAGCGTTAAAAGATAAGTCCAGCATTACGCTACTACGTACATTATTTGTCGCTATTGAGCGCTACGGTAAACCGAAAATTATTCGCACCGATAACGAAGCGGTTTTCACATCCACGTTGTTTGTGCTTTCGTTGAAGCTATTAGGGATTAGGCATCAACGGATTGATAAACATTGCCCTTGGCAGAACGGCAGGGTTGAGCGATTTTTTGGTACGTTGAAGCAAAAACTGAATCTAGTAAGTATTAGCTCAATTGAGTCTCTTAATCAAAATTTACACACATTTCAGTTTTGGTATAACCTTGTTCGAACGCATAATAACCTGAACGGGAAAACGCCTGACGAAGTATGGTATGGCATTCAAGTTAAACAATATGGGTATAATAATGCTTATTATTTCAACGACTGGGATGGGGTTGTTGACGGGGTTTTATCACCCGGTGTAAAGAGACCTGTTAGTAGTAACTCTGAAGTAGATTAATCCTTATCGGACAAAGTAATACACTGTCCATGAGAGAACTCGCCTTGGAAACGATATTCCATCAACAATATCGCTCCCAAGGCAGATTTTTTCATATTTTTAAAGAACATGACGTAAACTTTGGATAAGTGACGTCAGGTGTAGGCTGGTTTTACAAAAAATCTGACTATTTTTCAAGCAGCCACTCACACTGGACAGATGGACGGGACAATATGACGGTAGGAAAAACCTACGTGGCTAATATTATTCGCGATCACTTATACAGTATTCAAGTAGCTCATAATGACATAAAGCATCGGCCACCAAAGCCAATTCTAAAACAATGTGTATGGGGTATCGATTTAACTTTTAAGACTGACAGTCAAAAACAGACTCACCCTATTTTGGGTATTATTGAACATCATTCACGTAAAAGTCTAACCTTGGCGGCCTTAAAAGATAAATCCACGATTGCCTTACTTCGAGCGATTTTTATCGCCATCGAGCGGTATGGAAAGCCGAAAAATATTCGCACAGATAATGAGGCTGTTTTTACATCTAAGCGGTTTGTATTTTCGTTGAGACTATTAGGGATTAAACATCAAACCATTGATAAGCACTGCCCTTGGCAGAATGGTAGGGTTGAGCGTTTCTTTGGTACGCTGAAGCAGAAATTGAATCAGGTAGCGCTTGGCTCGCTGGAGTCACTTAACCAGGATCTAAGCGAATTTCAGTTTTGGTATAACAGTATTCGCACGTATAACAATCTAAACGGGAAAACGCCTGACGAGGTGTGGTATGACACTTCTGTGAAACAACATCGGTACGATAATGCTTATTATTTTAGTGCTTGGGAGGGTTTGCTAACCGGGTTTTACCACCCCATATAAGCCCTTTTTGCGTAAACTTGAATACAGGCTAGCCAGCCTTACCGGGCGAAGTAATAGACTGTCCGTAATGAGGCTTGCCTAGAAAACGATATTTTGTCAGAAATACCGCTTTTCAGGTAAATTTCTTTATATTTTTAAAGAGCATGACGTAAACTTTGTGAAAGATTACGTCAGAAGTAGGTGGTTTTTACAAAAACCACCTACTTTTCAAATAAACTCACGTGCCGGACAAGCGGACGGGACAACGGGACACCCCGCCTTAATCATTTAACAGGGGTTAAATTGACATCGCCGCTAGGGTTTATTGAATAATTTGCACTAAACACAGCATCGCCATTGAGCCCACTATACCCGATAACAGAGATATCTATACGGCCATACACTTTCCTTCCATTTTCTACCGTCAATATATAAAACTGTTTCCGAACCACATTCACCCAATCGGCATCCCCTTTTGCAAAATCAACAGACCATTCATGCTGATACCCGTCAACGGGGGCGCGATACACATAAGTATCCTCGATTTCGATTAGCCCTCCTTCATTAAACCCCATTGAAAAAGACCAAGGGTTTTTATCTCGGCGTGACGATTTTTTAATATTTTCATTTCGATTAAAATAAAACGCAATATTCTCATTACCGCCTTCTTCAACCACTCCCAACTGACGTCGAATCGTATCTTCTTTAAGTAGGCTTAACGTGTATTTTTTCCCGCCACCATTTTTAATTCGATACTTAATATAGCCATCAGATAGCTCAACTCTTTCCTCAACTTTCCAAAGGGGGATACCCAAAGGCGTATCTGAATATTCCTTCCAAAGTCGAGCGTTAGCAGTATCCTTATAGCTATAAAAGTTATAGTCCTCTCGTTTAAAAATATAACCCGCCTTTTCAACATCCAAGATTCTTAACAGGTAACCACTGACACCATTGACGTTCAGCAGCCCATTAGCATCAGTAAAGAATATTTCGATATCAGGGTTTTGCAGGCCAAACGCACCACTAACACTTGTAGTAACCTTAGCATTACCTACCGGGTCACCGTTTTGGTCAACAAATCGAGCTTTAAACTCAATATCTTTCTTGCCTTGTCGAATTAAAGCTAGAACCCCTTCTAAGCGAGAATTACCTTCTCTCAGCTCATTTTCAATAATTTTTTCCCCTAGGGTGTTATCGCGTTTGAGTTCACGGGTTTTTTCTTCAAGTAACAGTTTTTCCTCCGCTGCAATTTTTTTGATATCTTTTACCGTAAGTGTATTACTAATTTCAGCTGTCCGTGACGTATCGTTGAATATAAAATAACCGACAACCGCCAACGCACAGACGAACACTAAAAGCATTAAGACTTTTCTTATTGACATATAGACCTCCTAAAATCTCTTGATGTTCCATCCCCCACTAAAGCCTCAAGCGCCGCAGCCCAGTAACATGTATTTCTACCTGCATTCGCGTGTAAAAATTGGGCGCTGTGATCATATCCAGTCCTGTTATAGCTATAAGGAGCCGCAGACAGATCCACTACACTAGAAACCTCTCCTCTTGCTGCCAGATGATGCCCCAGAGGGTCAGTCCTCCCCGGTATTATATGTGCAAGGTATTCAGGGTTACCTATACCGGCTGGATCAAAAGCAGGGTTTTCAACCCCCCAAGTGGTTACAAAGCTATTCAACAACCCTGGCGGGTCAATAGCAAATACATCGGTAATAGTATCTGTTAATGGATTTGCGTCCACAGGGGTATAACGATACGTCCACTTTGTCGGGTTCGAACCAATCGCCAAGCCAACCCCCCCGGGTTTAGTTACTTGATTCAACTTCCAGGCCTCAAGCGCCGCATCAAACCGGTTACTAAAATTGATTATTTCACCCGCTTTCCCCCTCAATCCATCGTAGTGAGTCAAGCTCTGCACTCCGAGCTCCAGTCCATGGGTACTATTAAAGGTAAAACGGTATCTGTCTGGAGCAATACCAAAATCCCTAGCTGTCGGCTCAAGGATGTTGGCAGCCTGCCATGCAAAAGAAAAGATTCCACCTAGGTATTCCATATCTGGAACATTAATATCATAAGCTCCAGCTGCTTCAGCGGCTTGTGACGCTACATACGTTTGCACTATTTGACCATCGGCTGACTTCAGCGCCTCACTTACAACAACATTTCCCATACTGTGAGCGATAACACTCGTCCGGTCTGAAGGTAAACTTGATAAGTAATCCTTAAGTAGAACTCCTGACCTTCGTGCAATCGCTTCACTATTATCATAATTTTGAGGTGCGGTAGAAAGTCTAATCAATTTGTCTGCGGTCCAAGCATAAGACGGCAAATCAAACCAACCGGTCGGCCAACTAGCTAGTATGAAATTACCTCGAAAGCCCTGCCAGTAAAGACGCTTAAAGGCCGTCTCACCAAACATTACACGCTCTCTTGCTGGCATCCGCCAGCCATGTACCAAGACCACATTATTTTGGTAAGTAAAATTGTTCGAATCGGAAGAAATCCTAGCATTGGCCAAATGAACGGGAAAAAACGGCTTAGGTTTAACAAACTCTGGTTCGATCCTTGGTACTTCCGTGCCTGCGGTCATATGGGTATAAAAGTCCTTAATAGGTCTAAAGTCTGTGAAAACCTTATGCGCTACAATAGGAGCATTGTTTTTATCCATCAAAATCGCTTCAATAAAGCAATCACCATTACTCGTACCACAAAGTGAGTTATTCTTCGCAACCTCCACGATAAAATTTGCCATGCCATTTTCATCAAAATCATTAACACCTAAAAAAAAAACTTTAAACCCATAACTTTTCATTTCAGCCGAAGTAACCCCATAGGTGTCACCAACGTGACTCCCTAATTCTTTTACCTGTTCTCGCGCTTGATCTTCCAACCTTAAATAATCATCCGCAAAACTAGTTCCAGAATCATTCCAGGTACCTTTAAATACGTTTATTTCAGCGCCACTACTACGCAACCATATTTTAAGCTTTGCTTGCGACAATAGCTGATCCCCCCAGGGGGTTACTTTGATAGCCAAAGGAAAGAAGTCTTCTAAATCTCTCGTTGACTCGATTCTTGATCTATACCTTCCGGTTGAATTAGTGCTTGAAAAACGATCGTGGACATCGTCGATTGTGCAGTCGCCGACACTAAGCGATTCTGCACTGCATTCCGTCTTGGACAGTAATGTAACCCCTTTATCAACGACAACGTCAAAATCATTATTCAACCAGAACCGGAAAGGGTTCTCTTGCGTAGTTACGTCTTGCGTGTTAACTAATATACTATTCACCCCCAAAGCTGGGAAGCCAACTTTTCCATCACCATTCAAATCTACCGCCAACTCTATCCCAATTTTTGTACCAACCACGACATCGAACAGGGTTTCGCTACCCCCTACCGTAGGAAAAAAAAACGAAGTAAGTGCCAATATTTTTAAAAACCAGGCTTTATTCATATCAAAAATCCAATCACAAAACATACACTTTTATAGATTCAAATTAATTGTTTTTAACGACAACCTTAATTCGAGTATCTCCTACATACTGACTAACCCGAACCGCTTCCATATAAAACACCCGGGTCATTAAATTAACATTCGCGTCTTTACTAAACCCCAGAGATTTAGCATCATACGCATAATGAGGTCTAATATAATCCCCTCCATAGTCATCCGTACTTGAGTTGACCCGAGGCATACTATCCCTTCCATCTACACCGTCTTTAAACCAAATTCTTAGGCCCCCATCCCCCGGGTTATAATAGGATTTCAGTGTTTCGGCGCTGGTGAAAATATCCATTTGATTCGGGTCAGAACCAAAATAGTCAAACGTGATTTGTGTGGTTTCTAGATTAACATAAAGAGGCAGTTCAACAATAATTGGCACAAAATTTATAGCCATTTCACCATAACTAAACTCGGCGTAATCTGGGATATCATTTCCATTAATGTCACCGTCATTTACCGCGAAGACTTTCCCAACATTAAGAGATTCCAAACGTTCTTCTTCATCACTTCGATCCGGATTAGCCAAACCATTATCGTTATCTGAGTCTAAGTCAACATCCATCGTTTTAAATGCAAACTCCCACAAAACATTAGCCGAATCCCCATTAGCAAACAAACTCAAGGTCAAAAAATCCTCAGGCTCAAGCGCACTTAAATGATCCAAATTATCAAAGGTTATTTGCTGATCCGCCCCCACACTGACACCAACTTCATGCTCACCAAAAGCAAAAATCAATTCACGATCAGGCTCAAACATATCGAGTATATCAATCTGATCCGTTAACAAGTCAAACACCAAGGCTACACTTAAGATATCACTACCAATAACCGGTGTAGCATCATTCACAAGTTCAACAGTTTCTGTGACGCTGTCAGTATTGGTCGCGCGCTCGGCCAGAATAGACTGGGCATTGAATTCATAAACTGTAAATTGCATTTCAGGCCGATACACCCAACGATAAATAGGTTCGGGTTCAAAGCCTTGCGTAACGGGATCAATAGTGCCGTCGAGCAAACCATAGCGCCAGATATTGGCTTGTTGACGGGTGGCCACTTCATCTAATAATGGTACTTTTACCGGCACATAATGACTGGGGCGACCGGGACCGGTGAAGTTAAAACACTTCTCTCGATTCGCCTCTGAAAGCTGGAAACCACACACGTACATATAATAATGCTGATTATTTAAATCACAATTATTACCCAACTTAATTAACTGTAAATGCCGACCGGGGTCAATATGAATGCTGTTGGTTCGACTGGTACAGGCGGCATCAGGGGCGAGGATTTTGGGGGCGACTATTTTAGCCAGTAAGGCGCTGTAACCGGGTAAATTCTCGGGCA
>NVXL01000271.1 GCA_002746115.1 Alteromonadaceae bacterium
CGTGTTCACTACGGAGCATGGTTTGCCTGGGAATTTTCATAAGCGTGATACTTGCCTTAAAACCTCATTGGGTGAGCTGGTTTTCGGCAGTACAAGGGGTTTAAGTATCTTTGACCCGCGTCGTATTTATGTTAATGAGAATGTCCCTCCCGTTGTGATTATCGATTTCAAAATTTTTAATCAAGCAGTGGAGGTCGGTAAAGACGTTTGGGGAAAAACGCCATTAAGTCAGGTCATTTCTCGTACCCGGGAGATTACGCTCGACCATAACCAGTCCTATTTCTCTTTTGAGTTTTCTTCACTTAATTATAGTGTTCCCGAGAAAAATCAATATGCGTATATGCTCGAAGGTTTCGATCGGGAGTGGGTGCATATCGGCTATCGTCGTACTGCAACGTATACTAACCTCGATCCCGGGCGCTATGTCTTTAGGGTTAAGGCAAGCAACAATGAAGGGGTTTGGAATGACATCGGCACCTCAATTAAGATTACGATTTTAGCGCCGTGGTGGCGTAGTGGGTTTGCATATGGCTTTTATGCCGTGTTGATGTTGGGTTTTATTTTCGTGCTGATATATTCTTGGGAGCAAAAGGCTCGAGTAAATTACGAGCGCCGAATCAACCAAAAGCTCGTGCAAGTAGATAAATTAAAAGACACCTTCTTAGCGAATACCTCACATGAGTTGCGTACCCCGCTTAACGGAATGATTGGCTTGGCCGATTGCTTGATTGACGGTATTACCGGCACTTTACCTAATCCTACAATTGAGCATTTACGGCTGATTTCCAATAGTGGCAAACGTTTGTCGCATTTAGTGAACGATATTTTGGACTTTTCTAAGCTGCGTCAGCACGCGATTGAGTTAAATCGTGAGGCGGTGCATCTGCATAGCTTAGCGGATATTGTACTTAGAATGTCCGCTTCGTTAGCGCGTGGTAAGACCTTACGCTTAGTTAATAATGTAAGCGTTTACCTGCCTGTTGTTCATGCCGATGAAAATCGAGTTCAGCAAATACTGTTTAACTTGTTGGGTAATGCGATTAAATTTACACTTCAGGGTGAAGTGGAAATGTCGGCTTGGGTCGATGATGGTTTTGTATGGGTGTCGGTGAGAGATACGGGCCCCGGTATTCTTAAGGAGGAGCAAGAGCAGATATTCCGGCCTTTTGAGCAAGCCAATGAGATCTTTGAGGATGTGCAAATTGGCACGGGTCTTGGTTTGAGTGTGAGCAAGCAGCTTGTCGAGTTACATGGCGGGGAGATACGCGTGGAGTCTGAGCTAGGTAAGGGCAGTACGTTTAGTTTCTCGCTCCCGCTTATTGCTGCAGATATGGCCGAGCAAGGGCAGGGGGGCGGTGAGGCGGTGTGTGATGTGGGTGCGTCTGAGCCGCAAGAGGTAGCAATTAAAGCGGCGACATTTGATCATCATGACGACCAGCATGAGGCAAACCTGGCGAGTGCTTTCCATATTTTAGTTGTCGATGATGATAGTGTTAGCCGTATGATTATGATGGCGCGGCTATCGCAAAATGGTTATCGCGTCTCTGAAAGTGCCTGTGCTAGTGAGGCCTTGAAAGTGCTTGAATTTGAGTCTGGGCTTGAGGACGCCTGCAGCGTTGATTTGGTTTTAATGGATGTGATGATGCCGGATATGTCTGGCTACACTTTGTGTAAAAAGCTGCGAGAGCGATACTCTCTTGGCGTATTACCAATAATTTTCATGACGGCGAATAATCAAAATTCGGATGCCGCAATGGGCTACAGTGTTGGCGGTAACGATTATTTATATAAGCCGGTTGCAGTCGATGAGTTGTTAGCCAGGGTTAATACTCACCTGCGTCTGTTGCAGCATAAGAGTTAGTGGCGTGCTTTGTGGTGTTTGAATTGTGACGGAAAGATGGTTAATCCAATAAAAAGCGACGTCTTTTAGGGGATATAAGGGCTATATGTTTTTAGGAAATATAAAGCTGTGTTCTTTATATGTTAAATAGAATTAATTAAGGGGGCTGAAGTAATTGCGAGGATTGTACTTAGGGCAAAATAAAGCCCGGTCGAACATCAGCGTTTAGCTTGAGCACGACCGGGCTTTTAAATTTGGTATTACTTACAGAGCAACAATGTTCTCTGCTTGTGGGCCTTTGGCGCCTTGAGTTACGGTGAACTCTACACGTTGGCCTTCAGCTAAAGTTTTAAAGCCAGAACCTGAAATGGCGCTAAAGTGAGCGAAAACATCAGGACCAGACTCTTGCTCAATGAAACCAAAACCTTTCGCTTCGTTGAACCATTTAACTGTGCCGGTAGTGTTAGACATAATAGTATCCTAGAAATTTTAAATGTAAGTGAGCCTGCGACAGGCTAGTGTAGCGAGAGAAATAAGACTGGAATTTAAGACTGCGGGGTAATAATAACAAGATCAATACACGACTAACAGGAGGTTAAACAAGAGACTTTTTTCAAGCTAGGCTGCACTATACAACGTTGCTAAGTATTGTCAAGCACTGAATTAAACTTCTTTTAAAAGTAATGATAGCGGCGTAAATTTAACGCGCCATTCGTCACATCCTTCTGGAAATTATTCACCGCTACGGTGAATTTCACTCACATTGAAACTTTCATTTTCGGGGTGGTTACGAGTCAAAAATTGGCCAAGCGTTTGGCATAGCTGATCCGCTTGGACGTGTATTTGGCTGAGAATTTCGTCAATTTTATTCATTTCGTTACGCTTTAATTCAAACTCTACATCGGCTAGTGTCTCGGCGAGTTGCTGGGCACCAATAGTGGCGGCAGCGCCTTTGAGTCGGTGTGCGTCTTTACTGGCTTTAATGGCGTCTTTACTTTGTATATGGGCTTCGAGTGTTTCCATGTCTTTAGGTAGGGTGTCGAGAAATACGGTGAGGATTTGGTCGAGTAGAGTAAAGTCGTCTCCGGTAGTTTCAAGCAAGTGCTTGCTGCTCCATGTGCTAACGGCGGTAGCTATTTTTGATTCAGGCTCAGGTTTTGATTCAGGCTCAGATATAAACGAAGGTTCAGGTATGAGTTCAGGTATGAGTTTAGGAGTGCGTCTAGGCTTGCTTGGTTTGAGGTGCAGCCAGTGTGTGAGTGCGGCTTCGAGTTTTGTGATCTCTATGGGTTTACTGATGTAATCATCCATGCCAGCATCAAGACACAGCTCTCTATCCCCTTTCATGGCATTGCCTGTCATGGCGATAATGGGAATCTGAGTATCCGGCACAGCCGTATCGCCTGAGCGAATTCTACGCGTCGTTTCAAAACCATCCAGCACTGGCATTTGTACATCCATCAGTACCAGCTGATAAGGGTGAGATGGTGGTGCCGTTGCTAAGGCTTCGATGGCTTCTAGGCCATTCCCGACGGCGTTTGCTTGAAAGCCCAACTTTTTTAAGGTAATTAAGCCGACTTGCTGATTTACGGCATTATCATCGACTAACAAAATACGCCGATGTTGTTGCACTGGAGTAATGGTGCGGATTTGGTGGCGATGGATTTCGGCATCGATCGGGTTGTCTCCCTCTCCAATTTTTGAGAGGGTATCGTAAAGCTTATCGCGATTAATGGGGCTAGACACATAAGCAACAAAGCCAAACTTTGCCATTGTCTCTATTTTGGGTTGTGCATTGATAGGACTGGTATAGATAGGCTTAATGCCCTGTTTTAAGGCTAGATTGGCAATGGTCTGTGCGCATTGGGGGATTTGCGAGGCGCTTGTGCGCATATCGACGATGGCGAGGTCGAATTTAGATTGAACTTGCCCGGTGAACTGTTTTTGTAATGCCGCAATGGCTTTATCGACGGTGCGGCAGAGGGTGACGCTAGCTCCGAGCTGACTGAGTTGTTGAGCTAATATGGCTCTACCGGTCGGGCTTGGCGCATAGATTAGAATCCGCTGCTGGTTAAGGTCGAGCTGTTTGCGTGGGCTAGCTTCGCCGGTGTGTTCGTGACTACTCTCAAGTTCAAACTTTGCGGTAAAGGAAAAGCAGCTGCCTTTACCTTCCTCGCTGGTGATGCTCATTTCACCCTGCATTAATTCACTCAATTGCTTCGCGATGGAAAGCCCTAGGCCTGTGCCGCCGTATGTGCGGGTAGTCGACGCGTCGGCTTGGGTAAAGGCTTCTAATAAACGTTTGATGCTCTCCTGTCGTATGCCTATACCAGTATCTTGAACGGAGAATCTTAAATGAATTTCAGTGTCGCTACTTTCCAAGGTGGTCGTACTGAGGACGATCTCCCCTTGAGAGGTAAACTTAATGGCATTGCTGAGTAAGTTGGTTAGTATTTGTCGCAATCGACCGGGGTCGCCAATAATACGTCGTTCAGGGTCGGCGCTACAGGTGTCTAGTTGTAAGTCGAGGCCTTTTTCATGTGCGATATAAGCAAATTCGTCCGCCACTTCAGAGAGTTGTTGTTGCAAAGAAAATGGAATGTTTTCAAGGTCTAGCTTGCCGGCTTCTATTTTGGAAAAATCTAAAATATCGTTAACAATGTCGAGCAGTGCGTTGGCGCTGGTTTGTGCAATGGAGGTATATTGGCGTTGCTCACTCGTAAGCTCTTCGTTTAATAGAACCCCTAGCATCCCTAAAACGCCATTCATCGGTGTGCGAATCTCATGGCTCATATTGGCGAGGAAAAGACTTTTGGCGTGAAGGGCTTGCTCTAGTTCTGTGTTTTTGGATTTGAGATATTCTTTGGCCTTGGTTTGATAGGCGCTAATGGCGATTAAGCTGAATAAACAATAGGTAAATACGGCCCATACAATGATGCGTTCTAAGTTGAACTGCTCGATATATAAGATGTTGATTTGTATGACTTGAGTGGCGCCAAAGCCGACAAGTAAGTACAGGGCGGCCAGTAAAAACGAGCTTAGTGATAGGCGCAGTGTGCCGTAGAGCATCACGGTAAAGAGCAGTATGTAGATCAGCTCATTCAGGCGGGTTAGCACACACAAGTAAAATAGTGAGGCGCTAATTGCCCAGAGCATCTGGGGCACGACAAAAGCTGGGCTCTTACATTTTAGGTTTTGACCTGAGGCGATGAAAATAAGAAAGCCACAATTCACAAGCCAAAAAACTAATTGAGATATGAGCAAGGATTCAAAGCTTAGTAACAAATATCCTTGCGCATAGGAGTAGGTTATTACTATGGACAGTGCAGCACCGCCGACAAAAGCCATAAGTGTATTGCCAATCCGGACGCGCTGTTTACGTACTATTTCTGGATCCATAGTCACCATACTATTCCTGCTACCAGTCTCATTATGTACTGGCATATATAGCTGCTTGATAGAGCGTTTTAGTGTTGTAACGCTAGCTTCTTAATAATTATAGTAAAGCTTGTGGAGTAAGCGGAGCCTTAGGCGAGGTAAAATATTATGGGCTTGAAAGTGGTGTTTTTAGCGCATTTATGGGGGATTTTTGGCTGTAATCGGCTGCTTTGTTTGCGGGGAGGCGTTCAAAATTCCTATTAAGTCTAAGGCGGTAAAATACTTGTGAACTGTAAGGGGTTAATTTTCGTGTTTGTGTCCAGTTACCATGGAATTAAAGGGCTTTACGGTAAGCATAGCTCGCCCAAAAAACGCTCCTAATGCTAGAGGGTGTTTTTCTATGTCGCCCTGATACCATTTACACTGTTGAGTACATGCTCCACCGCTAGACGAGTTAGAACTGCGAGATGAAGAGCTTGATGCGCGCCCTAAAAGCGGGTTTAAGGCTGCAAGCCAAGCGTTTGCAATTTTGTGATCGCCGACGTCAGTTGGGTGTGCATCACCAGCAGTGTCTGCCTCTCAAAATCCTGTCAATACGCGAAAGAACTATGTTTTAAACAACTACTAAGCTATATTGCAAGCAGATAACCAGGTGGGGGGAGGAGGTATAGAGCGTGCGAATTCATCATCGGCAGTCAGCGGTGTGGTGTTCTCAGAGCGGCTAACTCAACTACGTAAAGGCCGCCCTCACCCTGAATGGTCTAGCGGGTTTGGTGGGTGTACACCTCACTCAATACAGTGTTGTGAATCCGGTACAGCACAACCCATAGAGGTCTTTATGAACGCAAAAGAATCCGCTCAACACGTTATCGGTCAACTCCCAGAGCAAGCCTCTTGGAATGACATCATGTATGAGCTTTATGTAAAACAAAAAATTGAGTCCGGCTTAAAAGCCGTTGAAGAGGGGCGCACGATTCCTCACAACCAAGTCAAAGCGCGCATTATGGCACGGCATAATAAAGCTCCGTGAAGATTGAGTGGGCGGAACCCGCCGAGCTGGATTTAGATGATATTTATGCTTATATCGCGCGTGATGTTCCCATTTATGCCGAGCAGTTTGTTGACCGGATTATCGAAGCGGTAGATCTTCTGCACGAGCAACCATTCATGGGGCGGGAAGTGCCCGAAGCCGAACGAGAAGACGTGCGTGAATTGATTTTTCAGAACTACCGGGTTATTTATTTTGTGAAGGCTGACTACCTGTATATCGTCGCGGTGATACACGGCAGTCGGGATTTGACACGAATGGATAATAAGCCTTGGGAAGTCGTTTAAAGGTTTGTTTTTCAGTGAGCCTGTTGGTTATTCAATTCATTCCGTTAATGTCTGATCGATGCGGCAAGGGAGGCTCAGAAAATCGTCACCATCGCACATGTTAACAGCGTGCTAATTCAGCCACACTGGCGCAGTCATGAAGAGTTGATTAAGCA
>NVXL01000272.1 GCA_002746115.1 Alteromonadaceae bacterium
AGCTAAAGTCTCAGTTAGACGAACAGTAACGAGTCGGGGCGGGGGATCTCGTAGTAACTACAAACACCACAATCGTTATTAATCAAAGGAATGATGTGTCATGGCTGCAATTACAGACCCGCATGATCGTTTTTTTCGCGCCTCAATGCAAAATGAAAAAGTTGCTCGTAGAACACCAATCCACACCCGACAAAATGATGCCTTTCCGGGTATTGCAGTACTTAGTCGGTTTTCTTAATACCCGGCTAAAGTCATCGGGAGATAAGCGCCTACCTGCAGTGTACGGCTTGCATCTTCGCCGGAATACGCAAGTTAGGGGATCGAAAGGAACTGCTAGTAAATCTAAAGCGCAATAATAGTAGGCTTTAAGGCGAAAGGTAGGCTGCTGTCGGTTAAATAGATAAAATGCCCCTGTAAATGCCCCTCTAAACGCCCCTATAAATACTTGAATGGGTTAAAATAAGCCTATTCAAGCCGCAAACGCTGCCGAGCCGAGAGTGAGATAAGCCCCTTACGATGAGTTACACGCCGCCTTTCAAAATCACCACTAAGTTACTCAACCTAGTTGCCGCTATTAGCGAGCAAGTGGGCGCGCTGAAGGCGAGTTCTCTCGATGCATCCCCACAGCTGCGCAAGCAAAACCGCATCAAAACGATAACGGGAACCCTGGCTATTGAGGGGAACACGCTTACTGAAGAGCAGGTGACTGCCGTTTTGGAAGGCAAGCCCGTACTAGGTAGCGTGCGCGAGCTGGCAGAGGTGCAAGGGGCAATTCTTGCTTATGAAGCACTCCCTAGCTTCGAAGCGAACAATATCCAACACCTTCTTAATGCCCACAAAATGATGATGGCCGATATTCTCGTCAATGCCGGTACATTTCGTGACAAACCCGTCGGTATTCACAAAGGCAAAGATGTTGTGCACATGGCGCCACCTGCACACCGGGTCTCTGGTCTCATGGCGGATCTCTTGGAGTGGATGAAAAACTCAGACGATCACCCCTTGATTGTCAGCACCGTGTTTCACTATGAGTTTGAGTTTATCCACCCGTTTATAGATGGTAATGGTCGTATGGGGCGGTTGTGGCAAACCTTGATACTCTCCAAGTGGCAGCTGCTCTTTCTGTCGCTGCCCTTGGAAAGTGTTATTAAGGATAAGCAGCAAGGTTACTACGATGCGCTAGAACAGTCCGATAATGCAGCTGATTGCACCCCTTTTTTGCAGTTTATGCTTTCAGTTATTGCTGAAGCTTTGAATATAAATTCTGTGGTAAAGACACCGGTAAATACGACAGTGAATACACCGGTAAATTTTGAACGATTAAAAACGCCTGATGCAATTCTGAAAATGATCGAAGCAAACAAAGATGTCATCCGCCAAGAGATGGCCGTCAAAATAGGGAAAAATATTCGCACTATTAGTCGTGCGCTTAAAAAGCTGCAAGACGATGAGCGTGTTAAGCGTGTAGGCTCAGATAAGTCTGGGCACTGGAAAATAATGGATTAATATAGTGAAATCGAGTATTTAGAGCACCTGATTTTACCGGAAATATACCGTCGCTAAGGGGGCGGTCTCTGCTAGTGCTTGATATCATAATGCCAATTTTATCCCCAGTCGATGTGCCAGGTTCTCTACGTGCCACCTAGCGCTTGTTTCAAGTTAACGTTATAACGCGCTATTTAGGTTCGATGATAATTTGGGGAATTACAGGGCTAGAAAACTACCTTATAATGGCGAGCTATGTCCCTTAAAAAATAGAGCCCGTCTTGTATGCCTGACTTGTCCACTACTTACTCGAACAACCACTCGAACAGCCACTCGAATAGCAATGTTTCTAATCCCTTATCCTCTCGTTCGAGAGACGCTGCTGAAATGCTCAGTACCTTAAAAGACCGTGTCAGCAAGCTCTCTTTAGGGGAGCGACGCATATTGCAGGTATTGGCCATTACCGATGAGCCTATGAATCAATCCGGCGTGAAGGCTTTACTCACCGCGCTAGATTGGAAGGACGATAATGGTAAATTACTTAACAGCTTGCCTACAAAAGCCTTACAAAAACAGCTTGTAAAAGCTGGTTTTCTAACGCTTTCGAACGGCAAAATGCAGTGCGCAGAGGAATTAAGCGAAGTACTCACGCGCCAAGCATGCAATGAGGGCATCATGGAAGCCGTTGTGCTTGCCGCTCACGACCGTTCCTCTACGATAAAATTTCAGCGCGGTTCTCTATATATGACAGACGCGGGTGCACGCGTACTGCGTCGTTTAAGAGAGGTGCTGTATCTGGGCAGTGCCGAAGAGCTTGAGCTGGTACTTCGCAGCCCGCTTTTTGAGTACGACGAACTCATTGGCAAGGTCGCTAATATTTGCTGTAAGCCCTTTGATCCCGAATGGTTTAAACAGCTGGATGAGACCCTACAATATCAAGTCTTGCATCATATCGTTGAAAACAGAGCAGAGCTAGGCGCTGAAGATCCAGAGTACCTGTATTTATTAACGGCTTGTCAGGCTCAAGTTATTACTGATCCAGGGTTATTTCGTGTGCTGGCACATTGGCGAATAGCCTTTGGGCAGCTCGCTGGGGCCGCTGAACTATTACCCAAGGACAATCATTGGCAAACCATCCGGCTTGAGGCCTGGCTCTTAGCCCTGCTAGGAGATCACCAGCATGCCATTATCCTATTCGAGAAAGCATTAAAAGCCGCTAGAAAAGCCACCCAAAATCGCTCAACCTACATTACCGGTATACCAGGGCTGTGCTATGCCTTGAGCTTGTTGGCGAGTGAAAAACCTGAATCAAACAAGCTACTAGATAAGCAAATAAAACTTGTTTTAACTGGAGATACTCTAGATCCACAGGAAGATGCCTACCGAGCCCTAGAGTCATTTAAAGACGTGCGCAGCAGCGCTAAAAGTGTCGATGAGTATACTTATTTGCATGAAACTGCAGAGCTGGATTCGGAAGAGGCTTATTTACTGCTGAACCTCTCTCGGCACTGGCTCGGTGTGAGCCCGACCGAAGCCATGTTGAATCATTTGGCAGCTCTGACCGTTCGCTGCCATCAAGAAGGAAGGCAATCTTGGTTTGTACGCCATAGCGTCGACCTCCTTCAGCATTATCAATTTGATGGTTCAGATAAAAAAAGTTTACAAGACATCTATTCTACTAACAGTTATACCGACAGTTATGCCAACAGTGCCCAAAATAGCGATATCGCCTCTCTGTTGTTTTTGATTAAACCCCAAAATCAGTGGCAGCGTGCGCTCAACGCGTTGCAAGGCTTAAGCCAAGACGGTAACGAGGCAAAGGCCGCACAGCAGGCAGAAGTACGTTTAGTTTGGCAGCTACTCGAGGAGTGGGGAGGGTGGAGCCTTCATCCTAAAGAGCAAAAACTTGGCAAACGCGGGCGCTGGACAAAAGGGCGCAATATTGCGCTAGCACGCCTTTACGAGTCCCCTGAAGAATTTGATTATATGAGTGAACAGGATAAACAAATTTGTCGCCATATAGAAAAAGAACATAATTACTACGGCAGCTCATCGTTTCATATCGCCACTTCGGCATTGGTCACCGTTGCTGGTCACCCGCTGGTATTTTGGGAGGATAATAACGAAAAGCCGGTTGAGGTATTGAGCTGTGACCCGGAACTCAATGTGCGAGAACAAAATAAATTCCTTTACCTGCAGCTTCAGCCTGTCGTTGAAGATCACAGCGGGGAAATTAATATCATTGTTCTAAAAGAAGGTAGCCACCGCTTATTAGTCTACCAATTTAATGCACAGCATAATCGAATATTAAATATCCTCGGGCCAGATGGCTTGCGTGTGCCGCTCAACGCCAAGCCTGAGGTGTTAAAAAGTATTAGCGCCATTGCCCCGCTTTTGTCGATTCAATCGGATATAGGTGGCGGCGACATCAATGCCAAAGAAGTCGACGTGGATGCGCATTTATACATGTTAATACAGCCCTATGATAGCGGCATGCAATTTAACTTATGTGTGTACCCACTTGGGGTTGATGGGCCACAATTGCTGCCCGGAGACGGTCGAGCGATGATGATGACCGAAGTCAATAGCGAGCGTGTGCACACCATGCGAGATATTGGCAAAGAAACCCAAGAACATAAAACTCTGGTGGCGACCTGCACAGCCTTAAGTGAATTTGGCTGGGACCCTCTTGAACAGGATCAAGGCGACGATCCTAATCTGGTCTGTGAATGGCATCTTGCCGGGGAGGAAGCCCTGGAGGCGCTGTATCAACTGCAACACTATGGTGAGCCGCTAGTGATGTTATGGCCTAAGGGCGGGCGTATAAAGCTTAATTCACCGGCGGGTGTATCGAGTATGCGCGTATCGGTGCGCCAGGAGAAAGACTGGTTTGCGCTCGAGGGAGAGCTGAATCTGGACGACGGACAAATCCTGAGTATCGCCAAGTTGATGGCGCTGACTGAGCAATCTCAGGGGCGCTTTGTGGCTTTGGGAGATGATGAATTTATTATCCTGACGCAGCAGCTGCGGCAGCGCTTAGAAGGCCTGCGTCGCCATGGTGAGAACCAGCGCTTTCATCCGCTTGCGACCACAGCCTTAGAGGAGTTAACCCAGGGCATGGAGTTAGAAGCTGCGCCGCAGTGGTTACAACAAAAAGACCGAATTGAGCAAGCCTGCGCATTAAATACTGCCGTGCCCGTCACGCTAGAGGCCCAATTGCGCGATTATCAATACGACGGTTTTAACTGGCTCACCCGTCTCGCTCACTGGGGCGCAGGTGCTTGTTTAGCTGACGATATGGGCCTGGGTAAAACCGTACAATCGCTAGCGCTGATTCTCACCCGTGCCGCTGACGGGCCGACGCTTATATTGGCGCCCACCTCGGTCAGTATGACTTGGTTAAATGAAGCGACTCGCTTTGCGCCGACGCTTAATACCAAGCGTTTTGGCACGGGCGACCGTGGCGATATGTTGGATAAGGCCGGACCTTTTGACCTGGTTGTTTGTAGTTATGGTCTGCTGCAAACGGAAATTAATCGCTTGAAAGAAGTGCGGTGGCACACGATTATTGCCGATGAAGCACAGGCACTGAAAAATCCTCAGACCAAGCGCAGCCAAGCGGCGATGAGTTTGCAGGGGGATTTTAAAATGATCACCACGGGCACGCCGATTGAAAATCATTTGGGTGAACTGTGGACGTTATTTCGCTTTATTAATCCGGGTTTGCTCGGTTCGCTCAACAGTTTTAATAAACGCTTTGCTGTTCCCATCGAAAATAAACAAGATACCCACGCCCGACAGCATTTAAAACGCTTGGTGCAACCCTTTATGTTACGACGTTTAAAAAGTGAGGTGCTTAGCGAGTTACCGCCACGCACTGAAATTACCATCAACGTGCCCTTGAGTCACGAGGAAACCACATTTTACGAAGCCGTTCGCCGTCAAGCCATAGACAAACTCGCTAACGCTGACAATAATCAGCCGGGTCAGCAACAATTAAGAATATTAGCTGAAATTATGCGTTTACGTCGGGCCTGCTGCAATCCCAAACTGGTTGATCCCGGTAGCAATATCCCCAGCGCCAAATTAGACGCCTTTGGCGATATTGTGGCGGAATTAGTCGACAATAAACATCGCGCCTTGGTCTTTAGTCAATTTGTGGATCACCTTAAAATCATTCGTGAATATTTGGATGGACAGGGTATTGACTATCAATACCTGGACGGTAGCACCTCTTTTAAGCAGCGAGAAAAAGCCGTCAACGCATTTCAAAACGGTGAGGGTGATTTGTTTTTAATTAGTTTGAAAGCCGGTGGTAGTGGATTAAACCTCACCGCTGCCGATTATGTCGTGCATATGGACCCGTGGTGGAATCCTGCGGTAGAGGATCAAGCCTCAGATCGGGCGCATCGCCTTGGGCAAAAGCGTCCGGTAACGATTTATCGTCTGGTGGCTGAAAATACTATTGAGCAAAAAATTATTGCCCTACATGCCCAGAAGCGAGATCTTGCCGATAGCTTGCTGGAAGGCAGCGATATGAGTGGTAAATTATCGGCAAAAGAAATTATGGGTTTGATTGCGACTTAATTTGACTGAGTTGGTTTGGCTGAGTGAGTGTGGTAGAGACCACCCATGTATTATATTGCTTTGCTCGTAGAGCACCAATCCACACCCGACAGAATGATGCCTTTCCGGGTATTGCAGTACTTGGTCGGTTTTCTCAATACCCGATTAAAATCATCGGGAGATAAGCGCCTACCTGCAGTGTACGGCTTGGTCTTTTATCACGGAGAGCGTAGCCCCTACCCTTATTCGCTCAAGTTGCAAGACTGCTTTGACGACCCGCTAGGCTTGATGACGACCTTTTTTAATCAGCCTACCCCCTTAATTGACGTTAGCCAGCTGAACGATGACGAGCTGAGGCGTCAAAATTGGGTAGGCCCCATGACTCGTGCGCTAAAGCATATTCGAGATCAAGATATTGGCGATATTTGTCTTGAAATACTGCTGGATTTGGACAAGCAGGATCTTAGCACGTACTCTGAGCTAGAATTTACCCGCG
>NVXL01000273.1 GCA_002746115.1 Alteromonadaceae bacterium
CTTCCTGGTGGCAGAGGCCCCGGATTCCGTTTTACTTTATCCTGGCTACGGTAAATGGCTTAGATTTAATCACCAAGGTCACTATTTTTTTTCCGTTTGAGCAGGCCATGACCGCCATCTTTTACAATGGGTTGACTTGCCTTTGGGCTCGCGGGTCGAACTTTTTTGGTGGTTTTTTTCTTGCCGTTTACTTTTGTGTTTGTACCTGTTTTAGATTTTTTACCTTTATCCTTATCTTTTTTCTTTTTTGTGCCTGCGGCTTTGCCAGAGCTTTTAACTTTCTTGGGGCCTGTGTATTTAGCTTCTAGACCCTTTATTTTTCGTGGTATTAAGCGAATTTTTAAATAACGCTCAATGCTCGACATTAAATTCCAATCAAGCTCATTGACTAAGGTAACGGCTAGGCCTTCACTCTCAGATCGCCCGGTGCGACCCACGCGATGTACGTGGTCATCGCCAGAGAAAGCGACGGTGAAATTAACTACGATGTCGACATCTTTAATGTCGAGGCCGCGTGCGGCAACGTCGGTTGCGACGAGGACGCGGATTTTACCATCACGAAAACGGTTCATGACTTGCTTGCGATCGCTTTGCGAAACTTCTCCGTGGATGTATTCGGAGACGAGTTTATTTGAGCGCAATATATTACTGACTTTTTGACATTGCAGGCGAGTTTTACAAAAAACGAATACTCGCTGAGCTTGCTCTTCTTCGATGAGCTGTACGATTATTTTTTCTTTATGTCTGTCGTCATCGGCTAAGATGCGTTGCTGGACAATATTGCTGTGGCCACTGGTACGACTATCGACTTCTATTTTAACCGGGTGAATTAAATTTTCACTGATACGGTGAAGGCCTTTATGCGTTAGCGTGGCTGAAAACAATAGGTTTTGTCGTTCAGTTTTACACGCTTTTGATATGGTCTCCATGGCATCGCTAAAGCCCATGTCGAGCATGCGATCGGCTTCATCGAGTACCAGTACTTCGAGATCGGAAAAATCAATATGACCTTTTTCGATGTGTTCGACCAAGCGACCCGGTGTGGCGATGATTACGTCAGGGTTTTTACGTATGGTCGACACCTGGTATTTAAGCGCTTCTCCGCCCATGAGTAAACCGCATTTAATATAGGTAAATGCCGCTAATTGCTCAAAGGTCTTTTGCGTTTGCAGGGCAAGCTCTCGCGTGGGTAGCAGGATGAGCCCGCGAGTGGCGCTTTGCGGTTTGGGCTCGTTTAAAAAACGGTTCAGCATTGGAAGCAAAAATGCGGCTGTTTTACCGCTACCGGTTTTGGACGATACCATTACGTCTTTACCGGATACGATTGCCGGAATCGCTTGGATTTGCACTTTTGTAGGCGCGGTAAACTCGAGTTTTTCGAGTGCGCGCAGCAGTGGTGCTTGTAAATTTAATGCTTGGAAATCATCCACAGAGTAAACCTTGTTTTGTCTATTATTCGGCGAGCGCAGCGTAGGCCGTCGCAAACGCAAGTTCTTGGAAGCGCTTTAAGCCAGTCTCATCAAAGGGGATAGGCACGGGAATTCTTTTGATGGTTTCTTTGGTGGTATTGTGTGAAATCAATTCGACTTCTACGGTGTCGATAAGCTGAAGCACCGCTTCAAGTTTAAAGCTGACGGAGCTACCGGCATACTTACCCTTTTTTAAGCGCTCACGAATGATGACTTTATCGACTTTATAGTCTTCAAAGAGCTTTGCCATGGTTTGCTGGAAATACTTCAGCTCTGAAGTCTGGTCGGCATCTTTGATGGGGAGCCTACGCAGGCGGCAATCGGGTAGGTCGAATAGGCCGTCGTTTTTGTTTAGTAAACATACAATGGCTTCACTATCTTTTAGTTCAATGCCACAAATTCTCATAATGCATCTCGTTGGTTCAAATGCGGCTATTGTAGCTGAGCTGGCACGAGTAGCGAAGATAAATGTTGGAGCGGCTTAAGCGTGGGGGCTTGGGGGCGGTTTGGTGGGCTGTGAGGCTAAGTTCGGCAAGCGCCAGCGGACGACTTGCCGAATTTACAGTTTAGCGTTTCTAAGCCTAGAAGAAAGCCTAGAAAAAGCCTAGAGCGTTCTTATCATAAGAGGTAAGAATGTTCTTGGTGTGGCGGTATTGGTTGAGCATCATGCGGTGTGTTTCACGACCGATACCAGATTTTTTATAGCCGCCAAACGAGGCATTTGCAGGGTAACTGTGATAGTTGTTACACCAGATACGACCGGCTTGAATCGCGCGTGAGGCGCTTTGCATCTGATGCAAATCGCGGGTCCATACACCAGCACCTAAGCCATAGCTGGTATCGTTTGCAATCTCAATGGCTTCAGCTTCGTCTTTAAACGTGGTGACGGCCAGAACAGGTCCAAAAATTTCTTCTTGGAAGATACGCATTTTGTTGTGGCCTTTAAAGACCGTCGGTTGAATATAGTAACCGTTAGGATGGACTTCGCTTTTAAATACCTCGCCACCGGTGAGTAGCTCCGCGCCTTCGTTTTTGCCTATAGCAATGTAATTCATGATTTTCTCAAACTGCTCGCTTGAGGTCAGAGCGCCCATCATGGTTTCTGGGTTTAATGGGTCGCCCATTTGGATGGCTTCAATGCGTTTTAGGCAGCGAGCCATAAACTCGTCATAGATGCTTTCTTGAATAAGTGCACGTGAAGGGCAAGTGCATACTTCCCCTTGGTTGAGTGCGAACATTACCAAGCCTTCGATGGCTTTATCGAAAAACTCATCGTTATGCGCCATTACGCTTTCAAAGAACAGGTTAGGTGACTTGCCGCCAAGCTCTAGTGTGATTGGGGTGATGTTTTCGGCGGCAGCCTTCATGATTTGCGTGCCGGTGCAAGTTTCGCCAGTAAAGGCAATTTTCTGAATGTCTGGATGGGCCGCTAAGGGCTTGCCGGCTTCAAGGCCAAAGCCATTCACGACATTGAGGACGCCTGGGGGTAATAAGTCTTCGATTAACTCGATGACACACATAATTGATGTTGGCGTTTGTTCGGCAGGTTTTAATACCACGCAGTTACCAGCGGCAAGTGCCGGGGCGATTTTCCAGGTGGCCATTAGAATCGGGAAATTCCAAGGGATAATTTGACCGACAACGCCGAGAGGCTCGTGAACCTCCATTGACACGGTGCTTGCGTCTAAATCCGAAACTTCACCCGCTTCGGTACGTATAGCCGCAGCAAAATAACGAAAATGATCGATGGCTAAGGGCATATCGGCATTAACGGTTTCGCGAATGGCTTTACCGTTATCCCAGGTCTCTATAGTCGCTAGAAGCTGGAGGTTGGCTTCGAGTCGATCTGCAATTTTGTTTAAAATTTGGCAGCGCTCAGCAACGCTGGTTTTACCCCAGGAATCGGCCGCTTTGCCTGCCGCCTCAATCGCAAGGTCAATATCTTGACTGTCTGAGCGCGGCATTTTTGCGATGAGGGAGCCGTCGACAGGGGAGTGGTTGTCGAAATATTTGCCGTTGATAGGGGCAGTCCACTGGCCGCCGATGTAGTTTTCGTATTGCGTCTTAAAGTGTGGTTTTGTATTTAACAAGATAATCTCCAGAGGGTGTTTGTACTTCGCTAATACATATTAAGTCATCAAAGTAGGTCATCAAATTGTCAGAAAAATATCCGTGTTTTTCCCGGGGCGACAGGAATCCATTCCAGAGGGTTACAGTAATTAAAATACCGTAATTCTCTAGATGAAAAGGTGGTTTCCCGGTTCCTTATAGTCGTTAACTTGGTCGTTAAATACTTAAAATAGCTAAATATTTATACGCTAAATATTTTTTAAGTTTAGATAAACCAAAGTCTGGTTTAATAATTGGTAGGCGACTTCGCCAAAAGTCATGGGGCCAGTAAGTTTTGCCGTCTTTTTGCCTTCAAGTTCAGAGTAGAGAAAGTTCAGTATGCAGTTGCAAGAGTAGCTAGAGCTGTCGTTTACATCTGAAGGTAGTGCTTGACTGAACTCGCCAACGTAATCGTCTATAGGCTTGGCAAAGCGGTATTCAACCTGAGGGAATACCGGTGCATAGAGGTTAACATGTTGATCAAGTACTTCCTGGATGCTTACGTTAACCATGACGCCGCAGTAATTAGCGACTAATGGTAAACGAGTATCGATATTGTATTCTTTGACGTAGTCGGCAAAATTCCAGTCTTGTTCACCAATGCGGCATTGTGTGACACCAAAACCATTCTCGGGGAAGTGAATGGCGGGGCCGTCACCCGGTTGGAACAAGTTAACGATTTGAATGTCGGCTACTTGGCTGGTGGGTAAAGGAATATGCATCGCGACGGCTTGTGTGTCGGTTAGCATGCCAGAGGCTGGCCCAAAGCCAACTTTTGCAGAGCGCTCGCCCAATTCGTCTAAGTGTATACCGCTAACCCAGCCCATAATTGGCGAAAAATACATATTCTCGTAATCGGGTGAGTTTTGCGCATAATGTAAATGCACCGGTGAGCTCGCGGGGAGTAGTAATATGGTGAAGCCGTGCTCCGGTGCTTCTTGTGCAATACGGGTGATTGAGTTTTCATCATAAAGCGTGAGTCGCGGTACTTGCGCAGGTGACAGGCCTTTTAGGGTGGTCACATAGAGCTTGTCTTGCTCGATAACGCCGCCGTCATCGGTCATAAAGTAAGGAATACTACCGGCTATCCAGTTACCAGAGGGGAGCCCCGCAAGGGATTTTTCATCGCCGGCGATAATAAGAAACTCACCTCGAGTAATCATGGCTTCTACGAGCCCGCGCTCCAATACGGATTTGGAAAAAGAAATAGTACCGTCGGCGGTCATTTTTACTCCAGTATCTTTTGTTGTTTATTGTGCTTCTGTTGCTGCACTACTTATCTGTCGTGGCGCGGCTTAAACGGGCGAACAGCTATTGTCTTCGGTCTACCATAGTACACTACTCACAGCACCCGTTAGCGCAGATGTGCCGGGTCTGTCTTCTACCTATGTTTTTACTATGCGACCTGGCTCATCAGAACCTGTAGCTCTTGTCGCATTGACGCATGGTTTTTACTCACAAAGCCATGGACTTTGCGTGCTGCAGCGTCTTTCTCTTGAGGGCTTTGGTTGCCTCCCAGAGTTGAGCGCAGCTTGGATAATAGTAGCTTATAGGCCAGGTGTTTGCTGGGGATTAGGTTTTCGTTATCGAGAATGTTTTGCCAAATATGGTGATCTGGTGAAGGCAGGCGAACTTTTGGCTTGGTGACTTTTTGGAGCTGCTCATTGAGAATCAATAGTTCGCGCTTCAGGCTGCGGTAATTCTTAGTGATATATTGATAAAGTGGTGCAATGACTTGAATTTTATCGCGATTGGTTTGAGCCTTCATCAGAGAAATACGCTGCTTGGAGATGAGCAGGTTCAAGGGGATACTCTTGGAGTCGAGGTTGATCTTGCCGCTAATCACATCAAGCCAGAGGATACTTTTTGCGCCAGGCACAACGATGCGTTGTTTTGCCGGGGCTCGCTGAGCCTTAATGTTGGCGTCTTGGGGGTTGATCGAGCATAGCTGTAAGATCTCGCGCTCCATGGTATGGATATTTGCGGTGAAAAAATTACGCAGTTGAGTGCCTAATGTGCGGCGCTCTTCAATGTTTTTGGTCTTGAGCGCTGCTGAGCGCAATTTGCTTAGTAACAACCTTAAAGGCAGTGCTTTGGTTTGCAGTTGCACGCGTGCCAGCAGTACTTTTTCCCATACGGGGTCAACTTCACTTGGCAATAATACATGGGTTTTTAGGGGCTCAGGTAATTGCTCAAGGTCACTCACAATACGGGTAAGAAGCTCTTGATCTACACGGAATAAGTTACCGATTAACTCTGAATCCAGCCCTTTAGCCTGCGCTGTAGCAATTTGCTGGCGTAGATAGTTAGAATAATTACGTGCTGGGTGACCAAGAAAACTTTCGAGTTTAAATAGCTCTGTACTTAGGATATTACCGTCAAAGTTTCTATCCACTATGGTGGCATGCACAACGCAACGGTAAAGGCCAATAGCCATATAGGACCAGCTGCCCGATATTTGTTTCTCGTCCTGATCCTTTTTGAGCCTTGAAAATAAGGTAAAAGGGCGGGATTTTTCTCTTTTTTCTATATATACGTTAATTATTCTAGCTTCAATATCGGTTTTAACTGATTTTATTGCCCACGGTTCTATAATACCAAGGGCTCCAGCTAGATCTTGCAGGTTGATCCGCTCCATTTGTAACCTCTTCTGAGAAAATTCAAACGTCCAGCTAATTGATATTATTTTTGTGCGTGGGCGATATAAAACACATGGTGAATAAAAATACACCTCTAAAATCAATATTTCAATTTTTGAAAATTTAAT
>NVXL01000274.1 GCA_002746115.1 Alteromonadaceae bacterium
ATATCACGGCAATTTGCTCAGAATCAGCATCCCCTATGCGAAAGGTATTTCGGTCTGCGGTAATTTCACGTGGATCACCAGGCTCTAAAATACCATCGCCATCCGTATCAACACACCCACTGAATTGGCAGGAACCATGCAGGCCTGCACGATTAGTATGGCCACGATCACGGAAGTTAAGCGTGGCGTTAATATAACCACTCTCACCAAGAGCAAAACCTTTATTAATATTAACGTTGGTGGTTTCACCGTCACCCTCAGAGTATTCACCATACGAGATATCAATTTTACCGGCCTCGTTATCGTCTTTTAGTACGATGTTAATAACACCCGCAATCGCGTCGGAACCGTATTGCGCTGCAGCACCATCACGCAGCACTTCAATACGCTCAATTGCCGCCGCTGGAATAGCATTTAAGTCAGTCCCTGCGGTGCCACGACCAACCGAAGTATTGATATGAATAAGCGATGCTTGGTGACGACGCTTGCCGTTAATCAAAACCAAAGTCTGATCTGGCCCCAAGCCACGCAAAGTTGCAGGGCGCAAAGCATCGGTACCATCACTAATGCTGGAACTAGAAAAATTAAATGACGGCGCCAAAGCTTGCAACATACGCCCTACTTCAGTTTGACCCGTACGTTGAAGCGTTTCCACCGTGAGGGTATCCACCGGCACGGCAAGATCCTCAGCTGAGCGACCCGCAACACGACTCCCAACGACAACCATCTGTTCCGTAATTTGATCCGCCGCCTGCTGATCCTGAGCTTGAACAAGCTGAGGTAAAACCAAGGGCAAACTGGCTACGCCCGTCACCGCAAAGCGAAGCGCGCTAACTAAAGGCGAGCGTTTAAATTTTGATTGACTCATGATCCGTTACCTCGTTAAATAAAAAATATTAAGATAGCAGCAATAACGATACTTTTTTACTCACCTTCATCACAAGTTAACATTTTGGCGCATGGATCACTTTTTTTGAGTGAAAAAACGAATTGATTTGAACTGAATTGATTTGAATTAGATTGAGGAAAACTTTACATTACTTTACTTCCGCTTAACCCAACTTTCCGAAGACTCCGCGCATACTAAGCCTACAGTAAATTGAACTTACCACTCTTCTGGAGCTTACTATGAAAACACTTATGATCGGCCTACTGGCCGGAACCCTATTACTATCATCCATCAGCGCCTTTGCCTGCGACGAAAACCCTCACCACAGAGGTGGTCAACATAGCGAGTTTGGCCACCACCAACACCACGAGCGGATGCTGAACCACTTGGAGAAAAAATTAGACTTAAGGCCTGAGCAAGTCAGCGCCATTAAAGAGATTTACCAACAACGTAAAACCCAAGGCAAAGCGTTTAAACAAGAAGATGAACGCCGAAGCCGACACTACCTTTTACAACTCGACCCCAATGCCAGTACCTATGACGCCGATGTTGCCGAAGCCGCAGAACAGCACGCTGCCGTCGCAAGACAAAAAGTCTTACTTATGGCTGAAACCATTGCAAAAATAGACGAAGTACTCACACCAGAGCAACGCGATAAAATGCGATCTATCAGAAACCAAATGAAAGATCGAAAAAAAGGCCGTAAAGCTAAACACGCCAAAAACTAGACCTTTCGAACACCGTGAACAACTGACCAAGGTGTCGCTAATCTAGATAGCGCAACTGATGATAACTGTGCAGCAAAAAAATGCTGCACATGTGAAAAACAATCACTTAACAAGCACGGTGCTTATCAAGATAGTTGTCTATACTTTTTCATTATCAATTGTACTCACAACATCTTTGCCGAGGTCAGCCATGATTCACCTTACAGCTCAATCAAAACGACGACTAAAACCTTGGCGGAATATACTGCCAATGTTGTCACTATTCACGTGGACACTAATCGCCACCCTACCCGCCCATGCAGTACTTACTGAACACGTCATTGAAAACACCTCCGAAACCACTATTGAAGAGTTCAACCCGGCTGAACTGCAATGGCGCGCACTGGCCGAGCAAGGTGACGCTACCGCGCAATACCTTTTAGGCAATGTTTACTATACCGGCAACGGCGCACAGAGAAATTATAGCGAGGCCGTTAAGTGGTACCAGATGTCCGCACTGCAAGACTACCCAGACGCTCAATACGGACTTGGAATTGCTTACAACAAAGGTCAGGGTGTAAAACAAAGCTATATTGAATCCGCCAAGTGGTACCTCAAAGCAGCCAAGCAGGGTCACCCAATGGCACAGATTGACTTAGGCGTTCAGCACCATGAAGGCCAAGGTGTAAAACGCGATTACCAATTAGCACTTACCTATTTCCAAACCGCCGCGAAGGAAAACCACAGAGAGGCCCAATTTAACCTAGGGCTAATGTACCTAAAAGGGCATGCGGTTAAAAAGAGCTACGACGACGCAGCACAATACTGGCAAATGGCTGCAGAGCAGGGCCATAGAGATGCACAGTTCGCATTAGCATCCCTATACCTCAACGGTTTAGGTGTTGAGAAGAATATGAAAGAAGCACAAAAATGGTATCGCAGCGCAGCTAGCCAAGGCCACCAAAAAGCCATTCGGCAGCTTCAAGCGTTGAACAAATAACGGGGTTTAAGCTCAAACCAATACGCACAGTTCAATTAACTTTCAATATAATTCCAGTATAATAGCGAAATGGGCAAACTAAGCCCAAAGCTGAATGTTAAGGTGTCGCTTTACAGAAAACGAGGACATAACAATGAACTCCATATTGAAAACTATTGCTGCAATGACTATTGGCCTTAGCGCTGTTTTCATGCACTCACAAGCAACAGCCGCGGGCGCAAACGGTAAAGCCCTCTACAAAGCCAAAAACTGTATTACCTGTCATGGCAAAAAAGGCAAGTCCCCCTTAATGGCTGGCTACCCAAAACTTGCAGGGCAAGATAAAAAGTATCTCGTCATTCAAATTAATGATATTAAGAGCGGCGCACGTAGCAACAGTATGACACCGGTAATGAAGCCGAATGTCGCAGCACTCAGCGATGAAGAAATCAGCGCTATTGCGACTTATTTATCTAAGCAATAAGCCCTATGCCAGCTAACTCACCCGACCTAGAATCTCCTATCATTATCAATGGTGAACCCGGTGGCACGCTTGACCCAAAAGACCGAGGCCTTGCCTATGGCGACGGTTTTTTTGAAACCCTGCTCTATGACCAAGGTGCATTGCAAAACTGGCGCCTGCATTGGCAACGCATGCGCAAAAGTGCCAATGTATTGCAAATCGACCTACCTAACGAGTCGACCATACTTAATGACATCACCAAGCTCGCCTTAAACCCGCAAACCCCCGCTACCGTAAAAATCATCATCACCCGCGGCCCAGGGGGGCGCGGTTATAGCCCTAAAAACTGCCACAATAGCACCGTTATACTGAGTCAATCGCCCGTACCCAATTACAGTCTAGCGAAGCAAAATGGTGTGGAGCTAGCTTTACTTAAAACACCGCTATCGGAACAACATTCCCTTGCAGGCCTCAAGCACCTTAACCGCCTCAATCAAGTGATGGCGCGCCTTGAGCTTGAGCAAACGGATTGTTTTGAAGGTGTCTTATGTAACCGCGAAGGCCATGTTCGAGAGGTGATTGCTAGCAATATATACCTTGTTAGCGAGGGACAAGTAATTACACCTCCGCTGCACGACTGCGGCGTCGAAGGCACCATTCGCGCCAAACTGCTCAACCGAGCCAACAACTGTAAATACCCAATCAAAGAGCAAGAGTTCAGCGTTGAGCAATTGCTTCAAGCAGACGAGGTATTTATCAGCAATTCGTTAATGGGAATATGCCCGGTAAAACAAATAGCCCAGCAGCATTTTCCATTAGGTGAGGTTAGCGGGTATTTTTCTGCGCTGACGCCTGAAAAAGATTAAGCCCTTACCTTTCTTTAACTTCAATTTCTATTTTCTTAAAAATCGCCTTTAATGCAATAGCCACCCCTTCCTTGAGTATCGCCATATCACTTGGATTTTTAAATAAATCTTTTTTACGGATAAAAGTCTTCGTTTTATAATTGGCATAGCTCGGAACCGAAATGCCGCCATAGGTCGTCATTAGCCATTCACCTTGAGACGAATAAACTTCAAGTAACATAGAGTAGGCAGGTTGCTGACCAGACCATTTAGAGTCAACGAACCAGTTTTTTCTCCCGCTAATATTGATCCGATTACCGTCTGCAAACAAACCCATTCGTGATAATTTATGCATCCGCGCAATCACTGCCGGAAGTATCACCAAGTCATACCCCGCGCCAATACTTTTAACGTAAGCCTGTTTTACCAATTTAACATCCGCCAGAGGGGCGTTATCGATATAGGTCAGGTGCATGTATTCTTCTAAGTCTTGCTCAGCACTAATCTTGGCAAACCTTCCCGTCAATCTTTTACCCTGGATCTTTTTTAACAATACTTTTTGCAGCGCAGCCTGTTCGGTAGGCTCAAGTAGGGTGTGGTTGTTGATTGGCATCATCAGTATCTTGCCGCCCTCGCTTAGAGTCGGCATTACCGTATCGGCGTAACGATTATTCGCGGAGAGCTCTGCAGCGACGGGTTGAACGATGAGAGCAAGGGTAAGTGCGAGTGCTATGCAGCGGGAGAGCATGTTGATATTTCCTTATACTTAGATGGTTGTCGGAGTAACTATTGGGTAAATAAGTTTAGCTTTTCGGCAACGCTCATGCTATCTATTTCGCTTTCCTTTGCAAACACCTCACCACGTACGACAGTGGTCTATACGCCTGCAACGGCGTCTCTGAGTTCCAATTTAGTGCGATTTTTCACTTTATCACGCAAGCCAGATCAAGCACTTCATCCGTTGAGTTTGAATATGATTAACGCTTGTCTGACTGAGAAGGAAAAGACTTTTAAATATCTAATATTTAAATACCAAAACCTCGGCTACCTGCCGGGGTTTTACCTATGTTTTAATAAAAAGGCCTTACATTTTTTTAAACTCCAGATCATATTTAACTTTCATATTTTGGAAACTATACTGGCTCCAATAAAGTGACTTACGCCCATCCGTTATCAAGGGCGCGTCTTTTTGCGCTTGTATACCCTTGACGAGTTGGGCACGGCGCTAACTGCTTTTGCAGCCGCATTATTTCTTGTGCAGGCCGTAGCGCTGCCCGAAGGAGTGAAACGACGGAGGTTGGAACGAACGGTTTGATTGATACGCTGGGAGCGTGGCGCTTAGCTTGCGGGGTTGACCTGCAAGGATGCACCAATGCTGTGGATCACATGGATGTGATAAGACGGCGATTGCAAGCTATGTGACTGCGGGATGGTGAACCTACCGGTCTTCCTTTTCATGCCAGATATTCAAGATAACTATCTCTTGCTCTGCCATTTTGTAGCGTATGATATATTCCCTAGCGATCAGTTCTCGAACATCGCCTAGCTCAGATCGACCGGAACCTAACTCGGGATGACCAAGTAGGTGCTGTATGTTTTTTCGGAGTTGTTGGCTGGCTTTTTGGGCGGCTAGTGGGTTATTTTTGGCGGTAAATCGGCGCAAGCGTAACAGGTCACGTACTGCTGTTGGTGTGTACCGTAACTTCATTTAATCGGCGGTTCCTTCTCGTCTACTGTACCCCAACTTTCTAGCCATGCCATCACCACATCACCATCGATAAGCTCACCGACCTCATACTCTTTTAGAGACTCCAATGTTTGCTGGTCACGCTTTAGCTTGATTGCATCTTCGGTTGTTTTAAGTGTTCTCATTGCCTTAATCTCATTCATGCTTTTTACAAGCATATCAATTTTCCTCACTCTTTGCTGCTTTCCCCTTCGCCGGATGCGTCGCTTGATGCATAGCCCGTAACTTCTCTACGCTGACTTGGGTATAGGCTTCGGTGGATTTTAAATCGCTATGTCCCTGCATGGCTTGGATGAAGCGGATATCGGCGCCGTTCTCTAGCATAACTGCAAGTCCGATGCTTCTGCTCCGTGCCGCCAATGGTGACGATTTCGGTTTTCCGGTTCTAAGGTAATAGGTGTAAACGTGTTGCTTGAGACTTCCGTTAATGCGGTGCTGGAAGCTTTCTAAGCGGTTGAGAAAATCGTATACGTAAGTGGTGGTAACAACTTGCTCATTAACCACAACCGACTTGATTAGGAGTCAACCATGGCTAACAGCAATGATAAGTCAGGCAACCGCCTGCACCCAACTAAAAATCAACAAAACCTCGACTTTAAGGCATTTCGTAAGATTCTTTGCCAACGCCTCACCACTTACAATAATGATCTATACGCC
>NVXL01000275.1 GCA_002746115.1 Alteromonadaceae bacterium
CAATTACAGGCTTGGAATAACCCTGTATATGACTGTCAGGATGAGGGCTTGATTGTCGAATTATTTGAACAGCAAGCCACTAAAACCCCGAATGATATAGCACTTGTTTTTGAAGATAAAACCCTAAACTATCAACAGCTCGACGAGAAATCGAATCAGCTCGCGCATCATTTACGAGCTACCTTGATTGGCAATGCTGTTACTAGGGATAAGCCACTAATTGCTATTGCACTTGAACGCTCAATTGATATGGTGATTGCGGTATTAGGGGTTTTGAAATCCGGCGCAGCTTATGTGCCAATTGATCCGAGTTACCCAGCTGATCGAATTGCTTATATGCTGCAAGACAGTGCCGCTGCAGTATTGCTAACGCAAAGCCATCTAGAAGCGCAGCTGGAAGTATTGTTGCAAAGGGAAGTGCAAACACAAGAACAAGCCCAAGCACCAATACAAAGCAATGAAAAACACGAGTGTATTTTAATCTGTTTAGACAAAGCCCATTCTGATCAACAGCCTTCAAGTAGACCTAATGTAATACCCAATGCTCACGATTTAGCGTATGTAATTTATACCTCCGGCTCTACCGGAACGCCCAAGGGTGTATCAATGCCTCAAGCGGCTTTAGCGAATTTATTAAAGTGGCAGGCAAGACAGCCGGGCTTGGGCAATCCAGAAACCACCTTACAGTTTACCACTTTAAGTTTTGATGTTTCTTTTCAGGAGATTTTCAGTACTTTATTAAGTGGTGGTAAATTGGTCTTGGTTGATGAACATACCCGCCGAGATGGTGTCGCGCTATTTAATTATATCGCCACTCAAGGCATAGAGCGTTTATTTGTGCCTTATGTGATGTTGCAGCATTTGGCCGAGCAGGCCACACTATCAAACTCGCCAACGCTGCAATTAAAAAATATTATTACCGCTGGCGAGCAGTTACGTATCACCCCGCAAATTGATGCCTTAATGAAGGGCTTGCCCAACTGTCGCTTGCATAATCACTATGGGCCTACTGAGAGCCATGTCGTGACGGCGTTTACTGTGCCGCGCTTGTCTGGCAATACCTCTATAAACGCTCTAGAAAAACAGCCAGAATACACCACGCTTTTACCTCCCATCGGTAGCCCGATTGCTAATACCAGTATTTACATATTGTCGTCGGAGCTTCAAGCTCAGCCCATTGGTATTCCCGGTGAGTTATGTATAGCAGGTTCAGCTTTAGCGCGTGGCTATTTAAATCGTCCGGAGTTAACAGCCGAGAAATTTATTGAGGTGACGTTATTCCCAGGTACAGCATGGCAAAAAAGCGAGCGTATTTATAAAACCGGAGATTTGGCCCGTTGGTTGCCTACCGCGGATGACGGTTCAGGAAAACCAGACAGCTCTGGCAGTTCTGGCAATTTGGAATACCTAGGTCGTCTTGACTCCCAAGTTAAAATACGTGGCTTCCGTATCGAACTGGGCGAAATCGAGTCAGTGCTTAACCAGCATGAAGGCGTTAAAGATGCCGCTGTGAAACTCTGCGATATCGGCGGCAGCAAGCATTTAGTTGCCTATATTACTAAAAACTCAGCTACTAAAAACTCAGCGTCTAACGCTAATGACAAAGATAAAGACACAGGCACAGACATTGCCTCAGTTAAAGACTGGTTAAAATCACGTTTGCTCGATCATATGATACCCAGTCAGTTTATGGCCTTAGATCAACTGCCTTTAACGCCTAGCGGAAAAATTGATCGACGTGCATTGCCTGTGCCGGAGATGAATACCACAAGTATTGGCATAAGTCCTGAAACCGCAACGGAAGAATTGTTAGCCGGCCTCTGGGCAAATTTGCTCGACCGTGAAGTCATAAACCGGCAGGATAACTTCTTTGAGCTAGGCGGCCACTCTTTATTAGCAACGCAACTCGTCGCCCGTATACGGGATAGTTTTCAGGCAGAATTACCCGTGCGTACGGTGTTTGAATCGCCGCAGTTATCGAGTCTAGCAAGCGTTATCGAGGCGGCAACTGGCAGCGTGAGCTTATCCCCAATTGAAGCTAAAGCGTCAGGTTCACTTAAAACGTTATCGTTTGCTCAGCAGCGCTTATGGTTTTTAAACCACCTTGAAGGCAATAACAGCGCTACCTATAACATGCCAATGGCGTTACAGTTATCGGGGAGTCTAAATGTCAGCGCTTTACGGCAGAGTTTACATTGGCTAATTGAACGTCATGAAAGTTTGAATACACGCTTCCCTAATGAAAATGGTCAGGCAATTGTTCAAACACTTGATGCGATTACGACTTTATCTGTTCATGTCTTAAAACATTTTTCTAAAGAGGAGCAAGAACAAGAAATACAGGCTCGTATAAACCGTCACGCAATCGAGCCCTTTGATTTAGTGAATGGGCCTTTATTTAAAGCGGATTTATTATTAGTCGATGAACAGGAATTTGTATTACTGCTGAATATGCACCATATCGTTTGCGACGGTTGGTCCCTGCGTGTACTCGCTGACGATCTACGCGGTGCTTATACCGTCTATTGTGAAGGCGGCGAGCCAAACATGCCAGTGTTGGATATTCAATACAGCGATTATGCCAGTTGGCAGCGCCAGTGGTTGCAAGGCGAGGTTTTACAGCAACAGCTGGATTACTGGCAGCAGCAATTAGCGGGTATACCGGAAATATTAAAATTACCCACAGATAAACCCCGCCCAGCGCAACAAAGCTTTCGGGGGACGCATTACGCTAGCCGTTTATCTCCTGAGCTTAGCTTGGGTATTACGCGCTTGAGCCGCGAACTTGATGCAAGTGTGTTTATGACCTTGCTAAATGCGTTTTATATATTTTTATCGCGCTATAGTGGTCAAGACGATATTTGTGTGGGTAGCCCCATTGCCAGTCGTACCCGCAGTGAAACAGAAAACCTCATTGGCTTATTTGTTAATACACTTGTATTGCGGGCGCAGCTGCAACCAGAGCAGAATTTTATTGAATTACTGCAATCCACGCGTCTTAATTGTTTATCCGCTTATGCCCATCAAGATATCCCCTTTGAAATGTTGGTTGAGCAAGTGCAGCCAACCCGTAGCCTTAGCCATAGCCCTTTATTTCAAGTGATGCTGGTGTTGCACCAAGAAGGCGAACTTAACGAATTGACCTTGCCCGGTTTGACAACCAAAACGTTGAGCCCCGATTACCCAGTAGCAAAATTTGATTTAACACTGCACGTAGAAGAGCAGGGTGATCAATTGCGTTGCGTATGGGAATATTCCACCGACTTATTTAATGCCGAGACAATCGCCTCTATGGCCGATCATTTTGAGATGCTGCTTACCGGAATAGTCGATAATCCACTTCAGGCTATTAGCCGTTTACCGATGCTAATGGAGGCGGAAATACAGCTCTTGCACCGCTGGAATAATACTGAAGCTGATTATCCCCAAGATAAAAATGTTGTTGATTTATTTGAACAACAAGTAGCGAAAACACCCAATAACATCGCGGTTACTTTCGGTACACAACAACTGACCTACCGGCAGCTAAATGAACAAAGCAACTCGTTAGCTCATCAATTGCTTGCATTAAAACGCGAAATTGATGTTAGCACTGATAATTGCCTAATTGCCCTCGTTTGTGAACGCTCTTTAGAAATGCTAATTGGCCTATTGGGCGTTTTAAAATCCGGTAATGCTTACCTACCAATTGACCCTAGTTACCCCGCAGCGCGAATCCAACATATACTGGAAGATAGCGCAGTACCAATTGTGCTAACGCAGCGGCATTTAGGCATAGAAAGTAAACTCCCTCTAGCGGAATTAACCCACGACTGTCGCGTTGTATGCTTGGAGGATACTGACCTCGGTTCACCCGAGAACAATAGTTCAGCTGTAAACGCACCCAAGATACAAGGTAATAACACCGATCTTGCCTACGTCATTTATACCTCAGGATCGACGGGGAAACCGAAAGGCGTGACAGTCGCGCATGACGGTTTGACCAATTTAGCATTAGCCCTAATTGATGCCCTACAAGTCGACGAGCATAGTCGGTTTTTACAATTTGCCTCGTTAAGCTTTGACGCCTCGGTGATTGAGATTGTTACCTCCTTATTGACCGGCGCGACGTTATATTTAGTACCCAAAACAAAGCTACTGGAAACAGCAGAGCTAAGTACTCTGTTAGTCGAGCAAAAAATCACTCATATTCTCCTACCGCCGACCTTTATTAATAGCTTGCCGGAAGCGGCGCTCTCGAGCCTAAAAACCTTAGTGGTCGCAGGCGAGGCTTGCCCACAAAAGCTCGTTAAACAGTGGGCGAATAAAGTACGGTTTATTAATGCTTATGGCCCCACCGAATGTACCATTGCGGCAAGTGTTGCGTGTAATTTTTGTGACACCGACAGCCCACACATTGGTCGTCCGCTTGCCAATACCCGAATTTATATTGTTAACTCTGAACACCAAATTCAGCCACCCGGTGTGCCCGGTGAGCTATGCATTGCCGGTGTTGGCGTCACGCCAGGCTATCTTAATCGCCCTGAACTTACCGCAGAAAAATTTATCGAGGTAGAATTTTTTAGTGGAACGCATTTTAGCAAAACTGAGCGCATATATAAAACCGGGGATTTGGCACGTTGGACTCCTGAAGGTAACCTTGAGTACCTCGGGCGCGTTGACCACCAAGTCAAATTGCGTGGCTTCCGAATTGAATTAGGTGAAATAGAATCGGTACTGACAGCACACGGCGCCAAGGAAGCGGTGGTGATTGTTGATGACAACGATGGCGATAAACGCTTGGCCGCCTATTTTAGTCGGGTCTGTGCTAATGCCAAAGCTAATACCAGAGACATGAACGCTGATGAGTTTATATTGGCGATAAAAAGCGCAGTCAGAGCGCGCTTACCTGACTATATGGTACCCAGCCATTTTATGGTGCTAGATGAACTGCCATTAACGCCCAGCGGGAAAATTGATCGCAAAGCCTTACCGCGTCCAAATACTTTTAGCCAAAACGATGAGGCCTCGATTAAGCCGCAAACGACGGTAGAGCGACAAATAGCGAAAATTTGGCAGGACGTACTGAAATTAGAACAGGTTGGTACTCACGATAATTTCTTTGATTTAGGCGGACACTCACTTTTATTAATGCAAGTGCAAAGTCAATTACAAACACTTTTAGATAAAACACTGCCGGTGGTCAAATTACTCCAATACCCGACAATTAGTGGCTTAGCGGATTATCTAAATGAATCGGATCGGATTGTTAAAGAAAGTACTAAAGCCAATAAGGAGAAAGCCAATCAATCAAATGAAAAAACAGAATCGAAAATCGCAACCGAAACAAAAGTAGATGATGTTGCCATAATAGGAATGGCCGGAAAATTCCCCGGCGCAAAAAATGTTGATGAGTTTTGGCATAATTTACGTAACGGGATTGAGTCGGTTCAATTTTTTAGCGATGAAGAATTAATCGCAAGCGGCAATGACCCCGAACAGATAAAGCACCCTGATTTTGTAAAAGCGGGTGCGGTATTAGAGGGTGTAGAATTTTTTGATTCGCAATTTTTTGCTTACACACCAAGAGAGGCCGACTGCCTCGATCCGCAATTGCGTATGTTTTTAGAGTCCGCATGGGCCAGTTTAGAATATGCAGGCTACGATGTGGATAGTATTGACTTCCCAGTAGGCGTGTTCGCCGGTGCCGACGCCAGTGGGTATTTAACTAAAAATGTACACCCCAATCGAGGCAACTCGGAAATATTAAGTGATTTCCAGCTATTTTTGGGCGACCGAGAATTTATCGCCGCGAGTACGGCGTATAAACTTAACCTTAAAGGACCCACGGTATTTGTTTATACTGCCTGCTCCACCTCCTTGGTGGCCGTGCATACTGCGTGTGAAAGTTTATTAAACCATAAATGCGATGTTGCTTTAGCCGGTGCTGGATCAGTATTGTTACCGCAAAAACAAGGCTACCTTTACCAGCCAGGTATGATTTTTTCACCTGATGGACATTGTCGCGCTTTTGATGCTCAAGCCCAGGGCGCCGTTGCAGGCGCAGGTGTCGGCGTCGTCACTCTAAAACGGCTGAGCCAAGCCTTGTCGGACGGCGATAGCGTGCATGCCGTTATTAAAGGCTCTGCGATTAATAATGACGGTATGGATAAAGTCGGTTTTACCGCACCTAGCGTTACCGGGCAAGCGGCCGTTATTGAAGCGGCTAT
>NVXL01000276.1 GCA_002746115.1 Alteromonadaceae bacterium
CTCATGACCACGAAGATAATCGGCTCCGGGGCCGCCAAATAAGATGTCATCGCCGTCATTACCAAAGAGTACGTCATTGCCTTCACCGCCCTCTAAATAGTCGGCGTCATAGCCGCCCACCAAAAAGTCATCGCCCGAGTCACCAAAGAGCTGATCGGCGCCATCTTCACCGCCAAGATAGTCATCACCGTCACCGCCGCGCAAGGTGTCGTTGCCACTGTTTCCGCGAATATCGTCGTTACCCAAACCCCCATCAATCACATCATCGCTGTTTTCAAAGGCAAGAATACTGTCTTCGCCGTCAGTGGTTAACACGGCTTGCTGCATTATTATGGCGCGATCCCAAAGGGTAGCGTCAGCAAATTCAATAAAGCCGACTCCTGAGCGAGACAGGTTATCCCAAAGGTAAAACTGCATCTGTACTTTAACTTGTTCACCACTTGCTAAGCTCAAAACCAAGTCACTGCCGACCCGTCGTGCTTTGACATCTTGTGGTGTAATGCCGGCTCCGAAGATGAGACGATCGGTATTGACGATGCCCATCTCGTAATCGTCGATAATATCTTGCCCATCTCCGAGATTAAATAGGTAGGTATCTACACCGGCTTGACCGCGCAAAAGGTCATC
Source organism: Alteromonadaceae bacterium (assembly GCA_002746115.1). Classification (GTDB taxonomy): domain Bacteria; phylum Pseudomonadota; class Gammaproteobacteria; order Pseudomonadales; family Cellvibrionaceae. The sequence goes on from NVXL01000276.1 coordinate 628, forward strand.
CCCTGTGCCGCCGACTAAAGTATCATTATCATGATGGCCTAAAAGTTCATCGTTACCAGGGCCTCCAAATAGCTGATCATCGCCATCACCACCGTTTATGTGGTCGTCGCCTGCACCGCCGTTAATAATATCATCACGGTCGTCAAAGCCTTGAATTACATCATCAGCGTCGCTCGCACCAATAATAATATTGCGCATCCCTTCGGCGTCCCAAAGCGTGCCATCGACAAATTCTATAAAAGCTAGCTCGGCAAGGTAAAAGCCATCCGTTTGCCAAAAGTGTAACTTCACACGAATTTGCTGATCTGGGCTAAGGGTGATTAAGAGGTCTTTATTTTCACGACTAATATTGACATTCGCGGGCGTTATTCCGGCACCAAAGCGTAAGACTTCAATGCGCTCGTCAGCGGAGGTTCGGGAGTCGTAATTATTGATAAGATCATTGCCATCACCGAGGTTGATAAGGTAGGTATCGTCGCCCTCACCGCCTTTTAACTCGTCATCGCCAAGACCGCCAATAAGAATATCGTTGCCGAGTTCACCGTGAAGTATATCGTTACCAGCCCCACCGACGAGCTGGTCGTGACCGTAATTGCCAATTAAGCGATCATCGCCGCCAAGACCAAAAATATCGTCATCATCCACAGTGCCGAGAATTTCATCCGCCTGCTCGGTGCCATTAAAAATCTCGGCGTGACTTAAAGGTAAGGTCAGGCTGAAAAAGCATAATGCGCAGAGCCAAAACAATGGGCGGCTCAACTTACGAGGGGTGGATTGGTCCTTGGTCTGTCGTGTAAACCGGCGTGTCACGGTATTCTCCTAGTGCTAAAGTGCATCATTGCGAACCAGCTTTTATTGTCTCAGGCTGACAAGCAGTTACGAAGAAAAAGCTCTTCGTTTAAAATCTACGTTCTTAAAAAAAACGGCCTAATAAAACGGTCTTAAAAGTACTTAACATCGGCCTTAGCAAGCAACTCTTCAGAAATCCGTTTAATCTCGGCATTCAGAATTTTTGCGGCGAGACTTTGGCGAATTAATGAACGAACCTCGGCAAGTGGTTTTGCGTGTTGTTGCAGGCTTTGCTCAACCCGAAGCAAGTGCGGCTTTTTATCCACAAAAAAGACCTTTGAGGTATCGCCTTCGTTTAAGGCTTTGGTGGCAGCTTTCAAATTGGAATGTAAATTCGCGGCATCGTCGGTAGTCTCGACCAATTCAAATTCACCACCACGCTTACGCCAATTAGCCTTATCTTTCCACTGATTCAAGCTCGCCATCACCATAGGTAACTGGTCTGTAGACGGGATATTTTTTGGTGTTAAAACAAGGATTTTTTTAATCGTTTTCTGACCAAAACGGGCTAAGTTATTTTGATAAAAATCTCGAATATCCACTTCGGTCGGAGCGGTGGTTTTAATTTGCTTCTCAATGTGACGGCGCATTAATAATTCACGTTTAAAGTAACGCACCTCGGCATCAATAAGCCCAAGCTCAGTTTGGTCAAGATCTTGTGCGGCGGCATCGGCAAAGACGGCCATACGAACCAAGCTTTTTAAACTCAGCGCCTTAATTTTCTCAGCATCGACATTCTTTGACTGAAGTCTGGCAAAGAGCTTATCGCTTGCTACATTCACGTCTTGCGGGTAGATATCTAGCGTGTTAACAGAGGCAAGCGGCGCTTCGATACTGCTCGACGCGGCATTTTGTTCTGTTTGTTCCTGATTACAGGAAAACACTAAAACCGAACACAGACAGCTAAGTACAACTGTTTTGAGTGGCATTGTCATTGTCATTCTCATTCTCATAACAAGGCGCCCCTAGTTGGTTTTTTTCGAAGCAATTTTCTCAATTCGAATCGCCCCGAGAATACGTTTACGCTCGGCGTCACGAGCTTTGTTACGTAGCTCATAGCGAATTTCGCCTTTAACGCTTTCAAAGCTTTTTCGGTTGATTTTGGGTTCATCCAAAACTTTAACTACGTGATAACCAAATGGGGTTTCTATTGGAGCGCTGATCTCCCCTTGTTTAAGTTTAAACGCTTGCTCGCTAAATTTAGGGTGAATACTGCCTTGCACTAACCAACCGAGGTCACCGCCTTTTGCGGCCGATACCTTGTCTTCCGAGTATTGACTAGCCGCCTCATCAAAGGGCATACCGGCCTGAACTTTTGAGTAAGCTTCTTGGGCTGTGGTGAGCTGGACCTGGCGCTGACTCTCGTCCATATTGCGAGCAAGGCGGATCAAAATATGAGCAACATGAATCTTTTGCTCTTGGTAGCGCTCTATATTGCTGTTGTAGAAATTACTGACCGCATCATCTGTGACTTGCTTACCAAGATAGCGCTCGAAATAACGACTGATAAGGATCTCTTTTCTTAACTCGTTAATTTCAGCACCTATGAGCGCATCGTCTTTCATTAAGTCGTTCTCGATCAAATCGGCAAGCGCTTCACGTTCAAGATACTGATCTAGCACTTTTTCGCGTTGAATGTCGTTACGAAATTGAATGCGTTTGTGCTTTAAATAAGCGTTAAAGTCAGCCTCTTTAAGGCCGCGATCATTCACCTTGGCAAAATAGTTTTCATCCTCTCCACAGCCACTGAGCCCGACAAGGAGTAAACCTGCAAATGCCGCAGGCTTGAATAAGGTGTTGAAAATTGAGCGTGTTAATTTATCCATTATTAATCCCATGCTTATTGCTCACACGTTATGGCTGCACACTTTCTGGTGCAGCGTTAAATTCACTTACTTGATCAAGACTAAGACCGCCTGGCAGGATGATTAAATCGCCACCAAAGTCGACGCTAGCGCCGCCACCGACATCCAGCGATTCGAACTCATGCACACCGACCAACTCGTCCCCTAAAATGAATGAGGACGAAAGGTCTTCCATTGTTTGTAGCACAAAGCTGTTGCTGTCGTTGGAAATCACGCGATGTCTATCGTCCATTTCATCACTGATATCTAAATCGACCCATAAGCCTTGAATGCCGAGATCCAATTTAGGGTCACCTGATACCCATGGATTGTCGGTGCTTACGGTGATGCGCCACAGGTCGCTTGAGTTAGGATCTTCTTGCACAACAGAGAATATGCTATGACGACCGATGGACTCAATTGGTGTGCTACCGACAGCGGCGAAGTTTGAGAAATTATCATCGTTGAAAACCAGCAAACGTCCAGGCGCTTGTAAGCCGCTATCAATATTCACTGGCGGTTGAATAAATACCGTGCCAGCACCAGCCATTTCGCGATTGTTCGCGCCATCTAAACTGTTTGACGCTCCGGAGGCATCGAAGTGACTATCAAGATTAACAGCGAAATCCACAATCGGAGCAATCACACTGATGCGGCCACCGCCACCAAGTTTGATTGCATTAATACCCTCTTGGTCTTCAGCGCTAGCATTTACTAAGCCGTGTTCTCCAATTGTTAGGGACTCGTCCACCTCGATATGAATACTACCGCCAGCATAACCAACTGCGTCAAAACTACCATTAAGTACGATAGCCCCTGCACGGACATTCATAATGCCACCACCATCACCGCCGCCAGAATTACCCGCAAAGCGCGCTTGAGTATAACGCCCATAAGCGCAATTTGGATCATCCTCAGCGTAAGTCAGTCCACCATGACACCCTAAGTAAGTAATTGAAGCACTAAAATTTGGCCAACGATTACTTCCACTGTTTGGATAACCTTTACCACTGACATCCAGACGCGATGCCGATATTCCGTTTTCATTCTCCAGCGTAAGCGTGCCGCCAACGCGTAAATCCAAATCATAGATAACACGTGCAGGGAAGTTAGTATCAATCCAAGTATCGGGAACTGTGATTACGGAACCGTTGTTCAGGGTCAAATCGCCGGTCACGGTGATGCTTTCACGAACCTCCATCTCAGCACTGTTCATGTCCATAGAACCATTAACCTGTAAGTGCTCAAAACTGAAACCGTTACTATTGAAAACTATGGGTTCATCAACAACTAGCGGGTTTATCTCCGTCATATTTTCATAATAGAAGCGTCCGCTTTGATTATTGCTAGCAAAATAGTCCATGGATTCACGGGTCAGCTCAGTGTTACGCAGCTCGGCGTCCTCGACAACAGATTGCACATCGTCATCGCTTAGGCGCGAAATAACATCATCTAAAATCAAACGATCACCACCAAAATCAACACTTGCCCCACCTTTCACTTGTAAAGAGGCTAACTGATGCACACCTATAAGGTCATTATTAAGAACGCTGTTTAAGTCGTCATCCGGTAAAACCTCAACGATTAGGGAATCAGTAGTGTTTTCGACGATTCGATAAAAAGGCCCTTCATCTGTAGATGCATCTAAATCAACATACAAACCTTGAACCCCACGATCTCGCTTAAGATCGGTTTCTCGCCAAGGGCCAATGGTGTCGATTTCAACCCAGAATTGATCGGTAGTTGCAGTGTTAGACCCTAGGTCGGTATCCAAGCCGCCCTCATCAGAGAACACCACCCAATAATCGCCCGCTGATAATGGATAGTAGGCTCGATCTCGCCCGGTTCCGATAATATTTTGGCGAAAAATAAAATCGCTTTGGCTTTGCTCGATAAAAGTTTCTTTATCCCTGCGGAAGACATAACTGCGACTCGCAGAAGACCCAACGACCAAACGATTTCTTGGCCCCGATATTGTAATCGGGTAAGCAACACGCTGGTTAAGCTCTTGGTACAGAGGGAAACCCGTACCAGTACTTGCCACGCTGATGCGCCATTGAGTAGTGCTGCCATCAACCGGGGTTACCTCTGTAATCAAGCTTCGGCCAACGCTTTTTATTGGCGTTGAGCTTGTATGGGCTGGCTTAATCTCAGTGTGTAATGAGAGTGATTCATCAACTGGGTCACGCGAAATTCGTCGGGAAGTATTATCAATCCGCAAATGCCATTGAACATCACTAGCTAAAGCGGGGTTTCGGTCTTTAAACAATAGCGTACCAGCCCCCGCCTCTGTCTGATCAAGAATATAAGTCGAATTTCCTCCAGAGGTATCTGTTTGACCAACATATGCGAGTCGATTTTCACTATTAATCACAACACGACCACCACCGCCAGCTCCTCGCCCGTTAGACCCGTCAGCACCGCGCGCTGCGATAAGGGTTTGCTCGGTACCAAAGAGTTCTACGACATCAATATTAATGGCACCGCCAGAAGAGAGTCCTTCATCAGAAGCATTCGCGCTCACTCTTGCGTTGCCACTCAAGTTCAACGCTTGCGCAGTAATTGTCATTAGACCACCGCTTGCTAGATTGCTACGCCCGCTTCCCGCAAACGCTGCTTCAGAGTACCGTCCGTAAGCGCAGCTATCCAAAGGCCAAAAAAGTGGTTTAGCGACATTCGTGCCTGCATGACAGCCATATTGGTAATTAGGCCAGTAAATCGAAGCTCCAGGGTAACCTTTGCCATCGACATGAATAGCAGAGTCAGAACCGATCAAAATCTCAGCGCCAGCTACTATATCTAGCGCTGTAAACAAATCTGGATTGTTGTTAACGATAACCGAATCAAAGGTCGTGATTTCACTCCCTTCCAATACATCGATATCTTC
>NVXL01000277.1 GCA_002746115.1 Alteromonadaceae bacterium
AGTAACCAAAGCGCCTCGGTTGCGGATTTGAGGTTAGCCATCAATTTCGAATGAGCCAGAGCGCTTTGCTTAAGGTTCTGGGCTTGGTGGACAGTGAGGTTTAGACCAAGGCGTTTGGCAGCCGCACGGGCATCGTTTATCAGCTCGGTGTCATTTTTATGGTAGACAACATGCACGCCACGGATGTTAGGCGCCAGGTTTCTGAGTTGGTTAAATAATTGCTCAGGTGCCGGAGTTAAACTCACCGTAAGATCAGGCAATCTTGGCTGGCGTAATGGCGTAAACGCGGTCGAGGCGAGCATACTGGGCTGCTGTAAGGCCAGTAGGACGGAGGAGTCCGGTGATAATACCGCCCCCAGGACTACCGGTATCGCAGTGCTGATGGAAAACGCCGCCACCTTGCCACGAGAGCCGAGACTGATAACAAAATCCGGTGAATGTTGGCGGATTTTTTCATCTGCCCGAAAGTTTGCTACATCCTCTGGGATAGCTTCAACGGCAATATTTCCCGAGGAGGCATCATGAATACCACGAATGATATTGGCAAAAATGGAGCGGTAATAAGCCGTTTTGAGTTGAGGTGAAAATACCAAGGCTTTGGGAATTAGGACGCTATTGGTGGTGGAGCTATTGCTTTCGGATTTGCGAATGTTGGCGTTGTCGCCATAGGCCAATGCGGGAACTAAAAAGCAAACAAGGCAAAGCACACAGTAGGCTTTTAAACCTGCTATTGCTGTTGAGCTTTTTTCAGCCCATCCTTGCTGCCATTGTCCCTGTGTCATAGTCCGTTGATGATCCTTTAAAAGCGGTAGTTTGCCTTAGCTGAGAAATTTCGGCCTGCCTGTGGAACGTCGTCCGGGATATTGCCCGGGAACTTGCCTGTGACGGGATCTTCTGCACCCGTACTAACACTGGGGTCACGTATATCGGCATCGGCCAGGTTAAAGGCACCCAGTGTGATATTGGTATTATTACGATGACTGCGCCAATGGAATAGAAGGTCCCATTGGGTATATCCATCCATAGTATTTCGTGCATCTGTCGCTGAGCGGGGGCGTTCGCCAACCCAGCGTACTTTGTTCACCAGTTCAAAGCCGTCGGCAATCTGCCAGTCTGCCTGTAGGTATACTTCATGACTTGGAGCAAAACCCACATGGCCATCACTGATTTTTTCTTCTGTTTTTTGGTAGGCGTAATTGCCCCGTAACATTAAATCTTTCAGTGCCGCATAGGAAAAAGCAAACTCAGCTCCATGACCGCTAATCTTTCCTGAGTTGACATGGAGGGATACACCGTCACTTTCCCTGGTTTCATAAACAATTGCGTCTTTGATCTTGTTGTAGAAAAAATTGAAGTCAAGATTCAGCTGCGTGTTAAATTGGTAGTTAAAAGCTAATTCAAGAGTTTCTATTGTCTGTGGTCCCAGTTGTTCAGAACCCTGGGTGAGCGGGTTGTTATCGGTTGAAGAATATAGCTCATTAAATGAAGGGGCCTTATAGGCGCGGCCAAATAAAAATTTGGATGTTAAATTAAAAGTTGTATCCCAGACTAAGGCAAATCGTGGATTAGTTGTAGTTCCAAAATCGGAATAATTATCGTGACGAATACCTGCAATCAGCTGCCAATCGTTAGCTAACGACCACTCATCCTGCAGCAAGATGTAGCTATTGGTCCGGCTTTTTTCTGGGATAAATGCCTCATCATCACGAACAGTGATAATTTCACCTATTGGAATGGGGAGTTCGTTGAGGGGTGGGGGGAGATCGTTGTCGAAGTAAAAATTAGCTCGTTGCTCTACTTTATCCATTTCAGCATGTTCATACCCAGCACCTAAAAGAAAATTATGGTAATCGATGCCAGAATAGTGGAACGACACATTGCTGTGGATATTATGTTGTTCCCACTCAGGTGAGCCAATCATGCCATCCAAAAAGGCGCCTCCGAAGGCCCCTGGGGGGAATACCCAAAGATCCTTGGAAAAAAGTTGTTGTGCTTGATAATAAGATGTTTGTACTTCTAAACGTAAACCCTCGACCAAGGTGTCATTGTTATAAGTAATGTCAATATTGCCGCGTTTATGGTTGGCTTTGCCATTGTTGTCTAGTGCTTCAAGCGCGCCAACGCCGGTGCCCATATTCTCCCGTTGCTGAAATCCTGCACGTAGGCGCCAGTTACTAAATTTGGCGTCGAAACGTAGTTCAAGACCGTCAACTTGGTTGTTGGCCGATTCTGGGGCTGCGGAAGCGTTAGTCCCGAAGAGTTTATCATAGGGAGTTTGAGCATCAGCGTTAATGATTTCATCATGTCCCTCGTAGCTGAGTACCTCCGCCGAGACAGCGAGTTCAATACCCGCAAAATCTCCGCCATATTGTATCCATGCTTCCTTATTGTTAAAACTAGCTAGGCGTGAACCAATCTCAACACCTTTGATATCTTGTGCCTGTTTTGTCCAGACATTGATTACACCAGCAAAGGCATCTGCTCCATAGAGGGCGGAGCCAGGACCTCGAATGACTTCGATTCTAGCGATGGCGTTAATGGGCATTCCACCCCAATAAACAAAGTGATTGCCATTAACCAGGTTTCTGATGGGAACCCCGTTGATTAACAACAATGCTTCGGAGTTGATAGTTGAATAAATGCCACGGAATACATATTTACCAGCACGCCCCCAGTTGTTGATGAGATGAAGGCCAGGCACTGTAGTCAAGACTTCATCTAGATCAGAAGCGCCTATTTGGCGAATCTGTTCGGCGGTGATGACAGAGACTACAGCCGGTGCTTTTTTGATTGGCTGAGGGCTGCCGGTGGCGATAGATACCATTTCTATGTTGCCGTAACTCAGGGATAAATCATCCTGAGTATCATCAAAAGAAAAAGCACTGGCTGAAGAAGCTAATAAGCTTAACATTACAATTTTTTCAAACATTTACAGAATCCCTACTGCAACTAGGGTAGATGTGTGATATGTGGCCTAGTTTTAGTTCGTCGCAGTATAAATATTATTCGGTTTGTCTGTAAAGGAAATTTAAAATAAAAATGGGTAATTGCTGATATTTTTACTTTAAAGTGCAGTTAGCCCCTGATTATTCTCGTTAGCCCCCCGCGTTTCCTTATTTCATTGTGGTCATGATTTTTGATTTCGTGGATAACCTAGCAAATACGTCATGGCGCTACCTGGAACAGGCACTGATTTTTTACCAATTTCCCAAATATAATCGACATGCTCAATTGAATCGACCAGTTCATTCAAGTCTTCTGGCGAATAGGTTCTCAAGTGTGATACCCAGCCATCCCAGGCAATTACCAATGGGATAACGGGGATAATATATGTCCAAAATAGTCGACTAATAGTTAAGGGTTTGACAAGTGGAGTGCAAATAAAGGTCATTAAAAAGATCATGGGTAAAGAAAGTAGCAAGTTGAAAGTATTGCGTTGCGTGCTTTCGAAGATAGCGATAGCGGTATTTTTATTAACGGCATCTTGTAATATTGCTTTGGCCATATCTGGTTTAAAGTGATGAAAGGACATAAAGAGTGTTCTGATTCCCTGCATCTTCTCTGGTACATCGGTGGCGTCGACAGATTCTTTGATATAGGTAATTTGCCCTTTACCTTTTTCAGCAACTAAACCTACGGCACTCAGATTTGGAAATTTATCCGTCAATTTGACTGAGGCGGAAAACCCGGTGTTTAAAAACTCAAGCCAGGGTCCGCTACCTCCGGAACACAGATCAATGACTTGATCTGTGTTTGATTTCGACATGCCTTTTTCAACTATGGGTAGTGCCTGGTCAAAGATAGGCCATTTTGAACCCACATAGCGAAGATTATCGGTAAGCAGGTTTCTGAACACTACCGGAAACCAGGATTGATCTTCCCATTCAAAGAGATGAATTCTTTTCATAAATATTTTTCCGTACTAATATGTTGGTGTGTCGAAGGAAATATCTAGATTCTGAAATACACTTCCTTTGACTGTGTGTTTTCTCAATTCAGAAAACCAAGAATAGCTCTTTGTATCGCTATCATTAAGACGTTTTATTTTTTGGATAGCCTAGCAGATAAGTCATGGCGCCGCCTGGGACCGGAACTGATTTTTTACCGATCTCCCAAACATAGTTTTCGTGGTCTATTGAATTAACCAATTCTTTTAAGTCGTCCGGCGAATAGGTTCTCAAGTTTGATACCCAGCCATCCCAGGCTATAACTAATGGGAAAATGGGAATGATATAGGTCCAAAATAATCGGCTAATGGTTAACGGTTTTACAAAGGGCGTACATAGAAACGTCAATAGAATATTCAAAGGTAAGGCAAATAATAGGTTAAACATATTGCGTTCGTTGCATTCAAAGATAGCAATGCTTGTATTTTTGTCTACCGCATCCTGTAATATTGCCTTTGCCATATCAGGTTTAAAATGATGAAAGGACATAAATAGTGTTCTCATTCCTTGCATGTTTTCTGGAACATCAGTGGCATCAATAGACTCTTCGCTATATGTTATTTGTCCTTTGCTTTCTTTAGCTACTAGGTTTATTGCACTGGCATTTGGGAATTTGTCTGTTAACTTAACCGAAGCAGAAAACCCAGTGTTGATAAACCCAAGCCATGGACCACTAGCGCCGGAGCATAGATCAATGACCTGGTCGGAGTTTGATTTTGACAAACCTTTTTCAATAATAGGTAGCGCCTGATCAAAGAGGGGCCATTTTGTGCCAATATAGCGTAGACTGTCAGTAAGTAGATTTCTGAATACTACCGGAAACCAGGTTTGATCTTCCCATTCAAAGAGATGCATTCTTTTCATAAATATTTTATTCCTCATAAATATGTAATTTTTCTTTAACAGAAATTATAACTATCCAAATTTACAGTTTTCTAGCTACCGTGATATTGGCCAATTCTTCTTGGTTAAAGTGCTCGCTAAGCTGAATATAGGCACAGGTGGGTATAGCTTCCGCTCCCACGCGGCTCTTTACCTCAGATGCGCCAAAACCAAAGTTCATACTTTTTACGTTTAGGCTCTTCGCCCGAGCTACTGTTTGAAAAAGCATTTGTTTGTAAATGTTATGGGATTTTTGGTGCGTGTAACTCATACCTAATATAAACGGAGTGTAGGTATCGGTGTTTCTATAGCACATGCCGACGGCAACCGGCATTGCATGTTTATCTTGTTCTAGGTGGTCCTTAATATAGAGAAAAATCAGGTCCCAATTGGTGTGATCGAACATATTGTTGAATAATTTTTGTGGCTGACAAAAGGTATTCAACTGCAAGGCATTTTGGTGGACATTTAAATACAATTGGTAGCAATGATCCTTGACTGCTTGAGAGACTTCTTTGTCATACCGAACGATAAATTGATCTTGCAGTTTTAATACGTCACGTTTAAGTCCAATCCTTCCTTTTTGTTAATCGACCAAGGTATTCATCCATATCCTGCCAATCTAGATTACGCACAACGTTGTTGTCCAGCATATCCATCTCAACATAACCTTCGCTGAGTAGTAAGGTCTTTAACGCTTCATCCGCTCCCTTAACAAAGTCGCGTAACAGCATTGAGTTTGCGCTGGACTGTTCTTGTAGCTCGCGCATTTTCTTTGTGAGTTGTAATACAGCATTTTTCCATTGAGGATGTTGTCGATTAAGAAATAGGTGGTTTCCCTCTGTCGCCAGGGATCCCATCATTAAAGCGTGAGAGGTCAGATAATAGGGGTCTTTTTCGCGGCGTTCCTCTACTTGGGCCGACACTGAGGCTTCTGAAAACATATCATCTTTGACTAGGGCTTCGGTTAGAAAGGTGGCCAAAATAATGTTATCTGAGTTGTCTTTGATAACTAGGTAATGAAATTTCCAATTGCTTTCTTTTTCGGCGTTTCCAGAAAAAGAATTTTCAAGGTATGACAGGCCTTCCCAATCAAAGTTTCCCTGCTGAGCAAAGCAGGTGTCCCATTGTTGTTGGCATACCTGTTGGATGGATTGGCTATATTCAAGCTGTAATCCATCGGGTTTATTATTTTTGCTATTGTTAACCACTAAATGAGGTTTTTTGATACGGTTGTCGGTGACTCCAAACTCGTTATAAACTTGTTCCAATGAGCTATCTTCCTCTTCGAGTGCTAGAGGATAATGGTAGGCTAGGGCGTCAACCATGGC
>NVXL01000278.1 GCA_002746115.1 Alteromonadaceae bacterium
TAGGTCTCCTCAAACGGTTGTGCCGCTTGATTGTAGTCTAACTGCGCAGCGGCCTCGACGGCTTCGTTTTCGGCAGCAGCTAAGGCTTTATCGCGCTTTTTTTGCAGGGGTTCGAGCTTTAAGTTTTTCCGCAGTAATATGTAATCTGCAATCGCTTCTGTGAGTGTTTCTTCCATAGGTTTACCTACATAAGGGTATTGTTAACAGGGTTCACAAATAAATTTATTTTTGAATATCAGGCGTCATGCACTCCGAGCTGTGAATGCCAGTACCAGCGCGAGGCGTCGTCGTCTTTGGCTCGCAAGGCGATGCTGCCAAAGTCTTTGCTAATTTGTTCACAAGGTTTCTCCAAGGCGTCTGATAGGCGTGTGTAAATTCGCTCTGGGTCGAGATCTAGCCACCAGTTGACGCCGTCTGCCAAGTTTAAATCGACGGGCTCAAAGTCGGATTCGCTTGGGGTGTAGAGCCACGGGTGGCGGGTATCGTCTAGCTGCGCCCAAACAGGCGATTCATCCTCTGGCCACCAGAGTACATATTGCTCTTGGGCTTCGGATTGACGAAAGGGTGTTTGCTTAATGTATTCACCGGTCCAATCAATGGCCGCCTCCCACCAATAGCTAGCTTGCTTTTTAGACTTAAAAAGCCCCCCCGCTAAAGCTCGGTGCTCTTGTAGATTCCAGTTTGTGCACTCTGAATTAGGTTCCATGTCTTTTTTACCTAAAGACGGCTCCAGTATTCTTGGGATCGCCGTCACAGGGTTTAATTCGTCATTTAACAGATCTGTTAAATCATGATGCGCTAGCGGTCGTTCCACGGATTCAAATCCGGGTCGACAATAAGCGGGTGTTATTCCTTGCAGGGCTTTATTGTTTTTGCTGAGTAATAAAATATTTGGGCTAGACGGTACTTGCTGGCGGTGACGCTGGACACGACCAGCGAGCTGAATCACGGCTCGAAGTGAACTCGGCTCCGCAATGGCCCAGTCGTAATCATGGTCCCGACCGACTTCAACTACCGAGGTGCCGAGCACGACGAAGATATGATGTTTAGCGCTGCTCTTGGCTAGGGCTTTGGTAATTTCCGTTTGCTCCCATAAAGCCTCTGGATCATAACGGGTAAGCGCGGCATCTAAGCGGGATTCAATAAATGAGCGTAAAGCGAGGGGGAACTGGCCGTGGTAAACGCAGTAATGAATTTGTACATCTGGCTCTGGGGAGCGAGCGGTTAATTGTTTTGCCACCGCAACTAATGGCCCGATATTGGCCATACGTACGACGCCAAGCGATACTTGTTGGCCATTTTTATGCGTAACATGATGCTGTTTATGTAAACGATGAATACCCGTCCAAATGGTTTGCGCCATTTGTTCCGCAGCGGCTTGCTTAAGTGCCTGTTTGTTTTCATTAGGCTCAGCGTTAATATCGATCGGGACAATTTCACCTTGCCTTAGCTTTGGCTTTTTAGTCAGTTGATTTGCGCGTGCAGTCACAAAAAGTTTATGTTCCGCTTTAAACGCTTTTTTATCCAAAATGGTTTGGGCTTGCGCACCGTACTCATCGAACCACGCACAAATAATACCTTGGTCACGCTCGCCGGAAATGTTCACTTGTTCATAATGTTTGCGCCCTTCACGATAGGCGCAAAATAACGCGGTGACTAAGGCCGGGGGCAGGGTGGCGGAGGAGAGCAATACACGCGAGCCTAATACACCTGCCCAATTGACTAAGCGGCATAAAGCGGGCAGGTCTTCTAAGCCAAAGTCATCTGGCTCATCGAGGACTAAATCCGAGGTAAGCAGGCGCAGCATTGGCGCGATTTGTTTGCCACCACGTAAACTGTCGGTCGCAGGGATTAGGTGGTCAATGGTGCTGACTAATATCGGTGCGCTTATTAATTGGCTTAGCTTAGATTGGCTTTTTTTACCTGTATTTAACCATTGCTTTAAGCGGCCTTCATACATGCCACCGTCGTAGCTGACGTACATGTGCTCGCTAAATTCTTCGGCGGATTCGCTGCCGTGATCTTCTGGGGTGTTTTTTTGTTTGCCCTTTTCTGAAGTCTTTGTTTTTAAGCGCTTGGCGTCAGCCTTGGCTTGGTCTTTGTTTAACTCGTGCAAATCTTTAACGGCTTGTGAGCCAATCAACACGGCTAAGTCACTATCGTCGAGTTTTAATAAATCACGATAGGCATCACCGGTTTGTAAAGTAAGAGTCCGTAAACCTAAAGCGACGCTAAAGCGGCAGCCTTGTTTATCACCATTGAGGCCGTACATAATTCGTGCATTGGCAAAGGTTTTACCGCAACCGGTCGAGGCCATGTTAATACCGAAAAAACCTTGTTGTTCACTTTGAAGCCCGAGCGAGCTGGCAAGATCAAAGGCTTTGTCCTGCCAGCGGTATTTAGGGTCTGAACTGCGCTTACTAAAGGTTTTATGGCGAGCGATTGCGGGGAGTGAGCGTTTAAGGGCGCTTAGGTTTCGCGCGAAGAATAGGGCATTTTGACCTACGCCGATATTATGCTCATCGAGTTTTTGTTTTAGCGGAGCAATTTTCTTAGGGCTTTTACTGTCGGTATTGGCATAGGCGTGGTAATCGTCATCGCGCCATTTATCTGGGGATGCATCTGCATCTAGAGATGAATAATAATGATCGCAAAGTATTAGCGATAGCCGCGCAAGGTGGCTGGTAAAGCGCTGATGTAGCCAGTCGTGTGCTTGCAGGTTCGGGTGTTTAAGTGCGCGGCTGGCAATCTCACCGGCTTTTTTCCGCCACTTGGCGCTACAAATGGGGGTTCCATGAGGGAAGGTCCAATTAGCTTTTATATCTGCCTCTGACCAATCCTTCTCATGATTAACTGAATTCCAACTGGGGTAAAAACTTTTATGAAGCCAGTCTTTATGATCGGCCAAGCAAAGCGGGTTTTTGCCTTGCACAGGTAAGCGGTGATGGGAGACTATTAGCCAAGCCACTAAGCGAGCAAACTTTTTGCCCTCTAAGCTAATAAAGGCGCTTCGGTGCATATTTAAATCAACAGCTGAACCCAAACCATCGCATTTGAGTGCACTTAGCACGTCTTTCTCATCGATTGCTTTAAGCCTTGTAAGGCGTGTTAGCCAGCCTTGATCGTCAAGGGTGCCTGCAAAGGCTTCGAATAAACGTAACGATACCCATTCGTGGCGGTAAGGCTCGCCAAAGCTTTTGGTGTCGCCAGTTAATTTTCGCTGGAATAGGGCGTTGGCTTTGCCAAAGTCGTGAAATAAACCGGCAATGCCTGCGGCAAGTGCAATGACCTCGGCAGACTGCCAAGCGGATTCGGCTTTATTTTTGATGATCGAGCGCGTGGTGCTATTGGTGGCGACGTTACCTTGTTCATCAAATGCGGAAAGTCGTCCAACGATCCAGATTAATTCACATTGACCATTCTTTTTAAGCCAATGACAGGAGACTGCGGTATTACGGCGTGCATTCTTTTGCAGCATTTTGCGTAGGGTTTTTAAGCCCTCGAAAGTAATCGCCGTTTGCCATGTGCGGTCGCCTTTACGTTGTGCGAATTGGTCGAGTATACGACGAGTCTCGGTTAAGGCATTTTTGTGGCATTGCGACACGAGCAGGATATTCATTTAACCAGCGTTCCGATGACTTGGGCGCAGTGTTTAGTGGTGTCTATCATGTAGTCGAGTGCGTCGTTATCTTGAAATACGCTAATTAAACGTGTTCGAAACTCCTGTTCGTTATCGCCTTCGACGGCGGCAATAAAGGCGTAAGGCAATACCAATGCATCTTTAACAAGGTCAGCAATATCAAACACTAAACCGCCACGGCGGGTTTTACCGTGCAAGATTGCCAGGCCATGCGGCAAGCCAATTACCCAAGCAGCAGTTGCCGCGAGGCCGTAGGCTAAATAGTTACCATGATCAAGAAAACGGTTGGCGTTGTCGTTACCACTGCCTTGTTTTGCACGAGTAAAGTCACCGTATGCCGTCGCTTGGCAAATCAGCCGATAGAGTTTTTTGGTCAATGCGGCTTCGTGGGCGAGTAAATGTTGAGTTGTGAGGCACTGGTTGATGGTATTTTCGCTGTGCTCGATAAGATTTTCGAGCTCTTCGGTATTAAGTTTGAATTGTTCGCTACGTTTAATGGTGCTGCTTTGCCAATGTTTTCGTATGAACCCTAAGCGATGGATTTGGAATTGTTTGGCGGCTTCTAGGCGTTTTTCGTCGTCGAACCAAAAGCTAACCCAGAGTTGTAAGTATTCTGTAGGCCGATATTCGCTTTGTGGTTGTAACCACGCAATGTCTAGGCTGCCTTCGGTGGCACTAAATAGCGGTGTACCACCGCCGCCACTAAAGCCGACAAGCACACCGGCTTTGGCCAGTTCTCGCATGGCGGCTTGGGTAATGGAGGTTCCAGTGCCAAGAATAATAGAGGTGGTATTAGCAATAGGGATGTTCCAATAAAGCGATTTACTGCCTTCTTCAGTAATATACTCAACGCGCCCACCGTTAACCATGACGCGGCAATATTGCAGGTAGTAAAGATTGGCACGTTTAGAGTGCAATATGGTTTTGAGGTCACTCGGGGAGAGTTCTTTCAATTGGCTGCCTTTTCACATGTGAACTAATTCACTAAAACGTAGCAGTAGTGGCGCGAAATTTCTATAGCTCCCAGTGAGCATGTTGTACGTAGGGGTGGCTGTTTTTGTTGGTAGATTAATTTACGGTCAAATTGGCATTGGAATCATCTTTATTGATGGTGATTAGTTTTAGGGGCAGGGATGTAGAAAGTAGGGCGCGACAAATAAAGTCTGCTTAACGCTAGCTCGCTCCTGCATTCAGCTTCCATAGGCTTACATGAGAATCCAAAGCCGATTGTTTTCACTGTGTCTTTAGTTACTGGACTTTTATGTGTGCTTACTTTGTTATGTTTTTCCATAAATTTTTTATTATCTTCGCTATCCTCTGTGACGATGGAAGCGGAAACAAATTGAGCCACATTGTGGGCGGCTACATATAACTGTGATAGGTGGAAGAGTTGAAAGGCATCGCGCCAACCAGCGGTAAAAAGCGAGGGCCAGCCCCTAAGCTACTAAAGTAAGTTGAGCTGATTAGCCAGCTACCCAAGTCTAAACAGAAGTTTGTGATGGATATGCTAGATACGGTAAGGAAGTTGGTTTTTAGAGCGGAAGACTGAAGGGAAAGCCCTGCAATGCAGGGCTTTTAAGGCTTTAGATTAAATCAACCGACCCTTTAATTTTCTAAAGTTTTTGCAGTTCGATAAAATCCTCGCCCCATGCAAATTTTTTCTCCTCCAACTCCCAGAGCAAGTCAAAAGGATATACAAAAATTATTTCTCCGTTTGCCTCAACCATACAATCGTGCATGTAAACCTCCCTTATTGAGTTAGCAATTTCCATCGGTACTATCCCAAATGTCCATGTCGCTTTGGGTATCTCCTCAGATTCTCCTTTCGTTGCTCCAAGTAAGTAATCTTTCTCGGGAAGCATGCTAAGTGAGTTTTTAAAGGAGTTTAATACTTCATTTGAAATTTCTAAATTTAGAGATTGCACGAGGCGCTCCTGTTACGTACATGCTTGGCCACGATCAACCGTGCCGCATGGGCTACCTTGAAATGGAACTATTGGCCCTTGCGAGCCCATAAACTCCAAAGTTTTTATAAAATTCTCAAGAAGAGATCCTGTCCCCCCCTGCCCAGTATCCCAAGGGTTTTTGGGGGTTCCATGCTGTTTAGGGATGCCTCTGCCACCTGAAGTGTGGATAGGGCCTCGTTCCCACTTCTGGAATCTTTGTATACGCCTAGCATAAGCCCCATCACTTTCACTTTTATGTCTTTTAGCGATAACGTCGCCAATGCACCGGCATTCTGATAGCACCAAACCCTAGCGGCTTATTATGCGTGAGTTTCTAAACCTGTAACATCGTAATGACCTTCGGTTAAAAACGAGTGAATGGCGTTAACTTTTCTAAGCTGCCTGTGCGGCAGTGAACATCCACAGAAAAGGGCGCTACTTTTTGGTGATTTTCTAAGCTGCCTGTACGGCAGTGAACAAAGCCTACGATCATTAGCGTTACGGTTGAGTTTTCTAAGCTGCCTGTGCGGCAGTGAACGCGGTGCTAAT
>NVXL01000279.1 GCA_002746115.1 Alteromonadaceae bacterium
ATCTCGTGATAATTGGTAAGTGCTTTGATCGAGGCCTTCACCGATCACAATCGCAGCGGCTCCAATGGCACTGAGACCATTGTCAACCAAGCGAATATGGTGTGCACCGGAGGCCAGAGGCAATAGATCAATCGCGCCAACGGGGATACGCAAGGTCTGCGCATCAACCCATTCATAAGCCATGCTGTATTGGTCAATTTGCAAGCTTAAATCGGCAGAGTTTCTAAAACCGTCGCCATGGATAACAATAGCTTGATCACTTGCGCGGTGCTGAACACCATTTTCGACGGAGTCAATTTTAGGTCTAAGGGCGTCTGTAGTCGCGGTATCAAAGTGCAGTTTGAACGGCGCCCACAAGGAAGTGCCGCGTAGGTTCCGCACGCTGTTCACGTCTAAAATGTAAGCGGTTTCTGGGCTACGCTCAAAGAGCAATTCAAAGCGTTGAGCGCTATCGTTTTCGGCTTCAAGGGCATTAACCGTCAATGCCACTTCACTGCCGTCATCCCCACGGCGCAAACTGAGAGCACCGGCTGCATTTAAGGACGCAATGGTGACATTTTCATTGAATTTAATTTCGAGATTTTCGTCAGTAGCAAGTAACTTAGCTTCATCAGGGAAGCTCTGAGTCACTAAAGAATGCGGTAATTCAAACTGCATCACACCGCTATCATTAACGGCAATCAAACGCCCCTTAAAGATATCAATATCGTTGATGGCCTCAGTATTACCGGCTGAGATAATACGCGGCTGCAATGGATCAGCAACGTCAATCACCATCACGCCACCACTGGTGGCGGCAACCATCACCAGAGAACCGAAACGTTTTAAGTGAAGGGGGCTGCCAGCATTTTTCTGTAAATCGTCACTAAATGGCAGCTCAGCAAATGACTCTGGTCGAGTCACGTCAAATATGCGGACACCCTGATTTTGAATAGCCGCAATCATATAATTGCCGAATAAGGCGCCGTCTAAGGGGTTGTCATCTTGAGGGAATTCACGTTGTAGTTCCGGGTCAAAAAGGTCAATTGCGCGAATGCTCGGTACATCAGCGATGACCTTTGTTGGTGACGACGCAACAGTATGATCCCAAAGGCATTTACTCACCCAACCAGACACTCCCGAGGTGCCCATAGCGTAGAGCCAATGATCGTTACTAAGCGTCCGGTTGCCCCCCTTAAATCCATCAAAACCACCCACATTGGCTGGATCTTCAGGGTCATCCAAATTAACTAAATAAAGGTCAGTATAACTGCCTCCTCCGTCTGTTCCTCGGCACGGAACCGATGGAGCAACCTCACTCCCCGCAGTTGTTAACTGCGCAGCAACTAGAGAAGAGCCAAGTAATGTGACGTCAACAACTGGCTTACCCTGATAGCCGCCGAGCTCACGCGATACCACTTGTAAACCATTTTGTTCATCCAAATTAAGCTGGGTTAAACCGCCAACGCCGCCTGCAACAAATAGGCGTTTACGCTCGACGCCATTTTCAGTAATGGTAAGAGGCTGAAGTGCTAACGAGTCTGTCGCAGTCGGTAAACCGAACCAAGTAGTGTCGGCATACTCTTTAATCTGCTCAAGCGTCGGGATACCGTCCCCGTTCATTATAAATTCAATATCCATACGACGATTGTGCCTAGCTAGAGCACGACGCCCCTGCTCATGACTGGCCAAATTGGCAGCCGCTCCAACCATCAAGGACTGCTCAGGGTTTTGAATATCAAAACTCGCTGCAAGCGCAAAGTCGGGAACCACCGCACCTGCAAGCGCCCGGCTAGATTCCCCATCCAAATCCTCAGCTACCGACAACTGATCGAATAGGCTATCTTTTTTCGCTTTCAAGGTATTAAAGTAGCCCGTACCTGTCATGGCTAGGCCGCTTTGCTCATCCACCCATACATTTTGTGGGGCAATTAATATACCGGTGCTTTGGGAAAGCAAACGAATACCATAACCAAAACCCTGCACCCCCTCTAGAGAGGCCTGATTGTCATAACGATCTTCACCAAAAATGGTGGCAGGTCCTGGTAGACCTTCTGCGGTTACGACTTTCATTAAGGTCGTCGAGAGTACTTCAATGTTCCGTACAGGAACGTTGCCGATACGTGCTCTGGAGCCATCCATAACCGTATTGCCCGGCTCAAAACCGGTGCCGCGAATAGTTAGCTCGGTGCCTCCATTCACAGGCCCCCAATGAGGTACAGCGCTTTCAAATGTGAGTGGCGCATCAACGGCCAAAGCGCCGTGAAGGACTGCTGTTTCCCATAAGCCTCGCTGCTCTACTTGCACTTCAATGTCGTACAAACCGGCAACAGTAAAAGCGGGTAAATCGAGGTCTAAAATCGCAAGACGGTCATTATCATCATTACTACGTATATCTATAATTGGAACAGCTACCCCACCCACCGATACTCGAACACGTGCGGGGTTTAGTGGAATGTTAATACCACTTAAGCTTACCACCCGTGTGCGATTCATCGGCACTCTGCGTGGTACGACGGCTTCAATCAGTGGTCCATCAAGCGGAGCATCACGCCAAGTAAAATTAAAATGCTGATCCTGAGCTAAGGTATATAAGGTTAGCTGGGTAGTCTCTGTCAGCGGCTTAACGGCACGAATACCCGCCTGAGCAATCACCTCAAAAGTATCGCCAGCGTCTAGATCATCAATGTTTTCTAAATCGATAAGTACATCATTATTGAGAATTTGTATTTGAGCCGGCCATACCTCGCCGTCGGCGCCCTGAACCAAGAAGTATTCGAGGTTCGGCGCATAGAGATCAATAGCCTTGTTAAAACGCAGCATGATACGTCCGCGACCTGCGGCATCAACATCAAGCATGCGATTTTCAGGGTCAACTCTGTGGACTTTAAGCACCACATCATTGGTGACCTGAATAAAGTAACGCCCTTCGCCATCATGGCCACCGGCAAGCGCCGAGAAGGCATCTGCAAATACAGCTTCGGCAAAGCTCGTTCCGATCGACTCCATGCCCGCAGTAACGATTGGCTGGCGCTTATCAGTGACGTCAACCGTAATCACCCCTTGATCACCCATCGCCATGTAAACCGTGTTGCCACTAAGGGCAACATCACGCACCACACCCAGATCTGTCACACGACTTAATATTTCTGGGTTCTGTGGTTGACGGATGTCCACAACGACCATGCCACCTTCCCAAGAAGCCAAGTAGGCATAGTCACCATCACTTTGAACACGACTAGCAGGTACGGGCAGGCTGCCTCGAAGCACAAACCCTTGTGCGGCACTATGATCGATAATATAGAAACCGCCCGAATCTGGATTTTGGGCATCATTAAGTTGGTTGTCTCGAACGCTATAATCACCAGCCACCACTAGGTAGCGACTCACGCCTTCGTCTGTTGCTAGTTTGACGACATCAAGGGCGCGATGATCGTTAGGCAAAGGCACACTATCGATTAGATAGCTCTTAGTTTGTAAAAATGTATCGACTAAGCCTAAACCGAGGTCACCCATGGCAATAGCCGCTTGGCCATTACGCGCTTCAATACCGCGAGCAAGATCACCAAAGAGTTCCAGCTGACCCAAGATGGATGAACGGTCAAAATTGCCTTCGTCAAAACTGACAATAAAGAGACTAGAGCCAGACGCGTCTAAGTCTTCAGTCTCACCACCGTCACCTTCTGCATTCAGCAAGGCTTCGATTTCTTCCAGTGTCAACGGCTCATCATCGTCTGTTTCAGGCACGGGCTTGGATCCTGTAACAAACAAGCGGTCAAGCGAGCGCTCAAAGAAGGTATCAACGCCAGTGGCCCAATAGCCGCCAGGCAAAGCGACTCTGGCAACAATCCGATCATCGAGTCCATCAAGGTCTTGATCAATCATGCGTCGCAACTCTTCTTGAGTTAAAGCATCTGCGCCCGTGCTAAAAGCCGAAGCGGCAATGTTATAAATTACCAGCCCTTCTGCGCCCTGCGCTGCAACCATATAAGTGCCGGTAGGATCTAGCACCAAATCATAAATATGTTTCTCTGAGCCCACTGAGCCGATATCAGTAATCAATGACTGTGCTGGCTGTTGGTAGCTGTAACTTTGCTCAAGCGTCGCTACCTGACCATTAGATGTGCGTACTACAACGTCCACGGTGCCGAGTCTTGCAGGAGGAACAACCACTAACAAGGTTTGAGCATCGATTACACGAATGTCTTCTGCTTGTACCGTAAAATCGCCAAAGCTAACTGTAAGCTCGCTTAAACCAGCTCTAAAACCAAAACCACTGATTTGCACTTCGGTTCCACCGTTAATGCTGCCTTGAGCTGGGCTTATATCAACCAATGCCAAGGGTTCAACAAACTGTAGAGCGCCTAGCATTGCGTCGGCGGCACCGTTGGCATTGATCACTTCGAGCTTGGCACTACCCGCAATGTTATCGGATATGCTTAAGGTGTAGGTGGTAAAACCGCTTCCATCTATCAGCTCTGAATCAATAGCGGCAATCTCTCCCGCGACTAGAAATACAGGGTTATCCGCATGCGCGATACGCACCTCAACATTGCCCCCATCAGTAGGAACAACTCGCGGTGTAATATGATCGATTTGTGGTGCTGCAAGATGATTGCTAGCGGTGGTAAACGTAATACTATGCTTGAATAATCCCAAGGATCGGCGCGACGCAGGCTCTTCACTTAAGGCTAAACGGTAAGTCGCATCGGGGAATAAAGTCGAACTGGGCTGGATGATCATGCGTGAGGCATCTTGCGCATCTAGTTGTACGTCAAAGCTCAGCGTTTGACCTTCAGGGCTACCATCTTCGTATAGCAGCGCCAAATAGCGCGCTAAGTAAACCGCTTCGGTTTGCTCGGCGGGAATCACAATCGCCCGATTAAAATCCAAAACCAAGGCATTCGCTGTTGGGAAACCCAGCTGATCATGGGCGGGAGAGACCGCCACCAAGTCCAATACAAAAGTATCTATCAACAAAAGCTCTGAAAGCACATCAATATCCGCATCTGACCCAGCGCCGTTGCTCACTCCACCCTCAGTATAAGCGACCGCTAGACCATCATCCGTTAATATAATGCCAACCTGCTTGCCTGCTATATCGCTAGGTAAACGCATGGCATCAAGTAAAGTAATGTTGCTCTTATCCGAGTCGTCAAACAACACAAGGTTTTGCCCGGTTAGCGGAATAACACCCAGCTCGTCGACATCACGACTATCCTCACCAATAGCATGACTCATGCCTGCGACTGACGTTGTAATACCTGCGGCAATAACCGGCTTTGAGCCGCTTAATTTAAGGCCTCTATCATCAAATCGGCCCTGCTCGCGCAGGTAGTTACCATCGATCAAACTATAGTGTATCGGATCTCCGCCATTTGCCTGCACTATGGCATTCAATTCAGCCACGGAGGTAAATTCTTTAAGCGAGTCAAAACTCGAAATCTGAGCCATACCTGGGCGCGAGATATCATAAACCACGGTAACACCTGAACTACTCACCACGAGATAATCCCCAACGACTTCAAGGCTTATTGGCGCTAAATCCCGTTCTTTGCCAGCGATATTAATTTTCTTTATACGGCGAACCAAACTTGGTCGTTCAGGGTCGGCTAAACTAATAACGGCCAAACCATCTAGCTCACTCGCAACAAAAAGTAAATCGTCTTTAATTCGCATAATTTGCGGTGCCAATACAAAATCCAGTGGCAATTTAAAGATAATATCGCGATCTTTACCCTCAGCCTGCTCGACACCACCTTGCCCCGGCAAACGATTTTCACGGTCATAAACCAATATCTGGGTTTGGTCTTCGTGCTCAGTATTAATAAAAGGGTAATAATAAGAATCAGCACTTACGTATAGATGCTCTTCAGCTAAAACCATCGTTGACGGTATTAGATCTTGCGGCAGGTTAAAGTAACCTAAACCATGCATTGGAGCCGCATCCTGCAAAGCATCCCGATTGTAATGCACAAGCGAAATCCAACCAGGGGGAGCAAGACTTCGAAACTCCTCTAGCGAACTATAGGTTCCCTCAATATCAGGCAGTTTTCCTCCGTGGAATAATGGTCCACTTCCACTTTCACCAAACAAGCCCTTACCCAAAACATA
>NVXL01000280.1 GCA_002746115.1 Alteromonadaceae bacterium
CCCTCATAACGGGTCATAATAATTGTTTGTGAAATACCCGATAAAGTCAGCTCCTTGCCCAGCCAGGCAGCTGATGCGGAGGTCGCCGTGACGCCGGGGATAATTTCAAAATCAATATTTAGTTGATGCAAGCGACGAATCTGCTCGCCAACCGCTCCGTACAAGGAGGGATCCCCCGAGTGCACGCGGCCAACATCTTTACCGGCCTTATGGGCTTTTTGAATTTGTTCGATTATTTCATCCAAATTCATCGAGGCGGTATCAATAATTTGCTCTGCGCTATCTTCTACCTCAGCAAAAATCTCACGTGGCACCAGAGAGCCCGCGTATAAAATAATCGGGCATTGATGAATGCGCTTGAGTGCTTTTACGGTAATTAATTCCGGGTCACCGGGGCCTGCGCCAATAAAATAAACGGTCATAGCTTTTTCTGATAGCCTCGTGGAGTGTAAACCCATTCTTTGCTGCCATTGATAATATGGCGGGTCTCGCTGTTGCCGACGGATACTAAGGTAAACATGTCGACATCCTTGGAGTGCAATTGTTCTAAGGTAGTAATAGTGATGTTTTCGTCTTCACGCGTTAACTGTCGCCCCAATAGTACTGGCGTATTTTCAGGTCGATATTGCAGCAAGATATCGCGTGCGCTATTGATTTGCCAGTCACGTTTTTTCGAGCGTGGGTTATAAAAAGAAACCACAAAATCACCTTGACCGCAGGCATGCAAGCGCTTTTCAATCGTTTGCCAAGGGGTTAATAAATCGGAGAGTGAAATCGTGCAAAAGTCGTGGCCTAAGATCGCACCAATGCGACTGGCTCCGGCTTGCATAGCTGAAATTCCCGGTACAACTTCGATCTCGACATCTAACCATTCGGGCTTATTTTCTTTGCCCTGTAGTTGCTCGTCCAATAACTCAAACACCAAAGTCGCCATGGCATAAATGCCAATGTCACCACTGGAAATTAAGGCCGTGGTTTTACCGCTAGCGGCAAGATCCAGTGCTAAGCGGGCGCGCCCGATCTCTTCGCCTAAGGGCAGGTCGTGATGTGTTTTACCTGCGCACACATTGCCTAATAGTTCTAGGTAAAGCCCGTAGGCGACTAAGTCGCTGCTTGCGCTAATGGCAGCCGTGGCTTTTGGTGCGACTAATTCGCTATCTCCGGGGCCTGCGCTGACTAGATATAATTTACTCATAATAATGGTTCAATCTGTTGGGTTTACTGATTAAAAATATTTTTTATAATTAGCAATTATTCGCTAAGGCGATCGTTACGTGCATAGCTTCTCGCAATTGCACAGGTCGCTTTGTCGGTTTTTATTTTATTTAATACCAGCTCGCTGGTACTTTGCGTATGTTTCTGGGCAGATACCAAAGCGGCAGACTCCGCCACCCCATAAACCCCCACCGTGTTATAAACATACTCGGACTTAACACTAAGCAAGTGCTCAACAGCACCTAGCTGATTTTTATCAAAGCATAAAAACGGTAAGTTCAGGTTTTTCGCTAAGCTAATCAAACCGTCTTCATCGGCTTTAATATCAATACTGTTAATACTATGGATTTTCTCTAAGCTGAGATCCGCTTGTGCCAAAGCATCCATCAATAAATCTTTTAAGTGAGCTTCAGAGCAGCCACGCTCGCAACCCATACCGACGGCATAGCTTGGGCGAATGTAGGCATTTGCAGTAGTTATCACCAACTGAGCTGAAATAGCCTTGGCAATGTAAGCGGCCCAATCATTCGCGCCACCCTCGTGCCCCGATAATAGTGGGATGACAAAGTGCCCAAGCTCATCGAGCACCAATACTGGCGGGTCCGTTAATTTATTGTCCAGCACCGGCGCCAAGGTACGCATCACAATCCCGGTAGCGCAGATCATAATTAAAGCATCACCTGCGTTAAAAGCGGCTTGAACGCTTTGAACAAAGGGCTTTGGCTTGTGTACTTGCTTGGCCTCAGGCAGGTGTTGTTGCAGCTGCTTGGCCAAATGCAAACCAGCTTCGGTTAAGCTAATAATAGAAATCTGGCGATTCATAAGCGTTCACGATCTTTGCGAGTAATGACGAAAAGAGAAAAGTAGGGGCCTGCTTCGTCTTTTAATTTGCTTACGTCTGGCTCAATAATTTGTTGATCTCGCCCGATGTATTCCAAGTAACTAGCGTCTCCTGTTCTCTGTGTTCGTGTTAAGGCCTGTAGAATACGTTGGCGTGACAGACCGGCTTTCATAATCACCACGCTGTCATGCAGGTTTAGGGTTTTATCCAAAACGTCATCGTCGTGTCGGCCACTAATCACCGCGAAGGACTCTTTTTGCATGGTCAGCGGGGCTTGTAAAACCGATGCCGCCGCATGCACAGAGGATATGCCCGGAACGACCTCGCAAGGGCAGCTATCTTGCAAGCGTTCTAATAAATACGCAAAAGAGCCAAAAAATAGCGGGTCGCCCTCGCATAAAAACACAACCGTTTTACCCGCGTTAATCGCCGCTTGAATACTTGCTGCGCCTTGATCATAACGCTGATTGGCAATAGTGCGGTCCTCCCGCATTGGCATAACAATCGGGATTTCCTCCTGCGTACCGCCGGTATCGGCAAGTGCCAAGCGCGCAATGTGCTTAGCTTGTGAGCGGCCGTCTTGATTGCATAAATAGCTAATCACATCGGCCTGCTGAATTAATCTGGCGGCTTTTAAGGTGATTAATTCTGGGTCGCCAGGGCCAACCCCGACACCAATAAATTGTGCTGTCATGAGTTTGCACCACCGTTGACAAAATTAACGAGTTTAACGAATTTAAAAACATGCACGGGTAATTTTGGCACATAGCGCCACTGCTTCTCGTGGAGTTCACCGCGCTTAACGCTTAGCTCTATGCTTTCCACTTGTGCCGCTTCTAATTGCAGCGCAAACTCATGTAGTTGTGTTTGCGTGCTTGCCATCACGGCACTGGCCACCAATAAACCACCAAGAGGCAAGGCCTCCCAGCTTAGCTTGAGTAGGCTGGCGAGTTCGCCATCGCTACCGCCAATAAATATTTTATTTGGGCGAGGTAAATCGCTGAGTGCTTGCGGCGCTGTACCGGCAATAATATGTAAATTTTGCACGACGCCAAATTTATCTCGATTTTGTGTTAAATATTTTAAGCGCTGTGGGTGATGTTCTATGGCGTAAACCTCGCAGTGCTCGTTCCAGTGACTTAGCTCCACCGCAACGCCACCGCAGCCTGCACCGATGTCCCAAATGACATCATCTTTTGCCGCTTGTAGGTAAGACAAGATCGTTAAACGCACCTCACGCTTGCTGATCATACCCTTGCCGGGCACTTCACCTGTGATGTAGTGATGATCGGGAATACCCGGAAATTCAGGTAAAATACCGCCCTCGCCACCCACTTCAATAATACTGACATGCAGTGGTTCAAAGTTTTCTTGATACTGGCTAAGAGCGCTGGCTTTAAAAGTCCGGGAGCGCTCTTGCTCATATCCAAGGTTCTCGTGCACAGTGATTTGGCTCAGCTCGAAGCCTGCTTTTAAGCACTCTTGGGCTAAGGCTTGGGGTTGGCTGTTGGCATCACTTAATATGACTAAGGTGCGATTACGCTTAAGTTGGGTGCGTATCTTTGCCAAAGGGCGACCATGTAAGCTGACGACGCAGACATCTTGCAATGCTAAGGCCTGTTTATGGCAAGCGGCTTGAATACTGGAAATAGCGGGATAAAAGTGTAATAAACCCCGGTCAAATTGCTTGCAGAGCCAACGGCCAATACCGTAATGCAGGGGATCACCAGAGGCAAGGATGCAAATACTCTGTGCTTGTTTAGGCGCTTGGGATTGTAGTTGAGATAAAAAAGTATCAATTTCGGTTTTCAGCTGTGACAGCTTTTGCACCACTACAAAAAGTTTAGCATCGGCTTTTAACAGGGGTGAAATTATCGCTTGATGGCGCTCCCAGCCAATAACCTGTTGCGAGCTTTGAAGGGCTTTTAAGGCCTCATGGCTGAGATCCGCACTTTGCGAAACCCCTAAACCGATAACATGAATAACCGGTTTAGGCATTAGTAATACTCACCACGGTTACAGCGCAGCAAGGCGTTGCAACTAGCGGATGATACCGCGCTACCGCCCTCGCGCCCCAAAAGGCTAATACACTCAAAGCCAAGGGTTTTATGTGCATCCCACAAGGCTTGTTTGGACTCCGCGGCGCCGACAAAGCCCACAGGCATGCCGATAATCAGCGCCGGTTTAGGCGCGCCTTGGTCGAGTAATTCAAGCAAGCGAAATAAAGCCGTTGGTGCATTGCCGATGACGACGATGGCATTATCTAGCTTTTCCTGCCAAAGCGAGAGCGCGGCCATCGACCGAGTTATGCCCTCTTTTTTAGCGAGCTGTGCGGTTTGTTCATGGTTTAAATAACACAATGGCTCGTGCTCAATCATGCGCTTGGTAATGCCTTGTTTAACCATTTCAACATCGCAAAGAATATTGGCATTATTCGCCAGTGCCTTCATGCCGCTTTGGCAGGCATTATCGCTAAATACCACTTGAGCGGCTAAGTGGGGTAGGCCTAAACTATGCACAATGCGCATTACGACCTGTTGCTGCTCAGGGTCGAAAGAATTTAAATCTGTTAATTGCCGTATCTGCTTAAAGCTTTCTTGTTCAATAAGAGCTGGGTCATGAATATAGTTAAATGGCGGCTTAGTGTTCATGGAGTAGTACAGCTCCCGCTTTGGTAATGTGAGGCAAGATAAGATAAGCAGTCATCGAGTTGACTAAACTCTACATCTGCCTTGGGCAGCTCCGGGCGTTGTAACATCATTATCGGTATATTTAATACTCTGGCGGCCTCCAGCTTGGCCGAGGTGGAATCGCCACCGCTATTTTTACTGACGATGACATCAATGTTATAACGCTTTAATAATTCTAACTCAGATGCTAAGTTAAATGGCCCAATGGCTTTTACCCATTGCATACCGCTTGGAATTTTTACATTCGCTTGGGCTGCTGTGCGTAATAATTGTTGCTGATCAGTGATAAGTGAAAACCCATCAATTTGTGCCTGTGTTAATTGCCCGCAGCTTAAAAATACTGATTTAAATACATTTAAATTTGGAGTCAATGCTTGCCAGTCGGCATAATTTTGCCAGTGGTCGCCTTCTTTTTCTTGCCAAGCTGAGCGATGAAAGCGCCAGCAGGGGATATCACATGACTTGGCTGCCTCTACGGCAGTGGTGCTCATAATCTTTGCATAAGGATGGGTGGCATCGAGTATGGCCGTAATGCTTTGCTGCTGAATATAGGCGCTTAAGCCACCAAACGGACTAAAGCCACCGCTGATTACTTGGCAGGGGACTTTGGGTGTTCTGACCAAACCCGCGACGCTGTAGATGATTTTCTGGCTTTGTTTATCGATGCAGTCTTTATACCGTTTTGTTTTATACAAAGCATTGGCTAATTGTCGGCCATCGGCGGTGCCGCCTAAAATTAATAATGTCATCTTTATCACGCGCCCGCTATGGTCGGAGGCTGAATGGCCTTGCCTGCATAACCGATAAATTCACCTTGGCGATTAATCGCCATCACTTCTACTTCGATGCCTGTGTCAATGATAGTACCGAGTTTTGCCTGCGCGACAGATCGTGCCGCCTCACAGATGGCATTGCCAAGATCAATATACCCCACTTGGCACAAATGAAGCGCCTCGATACTCGTATTCGCTTGTTTAATCGCGTCAATTAGCGAGGCACTGGCACCTTCTTGTTCCGCTATTTCAGCGATGTAATTAAAATCAATACTCGATGCTCGGCTGTGTAAATCCATATGGCCCTTAGCAAGCTTAGTAATTTTGCCAAAGCCCCCGCAGATACTGAGTTTTTTAATCGGGTGTTTTTTAAGATGCTTTAACACCGCACCTGCAAAATCGCCCATCTCAATCAGAGCCATGTCTTGCATTTTGTACCACGACTTAATCGCGTGCTCACTGC
>NVXL01000281.1 GCA_002746115.1 Alteromonadaceae bacterium
GGCTATTTGGTTGTATGAAGATGATAGCCCTACGCCTAGGCTGGTCTATGGCAAAAATGCGAACGGGCAGGTAATTACAAACGATACCGTAATAAGCTTCGTTAAAACGGAGCCCGCGACCCATCGCTATTACCTCACAGCCTGTATTGATGTCAATTTTGGCACTTACCCTGACAATAGTACCTTCCCGGTCTTATCGGGTGTATGTACTGATAGTGACATGGTTGAGGTGATGGTCGTTAATGATGTGCTTCCTGATTTCCAAGCGGTCGCCGGTCGTGTCGATAGCCTCATTGATGGTGCTCTGCGTGGCTGGGCTTGTGTCAAAGATCATTTTGAATCGATTGCCGTACATATCTATATTGATGGCCCTGCAGGCCAAGGAACGCTTGTTGGCTCTGTAACTGCGAACCTCCGAGCGGGCCAGTTTGTGGTGGATCAATGTCGTACTGAAGGTGTTAATCACCGCTTTGAGTACCAGCCAAGTGAAGCTGAACTTGAACAGTACAACGGTCGGACTTTGTATGTGCATGCGATCAATCCTTTTGGTGACAATACCTTAGTTGGCAGTATGCCGGTTCGCCTCGACTCCTATTCGCTAGTTGGGAATGTGGATGCGATTGTCGATAATCAGCTGCAAGGCTGGGCTTGTGCTAAAGATTATGAGCATGCGGTGAGTTATCGCGTATTTGTCGGTGGCATCGAAGGCGTCGGCGAGCTGATTGGAGAAAGTGTCGCGAACATGGACTCTGCACCTGAGGATCTGACTGGAATCTGCCGCACTGTCAGTAATGCGCACAATTTCTCTTTTGCCTTTACCGAGGAGGTACAGCTCGCGCATGCAGGTAAAGACATCTTTGTACAAGGAGTGAATGCTCTTGGAGCGACCGTATACCTTAGCGGCAGCGGTGCCTTGCAGGTGCCAGGTACGGTATTAGGCAGCATAGCATCGCCGGTACTCAGTGCCGATTTGACTGAAAATGACGACTGTTACCATCGTGTGTTTCTTAACGCTCCGGCGGATGTGCCAGCGGATTACAGGTATGAACTCTATCAGCGCTATCAGTGGGATGCCGTCTGGCCAATAACGCCCACCGCCAGATACTCCCTTGCTGATGGTGATGTGCCGCCCTTTCACTACGTGTTTAACGACCCTGATGGCGGCGGTCTGCTGGATTATCGGGCACGTATTTGTTTAAGCACTGGTGATTGTAGTGCCTATTCAGAAACTCTTTCTCTGGAAGCTCATTGCCTAGGCTCAGTCATGCCAGTGGTTGAGCTTAGGCCTGCAGCTGGGGCAGTTTACGCCCTTGGGGGAGAGGTGCATCTACAGGCGAGTGCTACGAGTGAGAATGGCACTATTGTCTCTATGGAATTTTGGCAGGGCGGCACTTTGCTTTATACCGCGACGGAAGAACCCTACAGCTACGATTGGCTGCCTGAAGCTGCAGGCGATTACGAAATCTTGGCCGTGGCGCAGGATGAGATTGGCCATATCGGCGATTCAGGTTATCAGACGATAACGGTAAGTGCGATGCCATTACCCGTGCCAGTGTTAAGTGTAGGCTTGTTTGATGATCCGGCAAACCCTGACCTGATTGGTGAAAACCGTTATGCCATTGGCATGGGCGCAGAAGAGGGCGTGCCGTATAATTTTGAGTACAGGTTATATGAGAAGCTGGCTGAGGATGCCCAGTGGCCTGTTGCACCAGTAGGCATACTAAGTGCGGGTAATGATGATGCACCACCGTTTTATCATTATATTGATAATAAACCGGATGGAAACTATCAGTATCGCTCTCTAGTTTGTTTGGCGGGTAGCGCCGAATGCGGAGATTTTTCCGTGGTGCTTGAGGTGGCGGTGACTCAGAACAGTGCTCCAATCACTGATGCCCCAGAAAACCCAACGGTAGTCGGAAATGTCGATAGCCTCATTGATGGTAATCTGCGTGGCTGGGTGTGTGTAAGAGATTATGCTGAATCTATTGGCATACATGTCTATGTTGATGGCGCAGCGGGACAGGGAACCCTTGTTGGCTCGACAATTGCGAACTACCCATCTGGCCAATCTATTGTGGATCAATGTCGCACAGGTGGCGTTAATCACCGCTTTGACCTTCTGCTGAACGATGCTCAGCTAGAGCAGTACGATGGTAGTACTTTGCATGTACATGCTATCAATCCCTTTGGCGACAATACCCAGGTTGGCACCATATTGGTTCGCCTAGACTCTTACACCGTGGAAGGCCGCGTGGAGGCCATTGTCGATAATCACTTACTGGGCTGGGCATGTGCTAAAGACTTTGAATATGCGGTGAATTATCGCGTATTTGTTGATGGCGTCGAAGGTGTCGGTGAGCTGATTGGTGAAGGTGTAGCGAACGAGGATTCTGCACCTGAGGACTTTAGGGAGGTTTGCCGCACTGTTGGTAATGCCCACAGTTTCTCTTTTGCATTAACAGAGGAGATACTGCTCGCACATGTAGGCAAAGATATTTTTGTACAAGCTGTGAACCCTCTCGGGTCGATTGAATACCTTAGTGGCAGTGGTGCCTTGCCGGTGTCAGCAACGGGATTACCTGTGGTGTTAAGCGCTGGCCTGTTTGATGACCCGGTTAACCCTGTGCTTGTTGGTGAAAACCATTATGCCATCGGCTTTAATGTCCCGATAGATGTAAGGCCTAATTTTGAATACGAGTTGTATGAGAAAGGTATCGATGATTTAACGTGGCCTTTATTGCCTCTAGCCGTATTCAGTGTCGGTAATAATGATACGCCACCGTTTTATCATTTTATTGAGAATAAACCTGAAGGTGTTTATCAATATCGAGCGCAGGTTTGTTTGGCGGGTACCCTGGATTGCAGTGAGTTTTTCCCAGTGATTAATGTTGCCGTTGGTGCGGAGTTGGATAGCGATCAGGACGGTTTAGCTGATGTTTGGGAAATACAAAATGTTGGGGATTTAAGTCAGGACGGCGACGGCGATTTTAATGGAGATGGGGTTTCTAATTTGGAGGAATTCTTAATTTACGCAGAAGGCATAAGCAATGAGGTAATGGACAATCCCGTTGCCCCAGTAATGCAAAGCGACACCATTGTCACCATGGAAGAACGGGTTGAAACCGACAAGGTAAATACCATAGGCGGAAGCTTCCGAGTTGATGAGTCCGGTGCAGCAACTTATACCATTCCTATCGCAATGTCGGCAGGTACTGCCGGAGTCGTACCCGAACTCGCCTTAAGTTACGCCAGTTTAGCGGGCAATGGCCTACTTGGGAAAGGCTGGTCGCTAGCCGGGCAAAAATCCGTAAACCGCTGTCGACAGACCCTCTATCAAGATCAAAACCCAATGCCAATTACCTGGGGGTCGGATGATCGCTTTTGTTTAAATGGGGCGCGCTTAGTGCTTGTTAGTGGTGAATACGGTGCCGCTGAGAGTAGCTATCGTACCGAAATTGATAGTCAAGTCGTTGTCAAAGCTATTGGCGGGGCATTAGGGCATCCAGATTATTTTGAAGTTAAAGCCAAAGATGGCTCAACCTCAATATACGGTGGTGTGGGCCAGCACGATTCAGAAAAATCCGCCTACAAAGACGATCTCTGGCAACAAGACCGAATTGTTGGCTGGGCCATTAGCGAATTTAGCGACAGTGTTGAAAACAAAATTGTTTACCATTATTCGCAAGACAAAGATAACCACCTACTCGATAGTATTGACTATGGTTTTGGCCTGGGTGCAACACCGTCTGCAAGCGTGAATTTCGAATACGAAAATCGCCACGATCTTACGAGTAGTTATGTGGCTGGTTATAAATTCACTTTAACCAAACGTCTCGCAGCGATAAATGTAAACAATAACAATATGCTGGTTCGTCAATATAAATTAAATTACCGCATTACCGACGTTGTTACCCGCCAGCAATCGCGTATGTACCGTATTGATATGTGTATTGATGGGGGCGTTTGCCACAGCAGTGACATTTCGACAAATTTTTCTTGGGGCACTCCTCACGAAAGGGCAACGGCAGGTACGCCCGCTAAATTGGAACACTCAAATAACGTCTATTTTAAATTCAACACCTTTCATTCCCATACTTCCGGTGGTGACGCAACCAGTCGTTCTCATTTAAATGGTGTTAGCCCCATTGATATCAATGGTGATGGCAAACCAGAATTTGTGACCATCTCCACCAAACTTAATGAAAGTGGTGAGGGGCCCTACGAGCATACCCTTCGTGCTCGTGGAATAATTGTTAACTTCACAACGAAATTTTACAACCACAAAGAAAAAATACAGGTTATAGATTACAACGGTGACGGGAGGCAAGACTTAGTCTTTAAACATAGGTTGTATGTATCGGAACCAACAGGAAGTGGTCTATGGGAATTGTCACCAGGGGCGCCATCGGGTGAGCCGATACCAACAGGCACAGACCCAATATTTACAGATGTTAACGGTGATGGTTTAAGCGATATGCTCACGGTCGATAACGGCAGTGTTTTTGTGCGTTTTCTTGAACGAAACCCCGCTGAACCAGTCACCAGCTCGCGTTATTATCACTATGGCGCATCAGTGCAATTTCCGATAGTTGATGCAGACGGCATCCAAGGCATTGACAGTACTTGGTTATACAATGCTAGCAATATAACAACAGGTGATTTCAACGGCGATGGCCAAATGGATCTTTTGGTGAATGTTCGTGAACATGTTATCGGTGCCAGCCAAGGTGGACATATCAGTCAATGCGTCGATGACCCTACGAATAATACCTTCCCCCCAATGGCTTCATGCTTGGAATCGTATCGTGATTTTGTCGTTCAGCTGACCAAACAAGGGAATAGCTTCCTCTTCGAAAGAACGCTTTTAGCGCAGAATGACGCGAATGAGCGTTCGGAAGAATCAACAAGCATTGAAGGTTGGATTGAAAATCGAGATGATAAACATTCACTGCGTACTGTTGATGTGAACTCGGATGGGCTACCTGACCTAGTCTATTTTTATTACAGGGGCAACGGCACTACTTTTGATAACCTTATAAATCTAAGTAGACAACAAGCGGGTGGCAGCTGGGCGTTTCGTATTAATAATGGTGCAGGATTTGAAGACGAGCAAATCTTTAAAACATTTGAAATCACAGAGCCGAATGACACAAACCCGTCTTGGGTGGATTTAGATCTTGATGGCGTCTTGGATGTTATTTGGCACTCCCGTTTAACGATAGACACAGGGGAGTTGCACTACCAGAGCTGGCAGCCAGGGACAGAAAACTTTGGTCCAGAAAACCTACTTGCGGCAACGACAGCAAACTTTAATCAAAGCTATTCATTTTTTGATGTGAATAGCGATGGTTGGTTAGATGTGATGTCCTTTGATGGTGAAAGTGGAAGTTTAAGAGTGCACCTTGGGGCGCAAGGGGAGATAAAACATCGACCCGATTTAATTCATAGTATCACCAATGGTTTAGGCGCAAAAACCACGATTAATTACCAGCCCTTAATACGCTCGGGTCGATACAAGTCAATAGAAGCTGGGTATACCGCAAGTACGGGCGAACAATGTGATGAAACGACAATCTCCTATCCAGACGGATCTTCAGTTCCGGGGACGCCATATTGCTACCCGACCTCCAGTTTAACTACCAGCGATTTTTATCGTGCTATTAATGACCCCTTCTATGATCTACCTGAAGATGTGGTGCGTTTTGATACGGCAGTAGCACCAGTGTTAGAAGCGGCTCTGCCTGCGCTTGTGGTTACCGATGTCTTTAGCAATGCACCAACAGCGGAAAATCCAGATGAGCAGTCGGGCATATCGTATTTTTATCACCAATTACGTTTACAGGCGGGTGGACGAGGCTCACTAGGCTACAAAAAAATTACAAGCTTGGATTTACAAACGGCTGTAAGTACG
>NVXL01000282.1 GCA_002746115.1 Alteromonadaceae bacterium
ACTCGATTTAGGTACGCGCATATTGTATGGCGAGCAGTGCGACGCCGACAGTAGTAAAAGCCATTTCTGGTTAGAATCTGCCGCCCAAGACGGCGTCAGTGAGGCGCAATTGCTCCTAGGCCTAGAGCGCTATAATGGCGTGACCTTTGAAAAGGATGAAACAGTAGGCCTCGATTGGATACGTAAAGCGGCCACTAACGGCGATGAATTTGCCAAAGTACAATTCGCCCAAACGGTAACGCTTAATCCTCAAAGTGACGCTAAAACACTAACTGAAGCCCGTGCGTATATAAATGAAATTAAATTAAAAGATTTCATCGATAAACTCAGCTATCACGAGACCAATGCCGCACTTTACTCACGCGAAGGTGATTTTAAAAATGCCATCAAGTTTCAGAAGAAGGCAATTAAAGAAGCCAAAAAATATGACCTCCCAAACGAACTCATGAAAAACAACATGAAAATCCTGAAAAAAAATCAGGTAATTACACAGCTTA
The DNA here is from genome assembly GCA_002746115.1 of Alteromonadaceae bacterium. GTDB lineage: Bacteria > Pseudomonadota > Gammaproteobacteria > Pseudomonadales > Cellvibrionaceae. Next base: position 498 of record NVXL01000282.1, read on the forward strand.
TAGATACCAGTAACTAACCCGCCACTTGCGCCAACACACCAATCGCTTTCGCAGCAGCAGCCGTACGATTATCCACGCCCAACTTCGGGAATATTTGCTCTAAATGCTTATTCACCGTCCGAGGGCTCATTTCCAATATTTGCGCGACTTCTCGATTCGTTTTACCCTGAGTTAACCAATACAGCACTTGAGACTCACGCGTGGTGAGCGCTAAAGCTTGCTTTAAAATAACCTCACCAGAATCTTTATTGCCGTCGACAAGCTTCATTAAATAACTGCCATCCTCACGCCGGTTCACTAATAGCACATCCAAAGCGCTACAAGACTTAGGCATTTTTAAGGGTAAGCACTGATTCACCTCAGGCCCATGAGCCAACCAAATAGCCAGCTGCTCAGCGAGTTGGGTCGTCTTCCAAGATTCACTCACCTTAGCCTTAGCAAATAAGCCGTGCGTTTGCGGCGTTGCCCACAACGTTGCCCCAGCGGCATCAATCACAAACAGGTGTTGCCCAGTCGAATCTAAAGCTTGATAAGCACTGCTGGTTAAGCGTGCATTTTTAAGATGCACACGAATACGTGCAACTAATTCACTGGCATTAATCGGCTTAGTCAGGTAATCCACACCACCGCAGTCTAAGCCCTTTAAAACGTCTCGCGTCTCCGTTAAACCCGTCATAAAAATGACCGGTACCGATTCCAAATGGGCGCGCTGCTTTAAGTTTTTACAGGTTTCAAAACCGTCCATATTCGGCATCATCGCATCCAACAAAATAATATCAGGCGTTAGCCTATCCGCAATCGCGAGTGCCTGCTTACCTTCTAGTGCCACTAATACATCAAAGCCCGCCTGCTCTAAGACATCGTTAATCATACTGAGCGTTTCAGCACAATCATCTGCGACTAAAGCTATATCTCGTTTTTTCTCACTGTTCATTTTGTAACTGTTGTTCCAGGTAAGCGGTGAGTTGATCAAAGCGTAGTCGCTCAACCAGCGAGGTTAAGTAAGCTTGCATCTGGTCATCCAATAAACTTAGCAGGCGAATTTTATCTAAAATCTGCATCGCCCCGCGCTTATAGCCAATCTGAGAATAGGCGAGTAACTCATGCAGCAAAGGCTCATCCGGCAGCACCGCAGCAGCAAGCTCGGTAACGCCAATCAACTCCGGTTCAGATTCCTTTGACTCGTCCAGCAACCATTGTATGCTCAGGTTTTCAGCTATTTTCTCAAGTAAACGCTGATTACTAATCGGTTTTACTAAGTAATCATCATGAGCCGAGCTTTCGTGAAAACCCCGATGATGCTCAATCGCATCCGCCGAAAGTATCACCACTGGCGTCTTAATTTCCCGATCTCGCAAGGCTTCAGCTAGGTGCATACCATTCATGCCAGGCATATTCATATCTAATAAAAACAAATCGGCTTGATGCAGAGCCCGCAAACTAAGACACGACTGCCCGTCGGAGACAGCATAAAGCGTAAACCCTAAGGGGTGTAAAATATCTATCAGCAATTGCCTATGGACTGGCTCATCATCAACAATAACAATAGTTTTTCTCGACCCCTCGTAGGCCACAATATTTTGCACGGACACGACCGCTTCACGCGGCCTATCCACCGAGGACAACATTAACATAACAGTAAAGCAGGTCCCCGAGCCAAAGGTGCTTTCAACTTTAAGCTCACCACCCATTAACTCCGTCAGCAAGCGCGTAATCGTCAGGCCAATGCCCGTGCCCTCTGGGTTATCTGAGCCTGTGACACGAACACGCTCAAAGGGCGCCATAATGCGCGACAAGTCCTGAGTACGTATGCCAATACCGGTATCACTGATGCGAAATTCAGCCACTTGATTGCGATAATAGACATCAAGGTCAACTCGACCTTTTTCAGTATATTTTACTGCATTAGATAACAGGTTGATTAGAATTTGACGCAGACGCTTTTCATCCGCAATCACCGTCGGCGGTAAATGATTATGCAAGCGATAATGAAACCCAATTGATTTATCTTCCGCTTGTTTTCTAAAAATTTGCACCTGCTGCTCTAAAAGATCCGATAAGCTTATCTCGTTACGATAAATTTCCAAGCGTCCGGCTTCGATTTTAGAAATATCCAGAAGCCCCTCAATCAAGCCTGCAAGGTGCTCACCACTGCGATTAATAGTACCAAGTGCACGCATGTGCTGATTGGGGATATCGCTTTTTTGTTGCAGCAATTGTGCATAACCTATAATCGCCTGCAATGGCGTGCGCAGCTCATGGCTCATGCCCGTGAGAAAGCGACTCTTGGCACTGTTAGCGCGTTCAGCAACTTCTTTTGCCTCTTGTAAAGCATTATCGGTTTTTTCATGGGCGTGGATTTCTTTCATCAAACGCTGGGTTTGCCGATTAGACTCTTGCTGTGCCAGCACTCGGCTTTCATGGGTCAACAAGAATATCCAAGCAATTACACCGGATATCACCAATATAATAAAAAATACACTGATCAATGCTTGTAACAATAAATCCGTCTCGGCCTCGTTCGCGGGGTGCATCTGAAAATAAATTAACGACAAAACGCTTAGAATCGTCAAGGTCACCGCTATCATGACCACAATCAATTTACCGGTACGTGAGCCAATAGAAGCGACTACACGGCTAGGTAAAAATAACCGGAAGAACGCACTAACCTGCTCAGAAAAACGCGCTTGAGTCTTGCAGCTATCCATGCAGCGTGAATCTAAGGAGCAACACAGGGAGCAAATCGCGCCCTCATAGGCGGGGCAAAAACTCATATCCTCCGGCTCAAAGTTGTTTTCACAAATACAACAGGTCGAGTCAATATTCTCTGGCGACTGCCTTGCAAGATAAAAACGACCGCGTGTTAATAAAGCAATCGCCGGGGCGAACACAAAGCACAAAGCCAAGCTAATAAAGTGAGCGAGGTACTTGGCCGTATCGCCAAGTAAACCTAGGTAACATAAGGTGCCGATCAAGGTCGCAATCGCCATCGTGCCGACGCCAACTGGATTAATGTCGTACAAGTGTGCGCGTTTAAATTCAACAATTTTTGGGCTCAAACCCAACGGTTTATTAATCGTTAAATCAGCGGCTAAAGTGCCCAACCAGCTCACCGCCACAATCGCAAATATGGTTAAAATTGCCTCCAAAGCGCGATAAATTCCTAACTCCATTAGGATTAACGCGATAACAACATTAAACACCAACCAAACCACACGCCCGGGATGGCTATGCGTTAAACGTGAAAAGAAGTTGGACCAAGCAATCGATCCGGCATAGGCATTAGTCACATTTATTTTCATCTGCGCCAAAATCACCATTAACGCCGCCAGTGCCAGTGCTATCTGCGGCGACTCCGTGATATGTAAAAAGACACTTTGATACATATAAGTCGGGTCAGATGCCTGCTCAAAAGATGAGCCCGCCCGGATCGCTAAATACGCTAAAAACGAGCCAAGTAACATTTTGATGACACCGACAAAGATCCAACCGGGCCCTGCCAACACTAACCAAAACCACCAGCGCTTAGAGTTCTCTGTGGTTTTTTCAGGCATGAAGCGGAGGTAATCAACTTGCTCACCAATCTGGGCAATCAATGCAAACAATATCGCCGCCGCCGAGCCAAATAGCGCCAAATTAAAGCCACCCGCATTGGCAAGCCCCGGGGGCGTATACGCTTGCCATTCGGCAATATGCTCACCCTCAAAAAAGAAGACGATGCCAATTGCAGCTATTTGCAAGACCAGCCAAAACCCTTGAGTGGCCACCTGAAAACGACTGATGGCAGAGATCCCGTGCGTCACGATCGGAATCACCGCAAAAGCGCAAATTATGTAACCAATAAAGAGAGGTATATGCAGTAAGGCCTGCAAAGCAGAGGCTAAAATTGCCGCTTCAATCGCGAAAAATATAAAGGTAAAAGAGGCGTAAATTAACGAGGTAACCGTCGAGCCAAGGTAGCCAAAACCACCGCCACGCGTCAGCAGGTCAATGTCTAAACCATACTTAGCGGCATAATAGGAGATGGGGAAGCCGACGGAGAAGATCACCGTCGATACCGCCAAGATTGCCCAAAGCGTATTGCTAAAGCCGTAGCTTAAGGTCAGCGTTGCACTCAGTGCCTCAAGTGCCAAGAAAGCCGTCGCGCCAAGTGCGGTTTTGGCAACCTTATCAATGCTCCATTTTCGTGCTCGCTTAGCGGTAAAGCGCAGCGCATAATCTTCAAGGGTTTCATTACCAACCCACTTGTTATATTGGCGACGCACACGAAAAACTTCTTGGGTGGCTTGCATAATAATGATGATGTCTTAAGTGCTGAAAATATAGGAACGCCGGTGCCCGGGGAACAGGATGCTACAATCCGACAGCTTCGTTGCAAAAACGGCTGTTGATTATCGAGTATCGAGTCTAGTATTACAACAAGCCTTTCTGTCGTGTCAATACACCTTAATATGGACCTCTCATATGGACATCTCATGTGGAAAGGTGTGCTCGATAGGGATCACCCCACAAAAGTTTAAGCAAAAACTGTACTCTGGAGTTTTTTATGAGCACAACTGTCGTGATTACTGGTGCCAACCGTGGCATCGGGTTGGCGTTCACTAAATTATACTTGGCACGGAACTGCAAGGTATTTGCCGTCTGCCGCGATGCATCGCCCGAGCTACTCGCCACGGAAGCCCATGTCGTCGCAGCAGTGGATCTTCTCCACCTCGACTCGATGGTGCGTATTGAAGAGGCCGTCGGCGATAAGAAGGTCGATATATTAATCAACAATGCCGGTATTTTACGCGATGAGCCCCTTGGCAACATTAACTATCACACGATCGTGGAGCAGTTTCACGTCAACGCTGTAGGTGCTTTGTACGTCACAGAGAGTCTACTGCAGAACTTAGGCGAGGGCTCTAAAGTTGCGTTTATTACGAGCCGCATGGGTTCTATCGCGGACAATAGCTCGGGCGGTCGCTATGGTTACCGCATGTCCAAAGCCGCGCTAAATGCTGCCGCCAAGTCCCTCTCCATAGACCTAAAACCCAAAGGCATCAGCATCGCCGTTTTGCACCCAGGTTATGTGCAAACGGATATGGTCGGTAACAATGGCGACATTTCAGCCGAGACGGCGAGTGAACGACTTGCTCAGCGAATTGACGAGCTTGAGCTTTCGAATTCTGGTACGTTTTGGCATTCCAATGGTGAGGTGTTGCCTTGGTAGGGCTGATGCGCGTGTTCATGGTTCGCTTTTGAAGAATCAGGCACCGCTTCTAGGGCGTAGTATTGGGGTTGGGGTTAAGACTGAGTTTTAGGTGTTGGTTTGACGCATTGGTGTAAGGCTAGCGCTACGCTATTAGCTTGTTTTGTTATCCATTTTAATTTTTCTTTGATTATGC
>NVXL01000283.1 GCA_002746115.1 Alteromonadaceae bacterium
AAGACGCATTAGGATTGGAATGGCGTTTGGCTTATCCGCGTTGACGAGACTGAGCAGCATTTCCCCTGCCAAGCTCTTAAGCGTACTAAGGCGGTCTTTGTTGCGCGCATTGCCAATGAGGTTGATGCTAGCGCATTCCCCTGCAAGGTCGAGCAGGCAGAGCCGACCGACCGAGCCCAGCGCGCCAACGACGCCAAGTTGCATCGTGCTTAATGAGCGACCACTGTGATGGACGATTTGACGCACAGCGTCAGTACTGGTTAATGCGGTATAGGAGTTTCCGGTGGTGACGTCGACGCCACTATCGGCAACTAAGGTGCCACTGCGCGAGATAACCGAGGTAAAGGCACCGAGGCCAATACGATCCACGCCAAGGGCTTTAGCTTGTTCGATGTAACCTGTGAGGAGCTTGGTTTTTTCGGCTTTGTTCAGACGCATCATGTCTCTTGGTGAGAGAAAGCTGGCGATTAGCCATCCGTCAATATAGCCACCGTCATCGGAGGCAAAACAAGGGATGTGATAGGCCGGTACGGCAATCGGACTGAGCGAACTACATTCGTTCATCCAGGTGCGTGCTCTCTCGCGCTCTTCCGGGCTGAACTGACTGATTTCGGCACACAGACCATCCACACCTTCCTCTTCGGTGGTTGGGTGAATAAAGAAAGCGAAGCGCCCCCGGTAAGGTTCATCCTGTGTGGGTTCGGGCGGTGCTTGTCTAGGCAGGCGAAGCGGCGGTAAATCTTGGTTTGGCATGGGTGCTGTTAGGCCGATGGCGTTACGCAGTAGGCGGACGAACTGACCTTGTTTGATGATTTCAGCGACCTCGTTTAGGGCCTCAATAAAACGATCGATCATACCTTGTTCAACGAAATAGTTAGGCTGTATGCGCAGTACGTTGTTGGCGTTGAGGGTCGGAACCGTGAGGATGTGATTCTGGTTAAGCAGGTAGCTGGAGACGATCGCGACGGCGTAGCCAAACTCATATACGCAGCAAGGCACATAGGATTGCGGGTCGCGCCAAGGGCTGAGCATCAACCCTTGCATAAGGCCACGCCCAGAGCAGCCGGTGTACACCTCGGGGTAACGCGCGACGAGTTTTTCGAGTTGTTCGCGTAGATAGTGCCCCATGTTATTAACGTTTTCGAGAATCTCGTGTTGCTCACGCAAGGCCTTGATGGTGCCTATGCCCATATGGGCGGCAAGATGGTTGTTGGCGAAGGTGGAGCTGTGGCGCAGGCCAAAGTCGGTGCTCCAAGCTTTTTCATTGGCGATGCAGGCGCTAATGGGCAACATGCCACCACCGAGGGCTTTACCGACAAGTAATATATCTGGGGTGATACCTTCTTTGAGGCTGACGAATAATTCACCGGTACGACCAAGGCCTGTTTGGATTTCATCCACAACAAAGAGGGTATTATAATGGGCACACAGCGCTTGGCAGCCTTGCAGGTAACCCGGAGAAGGCTCAATCATCCCGCCTTCTCCCTGAACCGGCTCTACGATGAAGGCCGCGATTTTTCTACCACTGAGGGCTAGCTCCAAGGCCTCAAGATCGTCGTAGGGGATGTGTAAGAAGCTGGCGTTATCGGAATAAAACTCTTCTTTATAATAAGCGTTACCAGTGGCAAGCGCCGCGCCCATGGTTTTTCCATGGAAGCTGTTAAGGGTTGAGAGTATTTTCTTTCTGTTGGTGCCGGATTTTGCCAATTTAATGGCGGCTTCTACCACTTCGGCGCCGGTACAGGCGAAGGTGACGTACTTTAATCCCTCCGGTGCGATCTCAATAAGCAGATCCGAAAGTTCTTTCGCGCCTTGCGAGAAAAATGGCTGCACCATGACAGCGGCATTAGTGTTAACCTGTTCAATAAGTTGTTGTTGTAGAAAATCAGGGTTAAAGCCGAAAGGTACAGCGCCGTATTGCGATGTGAAGTCAAGGTATACCTCGCCGCAGGTGCTGGTTAACCAAGCGCCCTTCGCACTGGCGATGTCTTTATTGAGATCAAGTAAATTCAGCAGTTTACTGCGTTCCGGGTTTAACATTGTTTAGGCGCTCTCTATAACACTACGCTTTGCAGAGATATGCAAAGCGTCAGTTGAAAAATAGTTTTAATTAGTGTACAGCTTGCACTTAAGACTATTGGCAAGGGGAGCGGAGTGTATAGGAGTATTTTTTTATTGGCAATTACTCATATGGTTGTTTTTACTATTACGACATTTTTTAAGATCATAACTTCATAAAATGATTTTTAATATACCCAGCCAACAACTAACACATTGCTTCCGAATTGTTACCACATTTATAAGAGTAATGTATTAAAATTATTTTTACTGCGATTATACTTTTTAGCTCTTAATTTTGAATAAGGCGAACGCTATTAACACAAATAAACCGTCGATTTATCCGGTCGCGACACTTAAATGATATTCAATCTTAGCTATCAACTCCCTTGCGGACACCGGCTTTTGAAAAAACTCATTGAAGCCTATAGTAAGGTGATTTTCCGACTTCTCATCCAATTTAACCGCAGACAGTAAAAATATCGGGAGCCGCTCTAAACTGTGAGTGTCCCTAATCTCTTTACATGCTTCAATACCAGAAAGGCCGGGCATCATATTATCCATCACAAGTAATCGGATTGAGTTATCCCGCTTAACAAAAGCAACGGCTTCATGTCCGTTTTCGCACTCCAGCGTTTGTATACCCTGCTTTTTCAGATAACCTAAAATTATCATCCGATTAACAGGGTCATCATCAACCACCAAAACCTTACCCTCCATAACCAAATTGCCTTCGGCAAGCATAGGATCCTTGGTAAGCCTAGCTTCTTGGGAAGAGCTAGTTTCTTCGGGCAAATATTCCCTATCTAATGACTGAGAATGATCTGATTGATGGCTTGACTGACGATCTGGATCAAGCGGTAAGGTAAATTCAAATTCAGAGCCCTCTCCCACCGTGGATCGAACCTTTAGCTCTCCACCATGTAGTTCCACCAATTTTTTGGCAATGGAAAGACCCAAGCCTGTTCCACCTACGTTATGCTCCTTAGAAAATTCGAGCTGTCTGAAGGTTTCAAATATTGTTGACAATTTTTTCTCTGGAATACCAATGCCTTCGTCTACTATGAGGATTTTCAAACTATTGGTGAAAGCCCGACAGATTACCTCTATCGTGCCAGAGTCTGAATACTTTATCGCGTTGCCCACCAAGTTAATCATAATTTGCTGCAAGCGGTTATCATCGGCCTGAACACAATACTTCTGCCCAATTGGCGAGTATTTCAACGCTAATCCTTTGGATTCAGCGATCAGCCTTAATAAAGAAAAAACAGACTCAACCACCCTATCGATACTGACTGACGTGATGTTCAACTCTAGTCGGCTTTCCTTGATTTTTGAATAATCCAATATATCGTTTATTAGATGACACAACCTTTGGCCGCTCAATGAAATTATATTCAATTTTTCCAGTAAGTTTTTGTCGCCAGCGTCTGAATACTCTGAAACCAGAGTATCCGAAAGACCAATCATTGCAATTAATGGCGTTCGTAGTTCGTGCGAGGTGCTCGCTAAAAATTCATCCTTGATTTTATCCATATTCAGCAATTGTGTATTAATAAATTTTTGCTTATCAAACTCAACTTTTCTTCGATAATAGTTGACCAATAAAAAAGCCAGAACTATTACAGCACAGCTGTATATAACGTAAGCCCACCATGTTTTCCAAAACGGCGGACTTATTATAATTTTTATCCATGCGGGCTCCGGGTTCCAAACCCCTTCGTTATTTGAACCGAGAACCTGAAACGTGTACTCCCCCGGGTCAATATTGGTATAAGTAGCCAGACGACTGCCGACATCTCTACGCCATTCTTCTTCAAAACCAAGCAAGCGGTATTTAAATTGATTGTCTTCTGGAGAAATATAATTAAGCGCCGAAAACTCAAACGAAAAAACAGATTGCCAATGCTCCAGGTGTATCTGTCGCGCCTTAACAATATTTTCATCTAAGACAGGCTCACCCTCGGCATTGACAGGGTGAGATTCGTTAAATATTTTAAAGTCTGTAATCACAACAGGCGGCTCAAAGCGATTGCTTTTTAAGGCCTCAGGTTTAAAAATGGTCATGCCTTTACTGCTGCCCACCACCAACTCACCGCTTCTGGTCTTCGAAATAGAGTCTCTATTGAACAGGTTATCAATTAATCCGTGGCGTCGACCGTAATTTCTAAACGTAAGCGACTCCGGATCAAACTGCGAAAGTCCTTTATTAGTTGCTAGCCAAATGAACCCACTTGAATCTTCGACAATACCAGCGACAGTCTTGTTAGCCAGACCGTCTTTTATGCTGAATACGCTAAACGTACCGGAACTCCTATCCATTAAATTCAGCCCGCCATCGGACGTCCCTATCCAAAAGCGATTTTTAGAATCTTCAAACATAGAAATTACATAGCTATCACTAAGTGATGTTGGCTTGTCGTCTTCGTGCTTGTAGTGAGTAAAATTTCCGTTTTCCCGATCTAGCAAATACAAGCCACTGGCGCAACCAAACCACAAGTGCTGACGTCGATCCTCATAAGCTTTTCTGCAATAAAAGGAATCGGACTCCGCGAGCATATGATGCGGAGGGGTATAGCGCGTAAAGCGCTTTTGCTGTCGGTGGTATTTGGCAATGCCTTTTTCTGTCGCAACCCAAATATCTCCCCGGCTATCTTCTATCACATCCCAGGGCTCTCTTCCCGGTATGCTAGTTTCGTCACCGTCTATCGGTAAAAAATAGTCAAAGGTTTTTGTGTTTCGGTCATAACGATTAAGGCCTGCATTCCAAATCCCAAGCCAAATATAGTCTTTGCTGTCCTCTATCACGGATAACACAGTATTGCCGCTGGGCGTTGAAGTGTTATTTTTAACATGCTTGAAATTGCTTATTTTCCCTGTTTTTCTATCGAGATAACTCAAACCCAGGCCGGCACCCACCCAGAGGTTACCGATTTTATCTTGAAACGTTGCCAGAACACCGCCGTCTGCAATGGTGTTGGGGCTGGATCTACGATAACGAAAGTTATTAAACACCGAAGCTTGGGCATCGACGATATCAACACCAGAGGGAAAATAGCCAGCCCACACATTCCCATTATTATCTTCGTAAACAATATTCACAACGAAATTTCCCGGGCTGGTAGGTTTTTCATCTGAATAGATAAATCGTCGAAAACTGCGCGACTCGACATTTAATATGCTCACCGACTCGCCATCCCCCACCCAAAAGCGACCTTCGTTATCCTCCAATACCGACCAAATTACACCGCTTTTTTCTGAATTTTCGTGAGGAAAGCGAACGACTTGGTCAGAATTCGCGTCAATTAGGTTAAGCCCCTCTCCGTACGTGCCTGCCCATATTCGATTTTTGCTATCGACATACACCACTCTTACATTATTTGAGCTGATCGAGGAGACATCTTCGGTGTCGTGCCGGTAGCGCTGTATTTCTCCATTAACGCCATCAAAGCAGCTAAGCCCTAAGTTCTCGTAAGCCACCCAGAGCCTGCCTGATTGATCAAAGGTTAAATCCCATGCAATTGAAGCTTTTTGTTTTTGAACCGCTTGGTCTATTGGCGTAACAGAAAATTGTTTGCTGCGCGTATCAAAGGT
>NVXL01000284.1 GCA_002746115.1 Alteromonadaceae bacterium
GTTACAAGGTTAACCGAAATACGTGAACTGCGATCAAAAGCCTCTAAGACAAAAGTATGAGCCTCATTATCAAATTCTGGGAATAGACCTGCATTTAAAACATCAACATTATTTCCGTTGACGAAGTCTTCCCCGTCAATCTCAACAACTCGCTGCGATCGTCTTACCCCTGCACGCCCTGCAGATGAGTCCGCGACCACATCCCATACGATAAATTCACGTGGCGGGGCGGTCGATACTGCGCGAAGGCTCATCCCGTAACCAAATGAAATGCCGCGAATAAATGAGTCGTTGTATTCTTGTGTGTTTTGTGAAAAATGAAAACTATCTTTGACGCTGCCCGAAGCTGTCGTAGCCGTCGTTTTTAAAAGATCGAAATAATCTGGCGTATTAAATAATCCGGGGTCCATGTCTTCCACTTCGTCGTACCATAAATAAAGTTCATTCGTCCAAGCACGCAACCAATTGTTTTCATCTACAGTCCTTCCCGTAGTATCCGCGAATGCATTGCCATTATCATCAACACCGACGCGAGGCGCCCGGCACTGTGCAACAAAGTCATCACGAGAAGCAAACACCCCCTCCTGCCATCCGCTAGCACTTGGTGCTGAGGGATTACTCGGTGCGGGAGTACTCGACCCACCGCTAGAGCCTCCGATAGACCCTACGCTACTGCCACCTCCTCCACCGCCACAGCCGGCAAGGAGCGCTACAAGCCCAAAAGCTAAAAATCGCTTCACCGTCACTGGTACGTACGTTCGCGATATTACGTTCTTGTTTTCCAAAACACTCTCCTGTTATTTTCAATTCGCTTAGGCCATAAAGATTAAACTAATCTATCCTAAGTTTAGACTTACGTTGTCAAGATATAATTCCCTTGTTAGACAGGCATTGTCTTAATATGACAAGGCTCAATCACACTCGCTATAACAAATCGCAAGCACTCCCAAGCCGTCAACTGTCACAAACACTCAACATTAAAAAACTACTATTGCGGCTTTAGAATATCTAGCCACCACTTTAGCGGTGTGACGCCATCGGCAGGGTCATACACGTTTCCATAGACCCACATACTTCCCAACTCTTCATCAATGTACTCATTCAGTAAGGCCTCAACTGGGCTAAAACCACAACTGACATGAATACTGAATACCAACATGCGCTCATTCTCAAAATCAATGCTACCGCCAAGCTTTTCAAACTGAGGTATTAAGTCTTGCGCAAGCGGGGAAATCGGCTCTTTGGATAACACCCGGACACAAAGATTCCCCGAGCGTTTTAGTAATTCAAAAGTATTTTCATCTTTATTTAACTTAATCAGGTCACCACTGGCAATTCCCTGCACAAATGCTGGCGATTTAACCAACTCGCAGGCATCCGATTCGTCGCCCTTACCTTCGATCACTTTTACTTGCAGCCGCTCTACAACGGCGCTACCATCTGGGCGTTTTCCCGCAAACAACTCAATCATTGCCAGAGCACTCATCGTTATGTTTCCTATTCAATTAGCCGCGCCATACAGAGTTCTGGCGCTAATTACTTATATCATCGTTTCATGTACAGCCTGTGCCGTAAACCCGGTTACTGGCAAGAATGAACTTTCGCTTGTCTCATCCTCACAAGAAATTGCTATGGGGCAAAAAAATTACAGCCCGTACCAACAGCAACAAGGCGGAGTATACAATGTTGACCCAGAACTTGGCCTTTATGTTGCCAATGTCGGGCGCAAACTCGCACAGCTGAGCCACAGCCCTAACCTACCTTACGAATTTGTTGTACTCAACAACGACGGCGCTAATGCCTGGGCTCTGCCAGGCGGCAAAATTGCGGTTAACCGTGGCTTACTATTATTGCTCGACGACGAGGCTCAACTGGCCGCCGTCCTTGGACACGAAATTGTGCATGCTGCAGCTCGCCATGGAGCGCAGCAAATGACAAAAGCCACGCTTATTAGCTCCAGTATTGCGCTTCTCGGTGCAGCAACTAAAGATACGTCCTACGGGTCGATCCTAAGCCAAGGAACTCAGCTGGGCGCGGGAGCTTGGCAAGCAAAACACGGACGAGAACATGAATTACAATCGGATGCTCATGGTATGGACTACATGGTGAACGCAGGTTACGACCCCTACGCTGCGGTCGAGCTACAAGAGACTTTTGTGAAACTGTCAGAATCGCGTGCGCAATCCAACTGGCTACAAGGTCTATTCGCTAGCCACCCGCCATCACAAGAGCGAGTCGACAAGAACCGTCAAAAAGCGTCTCAATTATCTGGAGGTGTTCGCAATCACAGCGCTTACCAACGCGCAACAGCTCAAATACGTAAAGATAAGAGTGCCTACGAACTGAGTACGCAAGCCTTGAAGCAAGCCACCGAAGGTAACCACGATAGCGCACTAAGACTAATTGACAGAGCAATTGCCGCACAAGATGAAGAAGCCTTATTTCATACCCAGAAAGGCGTAATTCTACTTGCACAAAAAAATTATCAAGCTGCAGAATCCGCATTTACCCAAGCATCTCGCCTGTACCCTGAGTACTTTAAGACTCAACTAGGCCTTGGTATTGCGCAATTAGAACAAGGAAAAACCCGGGAAGCTAAAACACATTTACAACTTAGCTTAGATTTATTACCGACCCCAAATGCGGCCTATCAACTTGGCGAGGTTGCCATACGAGAAGGTAACCAGAGCCTAGCTGCGCAATATTTTTCACAAGTCGCGCAAAGCGGCGGTGAGCTTGGCGCAAAAGCGCAGCAACGATTGAATCAAATACAAGGTCAATAAATCACGTTATCAGGCAGCTTCACTTAACAGGCGAAGTTGCCTCCTTTACGTCGTCGCTCACATTCTTTACGAATGTTTTCACACGCAGTCACTTTACCGGGCGATGTTGGGTTTACTCGTATACACTCGTCGCTCTTGGCGGCAATCTCTTGATTGCTCATGCCTTTCATCCTACCATCACAGGCTGTTAGCGTAACAGCGGCTGATAGCATTAGTGAGGTACAAGCCAACTTCAACGGTTTCATATAATTTGTGCCTGAAAAGATATTTTTAAAGGGTGGATCTTTGTTACCATTTTAGCCGATTACGTTTAAGGTTGAGGAGGTTTGACTAAGGAATTCGCCCAACAAGTTAAGCGTTTTGCGCATCATACCAATCTCACACCAAGAACTGATCGTTTTTCACTCAAAAAGACGATGTTTTAATTCCCAGCACCGTGCTTTGCTTGGAATTTCTAGCACGAAGAGCAAAAAGAACTTGCTAGATTACCGACTTACTTCCAAACTCCCACCCGCTATTTGAATGCAATAATACCCTGGGTATTCATCATCAACCGTGGTGCCGCCTCCGTATCACCCGCTGAGATAATTCGACTCTCCATGAGCAGTAAAACCGTTATCACCTATATTATTTCCATCATCGACGGTATCAACAATACCATTGGCAATAAACTGTCTTGGCTAACAGCCATCATGGCCGCTGTAGTTGTATTAGTCGTCGCTGCTCGTAGCATATTTGGCTATGGCAGCATTGCGACGCAAGAAAGCATCACCTACTTGCATGCCACAATCTTTATGCTGTGCATGGCTTTTACCCTAAAGCACGACGGCCACGTGAGGGTCGACATTATATACCACAAGCTTAGCCGACAAAATCGAGCCTGGGTTAACGCACTCGGGGGTGTTTTGTTCTTACTACCGTTCTCGATTTTCATGATCATGATTAGCTGGAACTTTACCCTAAACTCTTGGCGAGTATTCGAAGGCTCAAATAACCCGGGTGGCATTCAGGCCGTGTTCCTACTGAAATCACTTGTACCATTAGCGGGCTTAACGCTAACACTCCAAGGCATTGCAGAGGTGAGCAGGAGCCTGCTAGTGCTATGCCTACCGAGCGATCAACAAACTAAACATACCCACAAGGCTTAACAAGTGATCGAACTACTTCCCATATTGATGTTTGTCTTTGCCTGTATGGCCTTGATGCTTGGCTACCCTGTCGCCTTTACTCTCGCGGGAGTCGCCTTACTATTTGCTGGCATCGGAATTTTAAGCGGTAGCTTTGCGAGCGAATTTTTACTGAATTACCCTGAGCGTGTATTTGGCACCATAAGCAATGGCACACTGATAGCGGTACCCTTGTTTATCTTTATGGGCGTCATGCTCGAACGCTCCAAAATCGCTGAGCAGTTGCTTGAGAATATGGCGCGCGCATGCGGTAGACTCCCGGCAGGCATGGGGATTTCAGTCGTATTAGTGGGAACGCTTTTGGCCGCAAGTACAGGTATTGTCGGTGCAACTGTCGTTACCATGGGGTTGATGTCCCTGCCCTCAATGATAAAAAGCCGTTATTCACCGGCACTGGCTACCGGCACTATTTGCGCCACTGGCACGCTCGGGCAAATTATCCCCCCTTCTATTGCATTAGTGCTTTTAGGCGACATTATCTCTAACGCTTACCAGCAATCCCAGCTCGCATTAAACATCTATAACGCCGCCCCGGTATCCGTTGGCGATCTTTTTGTCGGTGCTATTGTGCCCGGCATGTTACTGGTAGGTATGTACATTATTTACCTGTTAGCCGTTGGCATATTCAAGCCTGAGCTTGCGCCAGCTCATACGCACACAGATAAAGTAAAGCTAAGCGAACTAATCAGCAGTATTGCCCCACCGATTTTACTCATTGTCGCAGTATTGGGCTCTATTATCTCGGGAGCCGCAACACCATCAGAAGCTGCCGGCATTGGCGCCATCGCAGCTAGCGCCTTAGCTATCGCAAAAAAACAGTTTTCGATCAAGATGCTAAAAGAAGTCATGCTATCAACAGTAAACGTCACGACGATGGTGTTTGCTATTCTTTTAGGCGCTTCGTTATTTTCCCTAGTGTTTAACGGCTTAGGGGGTGAACGACTTATCCACGGCTTCTTCGACGAGCTGCCGGGCGGAACGTTCATGGCTGTATTAATTGTGATGGTCGTTATTTTTGTGCTCGGATTTATTCTAGATTTTATCGAAATTACCTTTGTCGTCGTACCTGTCGTAGGGCCGATATTATTGCAAATGGGCGTTGATCCGATTTGGTTAGGAATAATGATCGCAATTAACTTACAAACCTCTTTTTTAACGCCACCATTTGGCTTTGCGTTGTTCTATTTGCGCGGGGTGGCCGATGAGAGTATTCCAACTTCGGCGATTTACCGTGGCGTTATCCCCTTTATTGTGATCCAATTAATCCTAATGGCAGCATTAGCCCAATGGCCAACCCTCGTCACCTGGTTACCAACGCTAATGAGCCAATAGTAACCCCCACCCTATAGCGATTTAACCGTTTAATTTTAGGACTGCCCATGGCTAGTATTGATGAAGATCCAACCCCAGCAGGCGAGATAGGCCTACAAACACTCGCCCTCCCACGCGACACCAATACCAATGGTGATGTGTTTGGCGGCTGGATTATGTCTCAGATGGATTTAGCTGGTGCCATTGCTGCGCGAGAAATCGCCAAAGGCCGAGTAACGACTGTTGCGGTCGGCAGCATGGTCTTTTTACGCCCCGTCTCTGTCGGCAGTACCATCACTTGTTATTGTGACATTATAGATATTGGCCGCTCTTCAATTAAGGTGATGATCGAAGTATGGGCT
>NVXL01000285.1 GCA_002746115.1 Alteromonadaceae bacterium
TGGTATTTTCTGACTTAAGCGTGCTTAAGTCGAGCATGTCGCGGATATCAACGGGGAGGTTATACTCGAAAAATTCCCGTGCGGAATTGCCATACTGCAAGTAGGAGTGAATAAACTTGTCATGTGGATTGTTAATTTTGCTCATCGATCAATGGGCTCGCATATCCGTATAGGGGTTTTAAAAATACTGAATTAACATACAGCATTAAGTAAAAAAATGATACACGTAATCATGCATGGGCTTTGTGGCTGGCCATGGCAACACTATTGATATTCGATCTCGTTTACGACATCAAGGTCGCATAAAGCTCAGCCAACACGGTTCCCTACATTCTGAACACTAAGGAATGAATCCCTGTCGGCAAGTTCTGGCACACTGACTTGTTGATCCTTCCATCTGCCGTAGTAAAGATTTGCATTAAATGTCGCATCACCATCTAGGAATACGGAACGATAACCACGTTTAACAAAGAAGCTTGTCGAGATATCATCATTAATTAAATAGGTAATGCCCAAATTTGGTATGCCACTACAAAGTGTAGGGAGGTGAAGAGAGGAACGAGAGCAGCTGCAATAAATAAAATCTGATCGTTTAATATGTGATCATCTTCAACTAGCAGAATATTGGCATCGTTAGTGCTGAGTTATCATTTAATTTCTCCCCCAGTGAACAGAGGATCGTTACCTTGTTCAATCACGCCTTTACGTCCGCCAAAATCAACATACAAAGCAGGCACTAGTAACAAGGTGACGATTGACGCAAACAACACACCAAAAGCCAGAGAAATCGCCATCGGGATTAAAAATTGCGCTTGCATACTACGCTCCAAGATCATCGGTAACAAACCAACAAAGGTAGTGATCGAGGTGAGAAATATAGGTCGGAAGCGTCGAATCCCCGCCTCACGTACCGCCACATGAAGACTTTGGCCATTATCAATAGCCCGATTTATATAATCAATTAAAATTAAATTATCATTCACCACAACACCAACAACCGCCGTCATTCCCATCATAGAATATAAAGACAATTCCAAACCAAACAGTACATGGCCAAATAAGGCTCCCACTAAACCAAAGGGGATGGCAATAATAACCAACAAGGGCTGGGTATAGGAGCCTAATAAAATTGCCATCAATATATAGATCACAAAAATTGCTATGCTCGAATAATAAGTAATTTCGCTCACAAAGCGGGCGCGCTCTTTCTCCGCACCGCCAAAATACACTTGAAGCTGAGGGTACTGCTTTTGTAAGTCAGGTAAAAAATTCCTTTTAAAATCGTCAACGATTTGTTCAACATTGGCTTGGCGATTATCAATAGCCGCTGTTACGGAGTAGATACGCTGACGGTCTTTGCGGTTGATTAAACGTAAGCTCCGAGTAAAACTAAATTCTGCAACTTGCGAGAGCGGCACGGCAGTACCATCTGGGCTACGAATCCACATATCGTACAAGCTTTGAATTTCCTCACGCTCGGCCAGTTTGTAACGTAACATTACGCGTACGTCCTCCCGCTCACGATTTATGCGTTGCGCCTCTATGCCATAAAACCCCTGCCGTACTTGCAGGGCTAGATCCTGCTCACGTAGACCCAATTGCAAGGCTAAGGGTTTTAAATGGAGCTGAACCTCCCTGGTCGCAGTGTCATAATTATCACGGATGCTGTACACGCCTTTAATGCGCTCAAGGTGGGCTTTAATTAGCGCCAAGCTTTTATCTAATACTGCGGTATTATCGGATGCGAGTTCTAAGTTAATGGGCGAATCTAGGTCGTTCATGGTATAGCCAAAATGAAGTCCCTTAGCACCCTGCCACTGACTACCCTCCGTATCGCTAAGCGCTCGCCAACGCTGTGATAAAAATTCGGCAGAGTACTGGCGGCCTTGTGAGGGGCTTAGTTCAACTTCAACTTTAACCGCGCCCTCGTCCACCGTTGTATAGATATGCTGAATAAAGACTTGGCCTTCATTTTGCTGCTCACCTTTCAATTCATTTTCCAGCTGACGCAAACTATTTTCTAAGCGTTCAGCGTAATCTAGCGCCTGAGAAAAATGGCTGTCAATGGGAGTTTCTACTTGTGCGGTGAGAATATTACGCTGGATAGAAGGAAAAAATACCGTCGGTAATATCCCCGAGCTGACCAAACCTGCAGACAATATGACGATACTCAAAAAACAAGAAAAAGTGGTCACACGGTTGCGCAGTACAACTTCTAGCAGCGGCTGATAATAACGGGCTAATAAGCGGTTCAAAAATTCGCCGCTCATAGTGTTTAATGCCCCAAGCCACAAAGATATTTGCGTTTTATCAGGCCGATCATGCACAACTAAGAGATGCCTAGGCAGAATAAGCAGCGATTCAACCAGCGAAAACAGCAAGGTTAAAATCACCACAATCGGAATTGCACGGGCGACACGGGCATCATCACCACTTAAAAACAATAAAGGCGCAAAAGCCACAATCGTCGTCAGGGTGGAAAACACCACAGGTGCGCTCACCTCACTGACCTTGGCCAAGGTTATTTGATGCGCCGATTGATGACTTAGCTTGCCTTGGCGCTTCAGCTGCTCTTGCCCATGGGCGATATTCTCCCCCACTACCACGGCGTCATCGACGACGATCCCCAGCACAAGAATAAAGGCAAACAGCGTTAACATGTGAATGGAATCCACAAATGCGGGTAATAACCAAAGCGTACCCATAAACGAGATAATAATGCCCGCACACACCCAAAAAGCCAGACGTATATGCAAGAAGATAACAAGCAAAAGAAACACTAGCGCCAACCCCATAGCGGCGTTTTCTAACAATAAACGAATGCGACTTTTTAAGGCCACAGAGTCATCTCGCCAGATCGCCAGTTTAATATCGCCAGGCAAGCTCGCTTGGGTATCGCTCACATAATCTCGTACTTGTTCAGTGATATCTAATACGTCTTGATCACCACCAAAAAATACATCCAACATCATCAGGTTTTCACCATCAAAACGTGAGGTAAAATTTTGTTCGCGTAAGCTGTCACGAATTTCAGCAATGTCGCCCAATAATAGCTGGCCGCCCTCTATCGTGGTGACTAAAGGAATTTTGGCAAATTCTGCCGCATAATAGGCTTGGCTAACATGACGAATGCGTACATCCCCTTTTGGGCTACGCACAATTCCGGCGGGCACATCGAGTGAGCTTTGATTAATGACCTTGGCAATATCATTCAAACTTAGGTCGTAACGCTGTAAATTTAAATCGGATATTTCAATGCTCACCTCGTCAGGCACAAAATCTGCAATCTCCACTAGGGAAATCCCCGGCAGCTGGGCCAGTTGATCACGAATTCCCTTGGAAAATTGTTTTAAGCCCCGAATATCTCGCGATCCAAAGACCGCCACACTTATCACCCGATCTCGCCAGACTCGCTGAGTCACTTGTAATTGCTCGATCTGCTCTGGCAAGGTGCTTAAACCGTCTACCCGCGTTTTCACCTTGTCGAGCATGCGTGCCACATCGGTATTCAATGTGAGTTCGAGTGATAATCGACAAGCGCTTTCAGTCACGCGTGTATTCAGCGTCTCGATATTATCCAGATCATGAATAGCCTCTTCCAAGGGCATGCACACAGTGGATTCTATACTGGCAGGGTGACCGCCGGGATAACTGACCGTTATATCAATCACCTCTTTGGCAAGCGCGGGCAGAACTTCTTTTTTTATCCCAGGCACGGCCAATAAACCGCCCGCGATAATCATGAACATTAATAAGTTGGCCGCAACGCGGTTATTAAGGAACCAGGCAATCATAAGGTCACATTCATCATAAGGTCAATGCAATATCCGGTTGGGGACGACTAGCGCTCAAAGCATTTGATTCAACGGGGCGCATTTCACCCGCGTCAAAGCGAAGGATGCGATCCGCACAATCAAAGTATTTATCATCGTGAGTGATGGCGATGACGGTTTTCCCTTGGGCTTTTAATTCAGGTAAAATCTCATGATAAAATACGCGTCGAAAAACTGGGTCCTGATCGGCAGCCCACTCATCTAATAATACAATTGGCCGTGGCGACAAATACACCGCCAGTAAGGCAAGGCGTTTACGCTGCCCTTGAGATAAGTCGGTGGTGGAAAGCATGCCGTTTTTTACCTGTACTTTTTGAGCAATTTGCAAACGTTCAAGATAATGGTTGGCACGCTGATCATTAGCGAGGGGGTTTTGTTCGGTCAGCATATGATCGAATAAATAAAAGTCCGACAGTACCGTGACAAAATGACTGCGATACCATGCTTGATTACCGGCCTCAAGTAGCTGTTGATTGATAAACACTTGACCCGAGGTGCTGGGGTATAAACCTGTTAATACTTTTGAAAAAGTCGATTTCCCACTGCCATTACCGCCAATTACAAAGAGTATTTCACCAGCGCTAATGGTTAAATTAATCGGCTTTAAGGCAAAGGTATAGTCATCTTTTTTGTCGGTCTCATCTTGCACCGGATAGGCGTAAGCGAGATGGCGTAATTGCAGACTTTTAAATTCAAGAAGATCGTTATCCCCCGCTTCGCTCACCCAAGATGCATCGTATTGCGCGAGTTTCAGTTGGTTTATTTTTTTCAGCGAGACACTGCCTGCAATCACATTCGGAATCATATCAATTAAGCTTGTGATTGGTGTGCGTAAAAACATCAGTGCTAACACGTATCCGGTCACCACTTCTAAGCCAAGGTTAAGTTGATTAATACCCAAAAACACAATAAGACCCATCAAACTGAAGATTAACACGACCGTCCAGTTTAAATTAATCGCCCAGTAAATATCAGCACGAGCTTTGGTCTCCTGACAGATTTTTGCGGCAGGTTCTAGCAAGGAGTGAAAAAGATGACCTCGTCGTGCCGCGTCTAAGCGCAGTTCATTACGCCCTTCTATAGCCGCTTCATATTGTTTGTATAATCGGTCTTCAGTATTGCGTACTTGCTTGTACAAGGCATACATTTTAGTGCTGACAAAGTGGTCCACAATAATCCCCAAGACCACAACACCTAGAGTAATCCCCAAGAACATTAACGATAAATAGCCGAGGTAGGCAATCCCCCCCAAAAGCAGTAAACCGTTATAGATCGCAATAGGTAGGCGACTAAAGGCGTTGCCGATGTCGTTAATATCTTTAGTGAGTACGGCATATAAGCGGTGATCGCCAGCTTTCTCTAAGCTTTCAATATCAGTGCCAAGCACCCGGTTGACCATGGCTAAACGCAGGCGGTAGATAATCCGATGACCGATACGACTGAGCATTACCTGGGATACCACACCAGAAATGATTAAGCCCATAAGTAAGCCAATAAACGGCCAACCATAGGCGCCAAAGTCGGCGCGGTGTTGTTCTATCATGGTATTAATTAGGGCAATTAAACTGATTCCAGCAAAGGCACTCACGGTGCCTATCGCTATCGCTAAAATCATTAAACCCATGGAGTTTTCTAGCAATA
>NVXL01000286.1 GCA_002746115.1 Alteromonadaceae bacterium
ACTTAAAAATATCGAAAGAGTTGGCGTGCATTATATATATTTAGTTAACTTCTTGCATAAATATTAAGTGTTTTCGACTCATTAAGATATTTTAAGCAATATTTATGCTGAATGGGCTGAATAGTTACAAAGGTTTAAAGGTTTAACGGTTTAAGCACAAAGTTTGGAGTTGGCATCGTTTTCATCTTGCCGTCAAAAAAGGGCGCCAGAAATAGTCCATGGTGATGATGATTTCCTGTGATCGAGCTACCCTGTGTTAACGAATCAGGTTTTTCTAGGGGACGAAAAATTCGTCAACAAGAGACGGGAATTGATTAATACTGATAAAAATCTGGATGAAGTCCCTTCTAGCCAGAAAAGAAGGTTACCAAAGCCGATTAAAGGCTTGACCCTAATTTCACGGAAAGCAACTTTGACCGACTCAGTCAGTTTAAGAAATTATTGTTTCTCCAGTAAGGTTGATATTTCGTTGGCATTGACGGGTTTACTAAACAGGTAACCCTGCGCATTATCGCAGCCTATTTTTTTGAGAACATTAAACTGTTCTGATGTTTCAACACCCTCGGCGGTAATTTTATACCCCAGGTTACGCCCCATTTCTATCATGGAGCTGATAAGCGTTAATGCCTTTTTGTCGGCTATCATGTCATCAACAAAATACTTGTCTATTTTTAGGCAATCAACATTCAGGTGTTTAAGAGAAGAAAAAGACGAGTAACCCGTTCCAAAATCGTCAATCGCTAATTTAACGCCCAAATCTTTCAAATCTTTAAAAATTGAGAGGTTGCGCGAGTCTGTCTGTGCAACACTTTCGGTTACTTCCAGCTCCAGTTCGGCGGGAGCGATACCTGTCTCATCAATCGTGTGTATGATCAGGGGCATAATCGCCTTGTCAATAAAATGGCTTGGAGAAATATTGACGGCCATATGCAAATTATGAAAACCGTGTTTTTTCCAGGTGACGGCTTGGCGGCAGGCAGTCATTAATACCCATTCGGTGAGGGGTTTAATCATGCCGATTCTTTCGGCCGTGTCGATAAAATAAATGGGGGAAACATGACCTAGTACCGGATGGTGCCAGCGTGATAATGCTTCGACTCCGATAATTTTTCCGGTAATTACATTAATCTGAGGCTGGTATACCAGAGTCAGTTGTTTTTTCTCAATCGCTTCTCGGAGATATTGCTCAACCTGAAAACGATATTCTGTCTTAAGGGTAAGCTCGGGTTTATAAAAGGTATATTGGTTCCGGCCGTTTTCCTTCGCAGCGTAAAGCGAGGTATCGGCCGCTTTTACTAAGGATGATAGATCTTCTCCATCGTCAGGGTAATGTGCGATTCCAATACTGCAGGCCGGTGTGATCTTTCTAGATAAAAGCTCAATGGGTTGGGCTATCGCTTCGAGGCAGCGCTGGGCAACATTGAGGGTAGAATAATTATCTATCCCTTCAACAATAATGCAAAACTCGTCGCCACTGAGGCGCGCAACAAAATCGTCTTCGCGGCAAGCGTCTTTCAGGCGGGTTGCAATAGCTTTCAGGAGCAGGTCACCCGTGCTATGGCCAAGGCTGTCGTTAATACTTTTGAAATTGTCCAAGTCAAGGTATAAAAGGCCAAAGCGTCGATGATATCTATCAGATATCCTTATTGTTTTTTCAAGTTTTTGGTAAAAGTAAGCGCGGCTTGGAAGTTCTGTTAATCCATCGGTATAGGCTAAAGAGTGTATTCGTTTTTGAGCCTGATCTCGCTCCATGACAATGCTCGCAAGCCTTGCTGCAGAGGTCAGGTCTTTTGACTCCTCCTTGTTAGGCACTGCCGGATGATTGTAATACATACCAAAGGCACCTAATACTTTTCCGGAAGAGCTTTTAATGGGTTCAGACCAGCAACAACGCATACCATGGGGCAGTGCCACATGTTTGATTTTTTCCCACTTGGGGTCGGTATCAATATTCTCTACAATGACACGCTTGCCGGTATAGGTTGAGGTTCCGCACGAGCCAACACTGGGGCCGTTTTCGAGGCCGTGTACCGCCTCGCAGTATTCTTTTGGCAGGCTTGGCGCTCCTCCGTGTAGAAGCTTATTGCCGTGTAATTCGAGCATTGAACAGCGTAGGCCAGGGTGACGGTCTTCATACATTAAGGCAATCTCCCGGTAGACCTCGGGGGCAGTGCGGCCCATTGCAATCATCTCCAAAACGTGGGCATTTTTGTCATTAAATACATCTGCTTTTTTTCGTTCTGTTATGTCGATGTGTGTGCCAACCAAGCGGGTGGGTTTTTTATCGGGTTCGCGAAGGACAAGAAGTGCTCGGGATAACACAAAAATTTGATGGCCATTTTTGTGTTTCATGCGCATCTCAACTTCAAATGAATTTGCACGGCCTGACAGGTAATCCTGAATTTTTTCTAGCACTCTGTCCTTATCATCGGGGTGAACCAGTGTTTCCCAAGTTGTTAGCTTATGTTCAAGTTCATCCTCACTATAACCCAGCATACTTTTCCAGCGAGGCGAGTAATAGACGTCATCCTTTTCAAGATCCCAATCCCACAAGCCATCATTCGCCCCGCGCATCGCGAGGGAAAATCGTTCTTCACTTTTATACAGTTCACTCGCTGTATTTTTTGGCGCTACCTTGAGCACGAGGGGGACAGTACGTAATTGCTGGCTCCCTTCAGGCAAGGTATTATTTTGTGTGCTCAAAATATCCATGATGGCTCCATTAGTAGACCTACTCAATATGAGGGTAGCAGTAAAACTTACCCCACCCACTTAAAAGGCCTAGAATATATTTAGCTAACGCGAGCTATTTGGCGCAATCTGCGCGTATATGCTGGGAAACCCCCAGTAGCTCACATCATGGGCATGGAGATACACTCATTTTTCCTATAAAAAGAACGGATTAATTTCCATGTAAAATAAAACCCGTGCTGATAATTTATTAGTTCTTGTTTTTAAAGGTTATTCGTTTTTGAATTGAAATAAAACACCAATAGTAAATTCAATCATAAACGTGCCAACTTCTTTTGTTCCCATAAAACAAGAGATTTTGATAGCCAAAATATACGCAAAAACTTAGGAGCAGCGGCAAAAAATATTCCAAAAATGAATAAAATATTTTTCATTATTCTTTACTAATATTAGCGTATACCCAAAGATTTAATCGTAAATACGGGCGCGTCTGGCATGTCTTTCAAGGGCGGTTTAAGGCGGTTTCGGTTGATAAAGATAGTTGCCTGGTCGAGTTGCGCGCTATATAGGGTTAAACCCGGTGAGAGCTAGGATGGTAGGGAGTGGAGCAGTTATCGGGCGTCAGCAGGTTTTGAGCGTGGGTATCCTTGGTTCAATGTGGAGTGGCTACTGTCAACTTTTTCTAAGCGTAGAGTTACCGCATGCGAGAAGTATCGTCAGTTTGTAGCGGAAGGAAAAACTCAGCCGTCCCCTTGGGAGCTATTAAAGAATCAGGTTTTTCTAGGGGACGAAAAATTCGTCAATAAGATTCAAGACTTGACCCTAATTTTTGTAAACATACCTGTCAATAATGCGTCGCCGCGAGAGCCAATTGCCGCTATTACTTGTTCTATGTAACGGAGTAGTTCGTAGTCTGACATGTCATTACTCGTGGGTAACTTGAATGCTTAACAGCGTAATAGTGCGAACCCTCGATCCGTATATTACTTTTTATGCAACCCCATACAGCCGTGACAAGCTTGGCTTAAATTTTGCAAACCACTAGAAATAATATTGGGAAGGAGGTAGGTATGCAAGTTAATAGTGCTTTGTATACAACAGCGGCAACACAAGTAAATAAAAGCGGCAGCAATTTACCGCCTACCAAGACAGACAAAGCTGCGGAGCCACAAAAACCACCATCAATAAGAGATTTAGCTCAATCTATTGACCCAGCCAACATGTCTCGGAACGAAGCGCGTGCAATGGCAGATGCATTGATGAAATCTGGAGACGGGGATCTCTCCTCCGTATTTTTTTCACATAGCATAATGCTAGTTCCCACTGGAGACGGTACATTTCGGAACGCCACTGAGTCAGACCCAGGTATGAGCGAAAAATTTAATATGTTTGATGCGATACGCAGTAATATCGAGTTTAAACAATCCAAAGGCCTATCAATTGAACGGGATTTATCTGCGCTGTCATTCTTAGAAAAATTTAAGATAATGGGAGACTCTCCCCAAGTGGATACTTATGTATAACGCCAAGTCTTAGTTTTATACACAAATATATCATCCAAATTTTTTCGCTAAATCAATGGCGTCAATATAATGCAGCAGTTTGTCATAACCCTGCCATATGGTTTTTACTCCAGGATCCCCATCTCCCTTGCGAGCCAAAAATCCACCTATCTGAGCTAGCATTCGAGTCACTTCTCTGAGAGTCGGAGTATCGTTCGGTGGTGCTTCCTTTTTTTTCATAATCCAAATGGTTCTCCATTCTTTTTCTGAAAACACTTCAGTGCAAGGAAGATCTGGCTCTCTTCGAGCAATCATTGTGACGGACTGTAATCGCCATGCAATAATCATATTCACGGCAATGTAATTTAATAATCGCTCTGCTGTTCGTAGTCGGCTCTTTTCAACACTACAGCCACCTTTTAATACTCGAAAATAGGTCTCAATTTCCCAACGACATCGATACCACTCAATTATTATTCTGGCCTGATCAAAGCCTTCAACTGCAAGATCTGTGAGCAGCATCCACTCAACGCCTTTTTTTCCATCCGGCGGATGCCTCTCCTTTGCATAAACCACATACAACGATATTGGCTTACGAGTTTTACCTCGCCCTAATAGGCGTACCTCACTAGAGCAGACATCTATTACGGCATCACGACCTTCCTCTCCATTTCTTTTGGGAATGTTCAGTTCATATTGACCCAGTGTTTTAAGCCCATTCATGTAATCCCACAAGGGCTTGGTCTCACCTACATCAATATCAAGTTTGCGATTTGTCTTGGCTCTAATTATGTAGCCTGCTCGCATGTTTTCAGGTGTATTCTCCGCATGCTGAAACCATTCGTGGATATCTCCCTCCCGATCCGCCACACTAATAACCGTCGTATTAGGGAATCGCTCTTGGATATTACAAGCTGTATCGTAATGCGTAATCCACCGCATACTTTCTTTTTCTTCAATAGGCTTCTCTCTTCTAGCCTTATCCTTCGCCTTTTTAGATTTTTCTTCTTCTGGCCGCTGCCACATATTAGCGTCAACAATACCAAGATTTATTTTTGACGGTGTAATGGCAATTGATGTGTGCAACAACTGTTGATTTGAGTCCTTTGTTCGAAGCGTCCCCATGTTTTTCTTTTCAGACTCGGTCGCGAAATTAAAAAATGTTGTATCTTGGGGAATAAGAACGACAGGCTCTTTTTTGATTCGATCGATAGTTGCAGCCCTATGGCCACTCAT
>NVXL01000287.1 GCA_002746115.1 Alteromonadaceae bacterium
GGCTGCGGACTAGGTGCCGGTGTATGTGCTGTCGGCGGTGGCGGCGCAGACTGCTGAGGTGGCATACCTTGCTTAGGTGGCATACCTTGCTGAGGTGGCATACCTTGCTTAGGTGGCATACCTTGCTGAGGTGGCATACCTTGCTTAGGCGGCATACCTTGCTTAGGTGGCATATCTTGCTGAGGAGGCATACCTTGCTGAGGAGGCATATCTTGCTGAGGTGGGCTTTGCGGCGGCATGTTTTGAGGTGCAGGCGCATTTTGAGGCGGCATACCTTGAGGTGCACCACCTTGACCTTGAGGTGGATAGCTTGGAGCTCCCTGTTGTGGCGCAGCTTGTTGGCCACCATAATCACCGGCGCCTTGTTGCGCACCATAACCGCCGCCAGCTTGGTCACCACCAGTTCGAGAATCGAGCATTTGCATTTCACTTGCGACGATCTCGGTGCTGTAACGATCTTGTCCGCCTTGGTCTTGCCACTTACGCGTGCGTAAAGAGCCTTCAACATAGACTTTGCTGCCTTTACGCAAGTACTCGCCTGCGATTTCCGCTAAGCGGTTAAAAAAGACAACTCGATGCCATTCGGTGCGCTCTTGAGGCTGACCGGTTTGTTTGTCTTTCCAGGTCTCGGAAGTAGCGACACTCAGGTTGGTCACGGCTGCGCCACCTGCTGTGTACTTGGTCTCGGGATCTTGGCCACAATTGCCAATTAGAATGACTTTATTTACGCCTCTAGCCACAAAATTTCCTCTTTATCAGTCTCAGTAACTCAATCTTGGTAACAAAAGCTGCTGTTAACAGCAGCTTGATAGCCGCACATTCTAGCCTGTTTTGCAGACTTTGGGTGCATGCCTCGAACAGTTTATCTAATCAATGTCGAGATTCTAAGCTCAGGCAATCCCCGTCAATGCATTTAGCTCGCCTTCGTCCAAGGTGCGTTTATCAATTTTCAAATACAAAAGCGACTCTTCTTCGGCATACATGGCGTCTTCAATTCCCGCTAGCGAACGCACCGATTCAAGCGAACTAAAGCCCGTAACTACTGGCACGCAAAGACTCGATAAATGCTTCGGTTTACGCATACCAAAGGCCACAAGAAACCAAAGGCCTGCAGCGATAGCTGAGGCCAAAAATACAGCGCTCACGCCAAACTGCCCCATAAACCAACCGCCAACAAGGCCGCCAACAAACGCCCCTAAAAACTGGCTTGTCGAGTAAATCCCCATTGCCGTGCCTTTCGAGCCTGCTGGCGAAATTTTACTCACCAACGATGGCAACGTCGCTTCTAGTAGATTAAACGCCACAAAGAATAGAAAAATAGCCGCAAACGCAGCGAATGCATTTTGATGAAATACGCTTAGAGCAAACAAGGTCACCGCCAACATAAACACAGCAAGCAAAAATACCGGTTTGATTTTCTGCTTGCGCTCGGCAACCATCATAAAAGGTAACATGGCAATAAAAGCGAATAACAATACAGGCAAATACACTTGCCAGTGTTGCGCTCTCTCGATACCCAAGTCCTGCTCTAGCATATAAGGTACGGCAACAAAGCTCGCCATAAGGATGGCATGAAGGGAGAATATTCCCCAGTTCAGGCGCAGCAGCTCAACATTAGCGGCTGTCTCTCGAATTAACTGGGGTATTGGGCGAGTATCTCGACGTTTAAAGCTTTGGGGTGGCGAGGGCACCAGTAAATATAGAACGCCAACCCCGACACCAGCCAGTATTGCCGATAGAACAAACACACCACTCAAGCCAAATACGGCAGTAATCATTGGCCCGATGATCATGGCAACAGAAAACGAAAGCCCTATAGAGGCTCCGATGGCTGCCATCGCTTTGGTGCGATTTTGCTCCGAGGTCAAATCAGCTAGCATTGCCATCACCGCACTCGCAATAGCGCCACTGCCTTGTAAGGCCCGCCCTAGAATAAGCCCTTCAATTGACTCGGCGCTGGCGGCAAGCAGACTGCCACAAGCAAATATCATCAAGCCTAAAAAGATAATCGGTTTACGACCGAAGATGTCGGAAAGCATTCCCAGCGGTATTTGAAACAAGGCTTGCGTCAAACCGTAAACGCCAAGTGCTGCCCCTAGCAAGAGAGGTGTCGCACCACGATAATCCCCCCCATATATAACAAGCACAGGCAAGACCATAAACAGCCCCAGCATCCTGATGGCGTAAAGCAGTGCCAATGAGGCAACGGAACGAGCTTCTGAGGTCAAGAAAACACTCCTAATTCAACATCAAAATAAAGAGCTGGAGTTTATCAGCAGGAGCCGCTCACTAACAATCACTTATGCACCCTTAAAGCATGTGTTCTTACGCGCTTAGCTCATAAAGACCAGTCGTGGCAGCAACTGTCGTAGTAACAACGGTTCTTAGCTCCGAGAAAAAGACGTATACTGCCCAGCTATCTCATTTTTTGGATGATGCTCAGTGGATACTATCGTTGTTCGAGGGGCTCGCACCCACAATTTAAAAAATATCGATCTCGACATACCTCGTAACAAACTCGTTGTCATTACCGGCCTCTCCGGCTCAGGTAAGTCATCACTTGCGTTTGATACGTTATACGCAGAGGGTCAGCGCCGTTACGTAGAGTCGCTTTCGACTTATGCGCGACAGTTTTTATCGATGATGGAAAAGCCCGACGTCGATCATATCGAGGGGCTCAGCCCCGCTATCTCTATCGAACAAAAATCCACCTCTCATAACCCCCGCTCCACCGTAGGAACAATTACTGAGATTTATGATTACTTACGCCTGCTTTTTGCGCGCGTCGGGGAACCTCGCTGCCCGGTGCACGAGGAAACCCTCTCAGCGCAAACCGTCTCGGAAATGGTTGACCATATTTTACAGTTGCCTGAGGGCAGTAAAACCATGCTGCTTGCTCCCATCATTCGAGGCCGTAAAGGTGAGCACGCACACGTATTTGAATCTTTAAGACGTGATGGCTTCGTGCGGGTGCGCATTGATGGCATTATCTGTGAGCTCGACGCGCTACCGGATCTAGATAAGCGTAAGAAGCATACAATCGACGCCGTTATCGATCGCTTCAAAGTGCGTGAGGATATCAAGATACGCCTTGCAGAATCGTTTGAAACAGCACTGAACCTGTCGGAAGGCATTGCGGTCGCCGCTGATATGGACGGTAAAAGAGCAGACCATACTTTTTCAGCACGACACTCCTGCCCCGTTTGTGACTACTCACTGACGGAGCTCGAACCACGACTATTTTCATTTAACAACCCCGCAGGCGCCTGCCCTCGCTGCGATGGTTTAGGCGTGAAGCAGTTTTTCGCGGAAGGCAGAGTGATTCAAGACGCAGGGATTTCACTCTCTGAGGGAGCAATTCGCGGATGGGATAAACGCAACCTCTACTACTTCCACATGCTCAACTCCCTCGCAGTGCATTATAGTTTTGATATAGAAACCCCCTGGGAAAAGCTAAGCGAAGAAGCACAAAAAATCGTTTTATATGGCTCAAACGATGAAGTCATCGACTTTAATTATATCAACGACCGTGGCGATATTTACCAGAGAAGCCATAGTTTCGAGGGGGTAATGCCCAATATGGAACGACGCTTTCGCGACACTGAATCAAGCGCCGTGCGCGAAGAGCTGACTAAATTTCTCTCGTCGATGAAATGCCCCGACTGTGGCGGCGGCAGACTACGAGAAAGTGCTCGTAATGTTTTTATCGATAACCGAACCCTACCCTCGTTAACAGATTTACCGGTAGGCGAAGCTTTTGCGTACTTCCAAAAACTTAAATTCAAAGGTTCAAAACAAAAAATCGCTGAAAAAATATTAAAAGAACTGGCGGATCGTTTTCGGTTTTTAGTCGATGTCGGCTTGAATTACCTCACCCTCAACCGTAGCGCCGACACCCTCTCGGGTGGTGAAGCACAACGCATCCGCTTGGCAAGCCAAATTGGCGCTGGCCTTGTGGGCGTGATGTATATTCTTGATGAGCCCTCTATTGGCCTGCATCAACGCGACAACGACCGACTACTGCAAACTTTGACCCACTTACGCGACCTAGGCAACACCGTAATCGTGGTAGAACATGACGAAGAAGCGATTAGATCAGCGGATTACATTATTGATGTTGGCCCCGGAGCGGGCGTGCATGGCGGCGAAATCATCGCCAGTGGTAAATTACCTAAGATCCTTAACAATAAAAACTCACTGACTGGCGACTATTTGAGCGGCCGCAAGCAAATCGCTATTCCAAAGAAGCGCCGTACCTCACCTAATAAAGAACAACTTATACTTACTGGCGCTACCGGTAATAATTTAAAAAACGTTACCTTAAAAATACCTCTAGGTGTTATGACCTGCGTTACCGGCGTATCTGGCTCAGGTAAATCCACGTTAATCAACGCAACCCTCTACCCACTTGCCGCCACTGAGCTCAATGGCGCATCGACATTAACGGCAGCACCTTTCGAAACAATTGATGGGTTTCAACACTTAGATAAATGCGTCGATATCGACCAAAGCCCAATTGGCCGTACACCGCGCTCGAACCCGGCAACCTATACGGGGATATTCACCCCTATCCGGGAATTATTTTCAGGCACACATGAAGCGCGTTCACGCGGTTATAAACCCGGTAGATTTAGTTTTAACGTCAAAGGCGGTCGCTGCGAAGCTTGTCAGGGTGACGGTGTGGTAAAAGTTGAAATGCACTTTTTGCCAGATGTCTACGTCCCTTGCGATATCTGCAAAGGGAAGCGCTACAATCGCGAAACACTCGAAATTAAATACAAGGGCAAGAGCATCCATGAATGCCTAGATATGACCGTCGAAGATGCTCGGCCATTTTTTGACGCGGTGCCTGCAATCGCCAAAAAACTACAAACTTTAATGGACGTTGGCCTATCCTACATCCGCTTGGGACAAGCTGCGAACACAGTCTCTGGCGGCGAAGCTCAGCGCATTAAATTATCTCGCGAACTCTCTAAGCGTGACACAGGAAAGACGCTTTACATTTTGGATGAGCCAACTACAGGCTTGCATTTTCACGACATTAAACAGCTACTACAGGTGCTGCACCGCTTACGCGACCACGGCAATACTATTGTGGTTATTGAGCACAATTTGGATGTTGTCAAAACAGCAGACTGGGTGATTGATTTGGGGCCAGAGGGTGGCAATGGTGGCGGCAACATCATCGCCGAGGGTACACCGGAGCAGGTGAGTAAAAAAGCGAAATCACATACCGGGCGTTTTCTTAAACCCTTGCTTGAAAACGTTTAATACTCAAAAATATTAAGGCGCTAACACTGCATGTAAGCGCCTCGGTCTGTAAGCAACAAAAAAAACATTACGCAGCTAAAAACTAGAGATAAAGTAAGCCAAACTCAAATACATTTATACGA
>NVXL01000288.1 GCA_002746115.1 Alteromonadaceae bacterium
CTTGGCTGTACTAAAAGCTGGGGCTGCGTATGTGCCTATTTCACCCGAATTCCCCCAAGAGCGTGTCGAGTTTATTTTAAGCGATACAAAAGCGCCTATGGTACTGACTCAGCAACAGTACCTGCCAGTAATAACGCAGATCACTGATGCGATCGCGACGCAATTAATACAAGACCCAGAAAT
The DNA here is from genome assembly GCA_002746115.1 of Alteromonadaceae bacterium. Taxonomy (GTDB): domain Bacteria; phylum Pseudomonadota; class Gammaproteobacteria; order Pseudomonadales; family Cellvibrionaceae. Next base: position 184 of record NVXL01000288.1, read on the forward strand.
ACAAAGCCCAGAAATACAAAAAACAATCGTACTCGCGACAGACGATCTTGGCCTGAGTGATACCCCAGAATTAAATACCCTGAATATGGCTACCTTGGCAGAGCCTCGTCCAAGCGATTTGGCCTATGTCATTTATACCTCGGGCACGACCGGACAGCCCAAAGGAGTCATGGTTGAACACCTTGGCGTGGTTAGTTTAATCGCCGGGCAATCCAGGGATTTTGGCTTTACCCCGGATGATCGCGTGATCATGATGGCGCCCTATATTTTTGACTCCTCCGTCGAGCAGCTGTTTCTGGCCTTATTAAACGGAGCCTCACTCTATTTACCTTCAATGGAAGATATTCGAGAGGCGAGCACAATTAGAGACAAAGTGGTCGAGCTGGGAGTGACCTACCTCGATGCTACGCCGAGCTATTTAACCGCCATGGGCGAGATTAAAAGTGCAAGCCGCTTAAGATGGGTCATCAGCAGTGGTGAAGCCGCAAGCGTCGATCTCAAGGCAACCTGGGGCAAGGTACTAGTCAATAGCTACGGGCCAACCGAGGCCTCAATCACCGCGACCCAATGTTTTGATTTTAATCTCCATGACAGCCCGACCTGTATTGGTAAACCTGTGGCCAATACCCAGGTTTACGTGCTGTCACCTAGCCTAAATTTGGTGCCCATTGGCACGCCCGGTGAGCTGTATATTGGTGGCGTAGGGGTTACTCGGGGTTATTTCAACCGTGCAGAGTTGAGCGCTGAACGCTTTATTGAAAACCCCTTTGCTAGCGATACCGGATCGCATAGCCGCCTGTATAAAACCGGCGATTTAGTGCGTTGGCTACCTGATGGCAACCTTGAATACCTTGGACGTAATGATTTTCAGGTGAAAATCCGAGGTAACCGAATTGAACTCGGAGAAATCGAAAATGCCCTGAGTGATCTGCCACAAGTCAAACAGGCGATTGTTATTGCTGGTAAGCGCGAGGCGAGTAACGGGCACGTACAAAACTACCTCGCCGCTTATATCGTGAGTGAACTTGGAGAGGCGCTTAACCTTCAAAATCTTAGCGCTAAACTATCCGAAAAACTGCCCGATTATATGGTGCCATCGGCATTTGCCAAGATAGACGTCGTGCCTTTAACTATTAACGGCAAGCTTGATCGAAGAGCCTTGCCGACGCCGGAATTTATTAGCACTGACCGCTATACGCCACCGAACAATGCACAAGAGCGACAGCTGTGTGAGCTTTGGCAGGAGGTGCTAGGGCAGGATCAAGTGGGGATAGACGATAACTTCTTCCGCATTGGTGGCGACTCTATTATGAGTATCCAATTAGTGTCGAGATTGCGTCAGGCGGGTTATCAACTTCAGGTTAAATCGATATTTGACGCCCCAACTATTGCCAAACTATCCAAATTATTAAGCGATTCCGCTGACGATGCGGCTATTCAGATCAATGCCGAACAAGGTCTATTGAGTGGCGAATTTGCTTTGTTACCGATTCAGCAGTGGTTTTTTGAGCAACCTTTTAGTGCTGCCAATCACTGGAATCAGGCCTTTATGGTGCGCATTCCAGCCGATGTAGACACGCTTGCTATCGAGCAAGCACTGAGCGTCTTAACCGCACAGCACGATATGCTGCGTTGCCGTTTTGCACCTCAAGCGCGGGCGTGGCAGCAAGGTTATCAAGACGCGATAGAACCATGCATCGCACCGCTTAAGTCACAAGACGTGAGCTTGCTGAGCGACGATGGCCTTAGGGACCTATTAACCCAATGGCAAAGTCACTTTGATTATCGCAGTGGTCCATTATGGCAGGCTGGCCATTTGACCGGATTTGCAGACGGCAGCGCGCGCTTGTTTTTTGCCTTTCATCATTTAATTATTGATGCCGTATCTTGGCGAATTATTGCACAAGATGTTAAGCAATTGCTGACCGGGCAAGCGCTCGCGAATAAAACCAGCAGCTACCGACAGTGGGTTAACACCGTGGGCGCTTACGCTGACAAACACCCAGGTGAAGCGGACTACTGGCAAGACGTAATTTCGGATCAAGCAAACTTACCTGAGTTAGATTTAGCCCAGTATCACACAGTGAATTTACCTGCTGAATTGACCCGTATATTATTACGTCAGGCGAATCAGGGTTACCACACCGAAATTAACGATTTATTACTCAGTGCCCTCGCCATCGCGCTTAACGAGACCTTTGGCCGCGAAGTGAACCATATCACCCTAGAAGGGCATGGTCGCGAAGCGCTAGATAACACCATCGATACCGCCCGAACCGTGGGCTGGTTGACGAGCGCATACCCAGTACGACTGAACGCTTGTGCGCACATCAGCGACACTATTATTCAAACCAAAGAGATGTTACGGGCGATCCCCAATAAAGGCATCGGCTTTGGCGCGCTGCTGCAAAAAAGCGTATTAAACGCTGATTTACCCGCCGTAAGCTTTAACTATCTTGGGCAGTTAGATAAGCAAAACGACAGCGAAAGCGGCGCACTCTGGCAACTGATTACTCAGGGCTGCGGTCGTACCATTGCCGCTGAAAATGACGAAGGTTTACGCCTCGATATTAACGGGGCAGTGCGGCATGGCGTACTGCAATTTGGCGTCACATCAAAGTTGTCAGCCGAGCAAAGTCTGCGTTTTGTTACAGCTTTTGAAGCGGCGCTTCGCGCTGTCACCCAGCAAGGGCAATTACAGGCTGAGCAAGGCGAAGTGAGAACGCCAAGTGATTATGCCGTGAAAGGGCTTGAACTCGGTCATCTGCGCCAGATGCAGCAGCACTTAGGTCAACATCGTGACATCGAGGCGATTTACCCCGCCGGCAGTTTGCAGCAGGGTTTTGTGTATCACTACTTGAGTCAGCCGCAGGATGATGCTTACCGTGTTCAGGTTTTATTAGATTACCAACAAGGTTTGGATCTGGAGGCTTACAAGAAGGCATGGGGCTTAGCGTCATTGCGCTATCCGGTATTAAGAATGGGCTTTGATTGGCAAGAGCAGATCTTGCAAGTATTTACCGCTCAAGCGGGAATCGATAAAGACAATTTTAGTATTAAAGACATTAGCAATTTACCCGAGCATGAGCGAGACGATGCGATTGCGAAAATTCAGCGTGAAGACAGGGCAAAACCTTTTGATTTGAGTCAGCCCGGATTAATTCGCTTTACCTTAATTAAACAGCACGAGGCATTAGTCACCGTACTTAGAACCGAGCACCACAGCGTAAGTGACGGCTGGAGTGGGCCGGTGCTGATGAAAACCGTTCATCAATATTATGAGCAACTGGTTCAGGGGCAGACGCCAAGTGTTGAAGTGGAGACTTCGTACTACGCGGCACAACAATCCCTCCTTGATCAGCAGGCGAATACCGAGCGTTATTGGGATGAAGCCAAGCAGCGTTATGCCACAGCCAACGATATTAACGCGATGCTAAGTCAATCAATAGACTTGAGCCAAACCAAAGCCATTGCACAACCCGCGACTCAAGTATTGACGTTAAATGGTCGTGAATATCAGCAGCTTAAAAGCATGTGTCAGGATCAGGGCGTGACGCTAAACGTCGCGCTGCAATTCGCTTGGCACAAACTGTTGCAAACCTATACCCGAGATGAGCAAACTATTGTTGGTACCACCGTGTCGGGGCGGGATATTCCGGTTGCGGGCATCGAATCCAGTGTGGGTTTGTACATCAACACTTTGCCCTTAGCGATTGATTGGCAAGAAAATGCCAGTGCCGCCACCATGCTCCATGCCATCCAACAGCAAATAGCCGCCTTGAACAGTCACAGCAGTATCTCGCTGGCGAGCTTGCAAACAGATGGCGAGCGCCTGTTCCACAGTTTATTTGTGTTTGAAAATTACCCGATGCCAGTTGATGCAGAAAATGCAGAGACCAGTATCGAGGCCAATATCACCTTACGACAATCCGTAGAAAAAGCAGATTACCCTTTGACGGTAATTGCTTATGAGCGCAATGAAGCCTTAGTGGTTAAGCTTAATTATGGCCAGGATTGGTTAAACGAAACCCAAGCACAACGTTTACTTGCACAGCTGCAAAGCATTGTGACGGCTATTAGTGCTGCGCCAGAACAGCCTCATCAGGCAATTTCACTGTTAAGTGCAGCCGAGTCTCAAATCTTACTGCATGACTGGAACCAGACGGATGTCGAATATCCGCAAACCACCTTGCATCAGCAGTTTGAAATTCAAGCCGGAAAAACTCCAGATAATATCGCGCTGACCTACGAAGCGCAGAGCTTTACTTATCGCGAACTTAATGAACAGGCTAATCAATTAGCTTGTGTGATTCGAGCGAAATTTGCCGAGTTTCATCAGCATGAAATGCCAGCGCAAACGCTGATAGCGCTGTATTTAGATCGCAGTGCTGAGATGATTGTGAGTATCTTGGCGGTGCTTAAAGCGGGTGGGGCATATGTGCCCATTTCACCCGAATATCCTGAAGAGCGCAGTCAGTTTATTTTAACCGATACCCAAGCGGCACTTGTACTGAGTCAAGCGCATTATATGGCAAGGTTAGATAATTGGGGCAGTGAACTAAACCATTCGCCAATATTGCTGGATGTGAATGATCGGGAAACGGTTAATGAAAACAAAAGTTTAATTAGCAATCTTGAGTTATTAAATAACCCTAGTCACTTGGCTTATGTGATTTACACCTCCGGCACGACCGGTCAACCTAAAGGCGTGATGATCGAGCATAAATCCGCTGTCAACACGGTAATGTCGCTAAATAAAGTCTACGACATTACGCCACAGCGGCGTCAAGCGGGTTGTTTTAGTGATTATGTCTTTGATGTTTCGGTATCTGAAATTTTTAACAGCCTTAATTTTGGTGGGCAGTTGCACCTGTTTAATTCTACCGTGCGAAAAAATCCAGAATTACTGGGCGACTATATCGAAGAACATCAGCTCAATTATTTATTTGTGCCGCCGGCAATATTGGCGCTATTACCTAAAGTTAAATATCCATCTTTACATGCGGTGGTTTTTGCTGGTGAGCGCTGTGATCCTGTCGGTTGTCGATACTGGGCGGAAGAGTTCGCCTTATATAATTATTATGGCCCGACAGAGGCGGCGGTGTATGCCTGTGGTAAACGCGCCGATGTGCGCAACTTAAATGAAATTGGCCAAGCGGTA
>NVXL01000289.1 GCA_002746115.1 Alteromonadaceae bacterium
TAACCCATGTTGGCGTTTTAGCGTTTGTCTTTTTTCAACTAGCCAGTGTAGTACGGCGTTATTTAGAAAATTACAACTCGGTAGAAAGACGGCCATATTGCTTGGCCTAGGCGTTAACGAGCTCAGTGTAAGCGTACCTGCGATACCGGCGATCAAAGCCAAAATTCGCAGCTTAGACATGGCCAAGTGCCGAGCCCTAGCCGAACAAGCCCTTAACTCAAACACCGCCGATGAAGTCCGCGCCCTTGCAAGCCAAGACTAAAACGACTATCTACCACGGACCATCGACCACTAAATTAATCAGCAGAGATTAGTAAATTTTACGCAGAGGAAATTTCATGAACATATTCCAAAGATCATTCGGCACACTGCAACAAATAGGTAAGGCACTTATGCTACCTGTTGCTGTACTGCCTGCAGCAGGTATTTTACTCGCCGTCGGCGCTAGCGACTTCGCCATATTACCCCAGCTCATGTCCGACGTAATGGAAGGTGCCGGTGGCGCCGTATTCGGCAGCTTACCCATTATTTTCGCCATAGGTGTTGCTTTAGGTTTAACCAAAAACGACGGTGTCGCCGCACTCGCAGCGATGGTGTGTTATTTCGTCACCATTAAAACGCTTGGTATTTTGGCAACGGTCATCTACCCAGATATCGAGACGACCTTAATTTACGGCACGCCCTCCCTGGATACGGGGGTTTTCGGGGGTATCCTCAGTGGTATTGTCGCGGCGGTATTATTTAACAAGTATTACCGCATTCAGCTGCCCGAGTATTTAGGCTTTTTCTCCGGTAAGCGCTTTGTACCGATTGTTTCGGCACTTGCCGCTATTGGCCTTGGCGCGATACTCAGTGTGGTTTGGCCGCCCGTTGGCTCTGGCATTCAAACTTTCTCTAACTGGGCTGCTTACGAGAACCCCACCCTTGCTTTCGGTATTTACGGTTTTGTTGAGCGCTTACTGATTCCATTCGGTTTGCACCACGTATGGAACGCACCATTCTTTGTTGAGATCGGTAGCTATATCGCTCCAGGCACTACAGAAGTCCTCAAGGGCGAGATCCCACGCTTCGTCGGCGGCGATCCAACGGCCGGAAACCTCGCTGGCGGTTACTTATTTAAAATGTGGGGCTTACCTGCGGCTGCGATTGCAATGTGGCACACAGCCAAACCTGAGAACCGCGTTAAAGTCGGCGGTATTATGGTCTCTGCTGCGGTCACCTCCTTCCTAACCGGTATTACTGAGCCAATCGAATTTGCGTTTATGTTTGTAGCGCCTGTTCTATATGTTATCCACGCGATTTTGTCTTCAGCGGCCTTTGTTTTATGTATTGAGTTAGGCATCAAACACGGCACCACCTTCTCCCACGGCCTGATTGATTACGTGACCCTCTTCTCGCAGTCCTCTAATGCTTTATGGCTGATTGTTATTGGCCTTGGATGGGCTGCGCTTTACTACACCGTGTTCCGCTTTGCGATTCAATTCTTCAACTTAGCGACTCCGGGTCGTGAAGAAGTGACTCAAGAGGACGCGCAAGCACAAGCCTCTATTGGTGCTGGTGGCATGTCGCAAGAGTTAGTCTTGTCCTTTGGTGGTAAGAGTAATATCAGTGCTCTGGATGCTTGTATTACCCGTCTACGCGTTAGTGTGAATGACATTGCTAAGGTTAACCAAGCGAAGCTTAAAGCCCTTGGTGCTGCTGGTGTGGTTGTAGTGGGTAATAATATGCAGGCGATCTTTGGTCCTAAGTCTGAGAACTTGAAAACTGACATGGAGATTTATTTGCAAACTGCTGGTGATGAGGCTGAGTTGTCTGGCGGTAGTGCTGTAGCTGGTGCTCCGAGTGCAAGTGCTAGCCCTGCTCCGGCGAAGGTTAAGCTTGATGCTGCTGGTTTGGCTAAGGTGGCTGACTTTATTAAGGGGCTTGGTGGTAAGGGTAATATTCAGCGGGTTGATGCCTTTGCGGCGACTCGGTTGAGGTTGGAGCTTTCTAGTAACAGTGGTGTTGATAAGAAGGCTTTGGCTGCTGCTGGGGTGACTGGTGTTATGGAGGTTGCTGGTAATACGCTGCATTTGATTGTGGGGCTTGAGGCTGATCAGTATGCTGATGCTATGCAGGGGGAGCTTGGGTAGGTAGCTCTTTCTTATTGAATACTAGAAGCCGTTAATGCGATGAGTATTAGCGGCTTTTTTGTGATGGATATGGATGCGGGAAACTTCAAGCCATCGATAACTGCCCGCTCTTACTACTGGCCAAGCTCAGCCCGATCTGACTCTCACCGGCATTTTGGACGCACTTATTAACTTTCCGCAGCATTAAGAGCAACCTACCAATGATGATTCCTAGTTACTTGAACCACCTCTTACCATAAACCCAGTCAACCTTTAGGTTTCCAGATATGACGGTAGCGTATTTGTACGTATAAGAAGCTTTGACTACGCAGAAGAAGCTGGACTACAATAGACCTACTGGCGACTAGAGGTATCCTCAGTCACGAAGCCGGTCACTAGAGGTCTTTAGTTATTTCTCTGGCTGCTCCCCCAGTTTTCTGGGTGAGCAGGTAGTTGAAAAAGAGCCCTCCGCCTACCGATCTGTCACACCACCTCTGTGAGTAATTTTAGGAGGGTTCCACCCTGTTTACAGGGTCACCCAGGTTCATTGCTATCGGCCTATAACCTACCCGGCTTTGCTGATCCGAAATCATAACCCTCAAATCTGCTCTTACTGTACTACGCTCACCCACTGTGTTTTATAAAATCACGCTTTCGTAGTTAAGTATCGAAATTCTTAAGGTAAACGCATACGAACATTAAGATAGCACTTGCCTTTAAATACTGTACGCGGCATGCTTTGGCTTGCTATTTATGAGTATTAACTCCCTTAAAAGTGAGGGTGACGAGGTTAGCGTGACAGACCGTAGCTTAGAGCAAGCGTTTAATGCTGTATTCCATGATCGTGAGAGCTTCAACGATTTCTGCACCTTGCCGCTCGCCCCAGAAGTTAGCGAAATTCCTCTGCACCTCCGCAAAGTTTATCGACCATCTGATAAACTAAAAACATATTTGCGCTTCATTGATAAAGTTGTTTTGCGCCACCTTAAATATAATGCTTCAGTAGTGCATTCTTACATAAAAGGAAGCAGTGCTCTTACTGCGGTTCAGGCACACGCAAAAAATCAGGCCTTCTTCCTTTCTGACATTAAATCTTTTTTTCCAAACATCGGTGATCAGGATGTTCGAAAGGTACTGATGCGTGACTCACACCGCATCCCTATTCTAGATTTTGATCAACACATTGAACGCGTAACTAAACTAATGACTCTGGATGGAGTGCTGCCAGTTGGCTTCCCCACATCCCCAAAACTCAGTAATGGATTCCTACATGAATTTGACAATGCTTTAGCTGCATATTGTGACAGTACCGGCTTAACTTATACTCGCTACTCCGACGATATTATTATTTCAGGTATGGACAGGGCGAAACTAACAGTCCTGAGAGAAAAAGTTCAAATGATGCTGGAGGAACACGCATCTAAATCACTTAGATTAAATGACGAAAAGACGAGGGTTACTCACCGGGGTAATAAGGTAAAGATATTAGGATTGGTTATCACTCCCGATGGGCAAGTGACTATTGACGTTAGTCGCAAACACGCTCTTGAGGGTCTGCTTCACTTTTACGCAACTGACACTGAAAAATATAAAAATTTGCTTGAAAAAACCTTTAAGGGAGAAGACAAGGAACGCTCCCTGTTTGGAATGCTGCATTACGCAAATTCCTGTGATTCTGAATATTTGGTTAAGCTACAAAAAAAATATGGTGTTTTGATTCTGCGAACATTAATGGAGGATAGGTGGAGTGGTAACCGATAAAATAGTAATACGCAACATCAAGAACATTAAGCACCTGGAAGTCGACTTTATTTACCCAGAATCTCAAATAATCGTTGTAACAGGCCGAAACGGTGTTGGAAAAACAACAATAATAAAGGCCTTTAAGTTAATTAAAGATCCTAACATATTCGGTAAATCCTCGGGTGATCAGGCATTAAATTCTGAGAGTTCCGTTGATATGAAAATTGACGGACATCCCGAGTTTAGCTTTTCCTACAACAAACGATTTAGTGCGCTAGACTCCCGAGACAAAATTCCTCTGGACGGGGAAATTTTGTCTGAACTTCCAATCCCTTTTGGGGATAGATTTAGTCGTTTTTCTGTAATTGCTAGCTTAGATTCTGAGTTGAGGGTAAAAATCGGATCATCTGACTACGAGAAGGCTTCTGAGCTGATTGATTTTTTGTCTCAAGTATATTCATCTACTCGTTTTGAGGGTTTGAAGCAAGCCAAGATAAAAGGTGGCGTGTATTACTTTTCCTTGAAAGAATACGATTTTTATTTACGTGAGGATCATTTCAGTTCCGGCGAGTACTTTCTTATTCAGCTATACCGCCTCATAACATCCGGAGCAAGGCTGGTTTTAATTGATGAAGTGGATATTGCATTAGATGCTGTCGCTCAGGTCAACCTCTACAATACACTTAAACCTATTTTGCAAGAATATGGAGCAAGATTGATTGTCGTTTCGCATTCTTTAGCTTTTATGGACACCGTAGACGAAGGCGGCCTATACTATTTAGATCGGAACAACGACATAGTAAGCCTAGATCAGAAATCCTTTGGTTATATAAAATCTAATCTATACGGATTCAAAGGGTTTGATCGCTACATCCTGACTGAAGACTCTGTACTAGAAGGCTTCATCGAGTTCCTCATTAAAATGTACGCTTTTACACCTTACTATCAGCATAAAACAATAGGTGTCGGTGGGTTTACACAACTACAACTTATCATCGAGAAAAATGATACGGATAAAATTTTCTCCGCTTCCTGCGACGTCTTGGCTGTTGTCGATGGTGATGTTCACGCCGAATTAGATCAAAGCTATAACGGCCCGACAAAAATATTCTGTTCGCCTGTAGAAGACTTAGAGTTGTATATTTACAAAAATCGAGACCGGATCTTAGATACAATCCCCCTACCTACGTACCCAGAATCTAGCAAGGATAAAAAAGCATCCAAAGCATACTGGAAATATTTAACTCATGATAATGAAATTCCGATTAACAACCTATACAGTTTAATTGTTAAGAATAATGAAGAAAAATCCAGAGAGTTCGCTCTTAAAATACAAAAATTTCTTACGATTCAGGCAGCTAGTTAGTGCCTATCCAGAAATCGGCATTTATTCCGAGCTATATGGACCGAGCGAGCTATATGGACAGCCATGTTAATTCCACTT
>NVXL01000290.1 GCA_002746115.1 Alteromonadaceae bacterium
GTCGTGGTTTTACAGGTCGAGAATAACGCTTACCCCATTTCTGCCATGTTAGGCGATGGTTATGACGCGGGTTTTGCTGTTTTGAATTTAGCGAATTTGTACCACAGTGACGGCACTCGCCTGTTACTCAGCGGCGGTGAAACTGTGAATTTTCGTGTATTTGGCGGCTTAGATGGTGAGCAATGGATGCAGGACATCCTCCCCATCAATGACGGCCAAGGCGCACTAAAAATCGCCAATGTCAGCCCTTTGCAATTAGCCCCGGTTACCGACAGTGATGGTGATGGCTTAAGTGATACCTACGAGCTTGCACACAACCTTGATCCAAATAATGCAGCCGACGCAAACCTCGATAATGACAATGACGGACTAAGCAATTTACAAGAATATCAACAAGGCACATCGCTGGAGAATGTCGATAGCGATGGCGACGGCATCAGCGATGGCGAAGAGTTAAGTCGTGGAACCTTAGCGAATCAAGCCGATTCCGATCGTGATGGCCTAAGTGATTTTGCCGAAATATACGGCCCTATTAGCACTGACCCATTAAATGCCGATAGCGATAACGACGGCGTTAATGATGGTATCGAGCAAGCCCAAGGCAGTAACCCCAACGACGCCGACGATACCCCCGTTTTAGATGACGATAATGACCAAGTTTTAAACGACAACGATAATTGCCGGAATATCCCCAACCCGAACCAGCGTGATACCGATAGGGATGGTTTAGGCAACGCATGTGATAGTGATGATGATAACGACGGCGTTGTAGATGCCCTCGATAACGCGCCAGAGCACAGTAACCCAGAGCAGCTCGATAACGATGGCGATGGCATCGGCGATGCGGGCGATAACTGCCCCTTGTTTGCCAATATTAACCAGATTAATACCGATAACGATCAGTTTGGTAATTTATGCGACGATGATGACGATAACGACGGTATTAATGATTTTGAGCCTGAACAAAGCCCGTCTAGGCTGCCGTATTTTTATCACCAAGCTTTTGGTGTTGTTGGCAGTAGTATACCCGTAGCCAATGCGGCATCCGCAAATAATGCACCGGGTCTTGCCGTATTCAAATTTGACCCGCTAACAGAAACCAGTGTTCAACTAGGTTTGTTTAATTTTAATTCTCGTCAATACCAAGCGCTGCCGTTAACTGAGGAGCAGCGAGCTGTGACTGGGTTTTTAGGTTTGCAATTCTCCTTACCTGATTGTATTGATTGTGCCGAAACAATATTGACGCGAGCTAGCGATACCTTTGTATTACAAACCGATCAGGGCATGATAAATGTGGTATTTCCAGAAATAAACTATGGCGACGGCGCCCAGATGAGCATGGTTTTGGTTGCTCAAGACGGCTCGACCTATCAAACGTATATCAGTCGTAATGAGATATTAAGCGAGCTGATGCAAACGGCTTTAACGCGCCTTCTCTTAGATAATTGCCCGCTTGTACCTAACGCAGATCAAAATGACGCTGACCTTGATGGTATTGGTGATTTCTGTGATCAAACTGCTACGGATCTTGACGGCGATGGACTGCTTAATGAAGACGATAACTGCCCTTATGATACTAACCCGGAACAGGACGACAATGATCGCGACGGTACTGGCGATAGTTGCGACAGTGATTTAAATCACGATGATATTTTACAGGGCGATAGCGCTAACAATACCTTGGATGGCGCTTATGGTAACGACATTCTTATCGGTGGTTTAGGTGACGACTTGTTATTTGGCGGTAATGGCAATGACCAATATTACTTCAGCCCAGGTGATGGTAATGACCTGATTAGTAACTTGGATATTAATCTCACTGGTGAAGACAGCTTGCATCTGCTCGACGGAATTTTTGCTGCGGATATTCAGTTAATCCGCACGCAAGATAATTTATTGGTTTCATTAAATCGCAGTACTGACGGCAGTGACCTTGGCAGTATCACCTTAGTCAATTTCTTTGTACTCGATGGGAATTCACCTGCCGCTATTGATCAAATTGTTTTTGAAGACGGCTCTTTCAGTACCGAAGATATCTTGCTGCAAGTACAAACCGCTAGCGATGGAGATGATTTAATTACGGGTTACGCTTGGGCTGAAGTCTTACAGGGCTTAGCGGGTAACGACGTAATTAACGCTGCTGCTGGTGATGATACTCTTGAAGGTGGTCTAGGCGATGATACTTTACACGGGCAAGCAGGCGACGATCACCTTTATGGTGGCGCGGGTAGCGATTTACTTGATGGTGGCGAAGGCAGCGACACTTATTACTTTAATATTGGTGATGGCTCCGACACGATCAATACGAGAAACCAGCTAGGTGACGCGAGCGATACCTTGTTTTTTGGCGATGGCATTACCATCGACATGGTCACTTGGCAGGTCACTCTAGATGAGCGTAGTTTGGATATTCGCTTAGATACTGTAGGCGACAGGGTTCGTCTAAATAATTTCTTTTTAGCCGATGGTTGGGCTGTTGATCTTATTCGCTTTGCCGATGGCAGCCAGATGACCGTCGATGATGTGCGCGCTATTTTTATGAGCGCAAGCGACGGAGACGATGAACTCAGGGGTTTTTCCGGAGACGATACGATTAACGGTGGTTTAGGTTTTGACCGGATTAATGGCGGCGACGGCAATGATATTCTTAGTGGTGACGCTGACCGCGATATATTGCGTGGTGATGATGGCGATGATCAGCTTTATGGCGGTGACGATAATGACCAACTTGATGGCGGTGCCGACAACGATCGCTTATATGGCGGCGCAGGTAACGACACCTTAAGAGGCGGCACCGGTAGCGACACCTATATATTTAATCTCGGTGATGGTCAGGATACGATTTATAACACCGATAGTGGCAGTGGTGATTATGACGTGCTGTATTTTGGCGCTGGTATTCTACCCGAGAATGTCACCCTCAGTTTGCAAAACCCGATATTTGAAGACATCTCCGGCCCCGATAATCGCTCCTTAATGGTGACAATAAATACCCTTACGAATGACGACATTAATAGTGTTCTAGTCAATCAATTTTTCCAACAAGGTGGCGCCGGTTCCGCTGGCTTTGATGGCGCTATTAGTGCGATTGAATTTGGCGAAGACGGAACAATCTGGACAGCAGAAACCATTTTTGAGCAGTTTAATCAGTCTGATAGCGGGCGTAATTTTGTTTTTGGTCACCAACAGTTTAGTGAGCTAAATGGCCTTGCAGGCAATGACTATATTTACGGTTATGACGGCGACGAAGTCATCATTGGCGGTCAGGGGAATGATCTACTTAATGCTGGCGGTGGCGATAATATTTATCAATTTAATATTGGCGATGGTTTTGATTTCATTGCCAGTGCTCGATCTAGCGATGTTATACGCTTTGGGTCAGGTATTACCGTGGATGACGTGGAAGTACTCTTGACCGATACCAGTTATATCGTTCGGGTTAATACTCAGGAATTATCGACACTGCCAGAGGACTCAGTGTTTGAAGGCATGTACGTGCTGTTCTCTGATGGTTTATCCATGGAGTTTGATAACGGCGATATTCTAGCGCATAGCGATATTATCCAAGCGGATCGTATTACCTTGATGAATGATGGGGCTCGTTACGATGTACCCGCAGAAGGCGCGGCGCATATACAAAGCTATTCTGGTTATATTTTCTCGGTTTTACTCAATGGCGATGACCGCGATAATGTTTTACTTGGACGCATAGAAGAATCTGCCATTATGGACGGTGGCCTTGGCGCGGATGTAATGATGGGCGGCAACGCTGGCGACCTTTATTTTGTCGATAATATCCACGACGTGGTCAGTGAAATGTCACGTGCGCCTTTTTTGTCCTATAATATTGGCATTGACTCCATTGTTTCATCGGTTAATTATCAGTTGCCAGAGAGCGTTGAAAATATTCGTTTTAATGGTGAGAATGTATCCGAAGGTAAAGGTAACGCTTTAGATAATATTTTATTTTCAACGACCGAAGGTATCCACCTGCAAGGTTTACTTGGTGATGATACTTACGTCGTTAACAGTTCAGCACAAATATTTGAAGCCCCCAATGCCGGTGTTGATACTATCGTCATTTTAGACCTTGCAGAAATTGTACTCAGTGATTACCCCAACTTCGAAAACGCCCGTGCAGCCAGAACCGGCGCCACGCTTAGCGGCGATGAGGGGGATAATGTATTGTGGGGATACCATTACGATTACAAGGATGACTTACGCTTGATGGGCACCCGCGCAAACAATGCCGGGTATAACTATTTTGTTGATGGCGTACAAGCGGGCTCGCAGACCTTGCGTAGTAATACCGACTTCTTTGGCGGTGCCGGAAACGACACGATTTATGCAGGCCCAGGCGCTAGTGATATTACTGGTGGCCCAGGCGATGATTTGCTTATTGGTGGCGGCGGTGGCGACCGTTATTTTTATGCGCCGGGCGACGGAAGCGACCGAATTATTTCTGACCACAGCCGTAGCTTTTGGAGCGATGTATTAGTCTTTGATGAAAACATCACCTTTGATGATTTGATCTTCTCACGAGAAGGCGATCACCTAGTGATACAGTACTTTGATGATCGTATTGTATTGGAAGATCATTACGATACTTTTCAGGTCATGGGCGTTGCCGCAATTGAAGTCTTTGATCAAGGTGAATTACTGACCTTTAGTCGGGATGATATTGACGCACTGATTAATTCCGGTGGTATTATTCGGGTCGCGAATCGTATTGTTGATCAAAGCTTTATTATTGGTGATGCGTTTAATTTTGCTCTTCCTGAGAATACGTTTGCGGATGATAATTACCCTGCTTCGGCACTGCAATTACAAGCGACGCTTAGCAACGGCGACGCCTTGCCTGCTTGGCTGAATTTCAATCCATTAATTGGCCAATTTAATCTTACCTCCGTACTGCCCGAGCGCGGTAGTTATGAGCTTGTGGTGAACGCTACTGATCCAGATGGTTTTTTCATCGCTGACGAGTTTAGCTTGGAAGTGATTAGCCCAATTGTGAATACCCCCCCTCAGATATCCATCATTCCGCCTGAGCAAGGCACAACGATTACTTTAGCGGACGAAAACTCTGGCGGCTCAGAAGAGGACGAGGAAGAAGAGGAGCAAAATTCGGGTTCAGAAGACGGTCCTTTGAGCGACACTTTATTGTTGACGGCACAAGCCTTTGATCAGCAAGATGGCGACATTAGCTCTCTCGTAACGTGGTACCTCTTGATTGACGAGGAGGAGGGTGATCTTGAGTATTACGGCCGATCAAGCCAGTTTGATGCCGTC
>NVXL01000291.1 GCA_002746115.1 Alteromonadaceae bacterium
TTCGTCGTAGTAATTTAATGATCTTTTTGAAAGCGACAGTGGTTCGAGATGACGAAACCTTACGTGGTGCGACAGCCGAAAAATACCAATATATTCGTGGACAGCAAATGCTTCAACGTAAAAATGGTGTGTTTCGTATGAATGATGAGGTTTTACCTGTTATGCCTGAGATACCTGAATTAAGCAGTCTCGGTGTCTCTGACGTAGAGCTTAGAGAGCTAAGTGAGGTCTTGGCTGAATCTCGTCGAGGCAATGTGAACCTTAATAATTCGGAGGCGCAAGAAGTAGAGTCCGAAGATGGTGAGGGTGCGCAATGACAGCCGACGCATTAAACGATGACATAAACCTTGAAGACGAGGCTCCTAAAGAGCGTAACAATACACGTTTGCCATTTTCATACGCCTCAACCTTTCAGGTGTTGATTGATAACGGACAGGTCTTACATTGGAGTGACGTGCCCGCGAGTACATTATTGGAGTTGCGCCGCTTCGTATCAGGCCCGCTTGAGCTAGTTAAGCTTGAAGAGAAAGAGTTTCAAACACGCCTAACCAGCTCCTATCAAAGTAGCGACGGTGAAGCACAGCAAGCCGTTGATGATATGGGCGCTGAATTTGATCTTGATCAGCTCGCAGAAGATCTTGATGACGGTGAGTTGCTCTCGGGTGATGATGACGCACCGGTGATTCGTTTAATTAATGCTGTGATTTCTCAAGCCATTCAAGAAAAAGCCTCCGATATTCATATCGAGCCCTATGAAGATCGCGTTTCAGTGCGTTTTCGCACCGACGGTGTATTAAACGAAGTGCTCTCGCCAAAACCCGAGTTGGCGCCGGTGTTAGTGTCGCGGTTGAAAGTTATGGCACGTATGGATATTGCTGAAAAACGTATCCCACAGGATGGTCGTATCTCGGTAAAAATTGCAGGTCATGCGGTTGATATTCGGGTGTCCACGATACCTTCTGCACACGGTGAGCGTGTGGTACTACGTCTATTAGATCAAGCTGCTGGTCAGTTATCGCTTAAGCAGCTAAAAATGCCTGCGCAAGTACAAAAGAATTTTGAGGCAGGGTTACATAAGCCGCATGGCATTATCTTGGTGACGGGGCCTACTGGCTCCGGCAAAACGACATCGCTTTATGCCGGTTTAAGTTTTCTAAATACGCGTGCTCGTAATATTCTGACCATTGAAGACCCAATTGAGTACTTACTCGCTGGTATCGGTCAAACGCAGGTCAATACTAAAGTTGATATGACTTTTGCTCGTGGTCTTCGTGCCATTTTGCGACAAGATCCAGACATCGTCATGATTGGTGAGATTCGAGATCAGGAAACGGCGGCAATTGCGGTACAGGCGAGCTTGACCGGTCACTTAGTATTATCCACCTTGCATACAAATACGGCGATTGGTGCCGTAACACGCCTACAAGACATGGGTATTGAGCCCTTCCTATTGTCTTCTAGTTTGGAAGGTTTGATGGCTCAACGATTGGTGCGTTTATTGTGTACCGAGTGTAAGCGGCCTCATGATGCCACAGAATCAGAGGCGACTCGTCTTGGAATCCCTCAGGGGGTTGAGGTTTATAGTGCCGAAGGCTGTGGGAACTGCCATAACACCGGCTATCGTGGTCGAACCGCTATTTATGAGTTGATACCTGTCGATGATGAATTGCGTTTATTAATTCATGAAGGCGCAGGCGAACAAAAAATGACAGAGCATGCACGTAAAATCAGTAAGTCTATTTACGAAAATGGTCGCGATAAAGTGCTCGAAGGTTTTACCAGCGTGGAAGAAGTGTTGCGCGTGACATCAACGTCCTAGGAGTAATGAATGGCTACATTTAGTTATCAGGCTCTGGACGCCAAAGGTAAAAAAGTCAAAGGTGTACTCGAAGGCGACTCCGAGAGGCAAGTTCGCTCACAGCTACGAGCACGTCAGCTTAAGCCCTTAGAGGTTAAATCGGTTCGTAAAAGTCAGCGAGAGGCGCCTGGTACAGGTACCGGCTCTAAGAGCTTTGGGGGCTTCTCTTTTGGAGGCCCCACGATGAAGCATCGGGACTTATCCTTAGTGACACGGCAGCTTGCGTCTTTAGTGCAGTCCGGCCTTCCTCTTGATGAAGTACTGCAGTCCGCCGCTAAGCAGAGTCGAAAGCCTGCAATTAAAACGATTATTTTACAGATACGCTCACGTGTACTTGAGGGTATAGGTCTAGGGCAGGCAATGGCTGAAATGCCGAAAGTATTTGATAACCTATACCGCGCTATGATCCGCGCAGGTGAGTCATCGGGTTTTTTGGGTCCCGTACTTGAACGACTTGCAGATTACACCGAGCGTAGCCAAGAGACTCAGCAAAAGCTCAAATCAGCCATGATCTACCCGATAGTGATGGTGGTGGTTAGTATTGCAGTAGTTGTATTGTTAATGGTTAAAGTGGTGCCGCAGTTAGTTGGCTTGTTTGAGCGTAATAAACAGGAGCTGCCGGGCGTCACTAAATTCATGATTGCTTCCAGTGATTTTTTAGTCCATTACGGCATCTTTTTATTCATTGCGATCGTCGGTATTATCCTTGGGATCATTGTGGCTTTACGAGCGCCTGCACGTAAAAAGCGTTGGCACAAATTGCAAATGCGAATGCCTGTTTTTGGTGCTTTTGTTTTACAGGCGGAAACAGCGCGCTATGCCAGCACCTTGGGCTTGCTAGTGAACAGTGGTGTGCCGTTGCTGGAATCGTTAAAAATTGGCTCTCAAGTCTTGAATAATATGGAGCTGCAAGCCGCTAGCAGAGAGGTGGCAGTCGCCGTACAAGAGGGAGCTTCGTTTAATAAGGCGCTTAATCAAGTTGATGTATTTCCACCGTTGTTAGTGCAAATGGTGGCGAGTGGTGAGGCTAACGGCAAACTCTCTGAGCAGTTATTACATGCGGCTCGTAACCAGGAACGGGAGTTGGAATTCTCTGTCAGTACGGTGATGAGTTTGATTGAGCCTGCAATGATTTTGTTTATGGGAGGTCTCGTGACGACGATTGTAATGGCTATCCTGTTACCTATTTTCCAAATGAATCAGATGGTTGGTTGATAGTTAGTCAGGCATCAGCGCGTACTTAGAGTGCGTAAATTTAAACCACGCGAATTTAAAAAACTTTAATTCTAAAATTTGAATTTTAAACATTAGCAATAGAGAGATAAAAAATGAAAAGGCACTCCGCACAACAGGGCTTTAGCTTAATCGAAATTATGGTTGTACTCGTTATTATGGGTTTGTTGGCATCCATCGTGGCACCAAACGTTATGCAGGCCTTAGGTGATAGCCGCCTTAAGAAAGTACAAGCTGATTTCGCGAATATTGAGACAGCCTTGAAAATGTACAAACTTGATAACTATGTGTATCCATCTTCTGAGCAAGGCTTGGAAGGTTTGGTGATGCCATCTCAGAGTGATCCTGCGCCTAAAAACTTCCGTAACGACGGCTACTTACCTGAAGTTCCTGTTGACCCATGGGGTGAAGAGTACCTTTACGTAAGCCCTGGCGAATCAAAGCCTTACGATATCTATACTCTCGGCGCTGATGCGGTTCGTGGTGGTGAAGAAGAAGCCGGGGATATTACCAATTGGGACAGGCCTTAATAAGGGCTGTTTATTCTTTAGTGTATTTTCAGTCACCAGCGGTCTAACCGAGAAAATTAATCGTGCGAGATAGTGTGAAAGATCGACAGAGCGGATTCTCGTTAATAGAAATTCTCGTTGTGGTTATGGTAGTTGGTATTGCTATGGGCGGAGTATCTGTCTTTTTCACTACCGGAGGCCCTGAGGAGGAGATGAAAAAAGCCGTCGGAAAATTTGCGATTTACAGCGCATACGCCAGCCAGTTAGCGGTACTCAGTGGCGAGCCAATGGGTTTAATGTTAGAACCGCCGGAATGGCGTGAAAACCCTTTAGATGAAGGTTGGCGTTATCGTTGGCAGAAGATGACTTTGGAAGGTTGGGTCGATGATATGCAGTTGGAGTCGATCGAGTTACCCAAGGCGATGGAGCTGTCGATTCTCATCGATGACCATGAATGGGCGTGGGAAAATGCGCCGGAAATTCGCGAACCGATTATTGCGTTTTACCCGAGTGGGGACATTACTCCTTTTTCGATCGAGTTTCGGCACGAGGAACTAGACGGCAATACTCAAACAGTCAATGTTGATGTCTGGGGTGAGGTCGTTTGGAAAGAGCAGGCTGAGTTAGCGAAAGAGCGAGAAGAAGAGCGGGAACGGTATCGATAAGGCCATGAAAACACTAAACAATAGCCGACACATTCGTAAGCCGAATAAAAGCGCAGGTTTTACGCTGATTGAAGTGCTTGTCGCGCTTGTCTTAGTGGGTGTCGCGTTGCCAGCAATGATCATACGCATACAAAGTATTCTCGATAATACGGCTTACATGGAAGAGAAAACCTACGCTTATTGGATTGCCGAAAATGTTATGCAGGAGATGATCCTGACGCAAGAGCTTGAAAAAGATGTGACTAAGTCACGTAAACAGACCGACATAATAGAATACGCCGATCGTAAGTGGCATTGGAAAGTTGAGACTGAAGAGACTGCTCAGCCGGGGATGTACCGAATAGATGTCAGTGTTGGGTTTGATGAAGACTCCTCTCTAGCAGCGTTATCCGGTTTTATATTAGACCCCGACTTCAAAATTGTGATTCAAAACAAGCTAGAAGATGGGTGACATAGGTGGATAAGCCTCTAAAAAGCCGTAGCTCTTTAATCGTTATACGCCATAGTACGCGTAACCAGCAGGGTTTAACCTTGGTCGAGGTTATTATTGCCATATCTATTATGGCACTAATTGCAGTTATTTCTTATGAAGCGCTGGATGTTACCTCCGCTTCTCGAGAAGTGATAGAGAGAAAAGTAAAAGAAATAGAACGACTTGATCGTGTTTGGATGTTGATTGAAGGGGATATGCGTCACGTGGTTGGTGCTTCTAGGAAGCCGAGTGGTCGTGGTGACCCGATCCCTGCAATGACCATGGATGCTGGCGACACATACTGGCTTACGCTTTTACGTGGTGGTTATGCTAACCCGCTCAACCTACCTCGTTCCGAGTTGATTCGTGTGGGCTATCGTTTGGAAGACGAAACGCTTTGGCGTGATTCGTGGACGGACGTCGGCAACCCTGATATCGAGCTTGCTAAAAAGCAAAAACTTATAAAAGGGGTAACCGAAGTTATGGTGAGAGCGATGCCAAGGCTGGGGG
>NVXL01000050.1 GCA_002746115.1 Alteromonadaceae bacterium
CCTCAGTATAATAATGCTTAAGTGTTATTCCTGAGGACGCCTCTGGCCAAATGATTGGAATTGAGGTGTTTATCGGGTGATAGCTATTCGATATCACAGGCGCTACGGGTACAGAGGGAATACCCAAGGTACCATTAACAGCAACCGTGCTAGAACTACCACAACCCGCCCCTTGTGGATTACATGCATATACCCGAACAGAGTTCGAGCCTGCCGCCACACTCAGGGTATAGCCCGTACCCGACGTTGTTGTTCTCAGAGCATTATTAACATAAACATTATAAACAACACCTGGCACGGATCCGCCAGGTGCACCCCAGCTAATACCAACGCTGCTACCTGCTCGTGCACTGGAGGATGCTGCCGATAAGTTCACAACGCCCCCAGGCCCGGTATAATAATAAATTGAATACGGATTAGATGACGTGCCGCACCCACCGGAATTACAAGCCCGTACAGTATATGAGCGGCTACCAAATTGACTGTGATTTTGAATAAATGATCGACCAGAGCCCGAATAAATCCGTGTTCCATCTTCGTATAATCGATAGTTCGTAGCTGATGAAACACTAGGCCATGCTAAGGTGACGTTAGTATTGATTGGTTGAAACCTACTGCTCGGAGAGGTCAGAGATGATGCTCTTCCGGGGGCTGGCGGGGTGCCAATCACAGTAACCGTTTTTGATGAGCCGCAGCCAACGCCTTCGGGATTACATGCGTATACGCGAACAGAGTTCGAACCCGCCGCTACACTTAATGTATAGGCGGTGCTTGATGTTATCGTTTTAAAAACATTATTAACTGAGACATTATAGGTAACTCCCGTTACCCCCCCTCCAGGTAAGCTCCAGGCAATCCCAACGCTGCTGCCTTCTCTTGCACTGCTAGATGCTGCCGATAAGTTGTTAACGCTCCCAGGAGCTGTGTACACCCAGATATTTCGCCCACTGCTTTGCGCGCTACAGCCATCGCTATTACAAGCTTGAACTTTAAACGCTCGCCCCCCATAAGTGCTGTAGCTGTATGTTTTACTTAAACTACTCCCTACATTGGCGCCATTCACTAAATAGTACGTCGCACCGCCTTGCCTTGACCAAGTGATCGTGATAGTAGAATTAATGGGGTGATAGTACTCACCTCCACCCCAGGGTGTTCCGGGAACGGCTGGAACCGCTGAAAAAGCCGGTACGGAAACCATAGCAATGAATAACAAAATCATCTTTGCATAAGTATCAAACAAAACTGAACGCATACTCCCCTCTATATTTTTAAAATATTTTATTTTACTAACCATAATATTCATTAATTGCGTACTACCGGCGCACCGAGTAAGTCGGTAGTGACAGACTCAAAACGTGACGGCACAATTATCCGCACGGCTTCGATAAAATTATTGCTGTTTTGAGGAAAACGGTTACCGTATTTATCTAGGCAATACCAACGTGTTAAGTGCTCGTCTGGTTCGTCATAGGTAAGCAGGCCATTATTGCCGCAGCCTGCACATGCCGAGGGATCAGCACCAACGCTTGTGGCGTAGCCTCTAATCCGCATTTTCAACATCCCAATAAAACGTGGTTGGCGTGCCAACCTTTACCGTAGGCGAAGCCCACTCGAATCGTCTAACAACCATCGGTAGAGGGATATCAACAGTAATACCAGACTTAACCGAATAATCACTACAGCCCTTTGTATTACATGCCCTTACTTTATCAAAATAAGTGCCGTTGAGCGAGCCGAGCCAGAGTACTATGTACCGCTCAACTCCCCCTGAAGTTCGTAACGCGTGGCACCTGATACCGCCCCCATGAAACGCTGTAACGACCATCATTATCGCTACTTGGAACCGATAACGACGCCACACCTAGTGCAGCAAAAGCCTCAGAGGAAATCATAAAAATAAAACCGAACAACAGTAAGGCATTACAACACACACCAAACAAGGATTTCATTAAATAATTGACCTTAGCTATTGATTACGAAATAGATACTAAATACACGAACCAAGGTAATTACCCACATCGGCAATAAGAGTTTTTATTAGCACTAATTAAAGAGACGGTGAACCTAAACAAATCTAAGCTGCCAGCACCCACATGACAAAAACATGCATATACAGCTATGCAACTGCTGTAACCGCCTGAAAGTAAGGCCGACACAAACCCACGTATTAAGCATTTAATTAGACCTTGTCGATATCATCGCATCGTAACAAGAGCGCTAGCACAAGATAAGGCAGCCTATTCGAGTCAAAGCAACATCCAGAGAAAACGTTCACAG
The DNA here is from genome assembly GCA_002746115.1 of Alteromonadaceae bacterium. Taxonomy (GTDB): domain Bacteria; phylum Pseudomonadota; class Gammaproteobacteria; order Pseudomonadales; family Cellvibrionaceae. Next base: position 2,278 of record NVXL01000050.1, read on the forward strand.
ACAAGCAATCACCTACAACAAAAATCAAATAAGCTTCAAATAGTATTCACTACGCTATAAGCACCTTTCGGACGCCTGCCCAGACTAGTTATAATTTATTCGGTATTATTTTCCCTTGACGAAACAATAACCCCGCGCGAATTAGAACAGGTGCTCAATATAAATCTAGCCCGACTCTTGCTTAAAAAACAGAGACGCGTATGTATACCCAGCCACATAACGGCCGCAGCTATTCAAAAGCTAAAACCTTAATGATGCCGCTTCATAGAAGCAAAGACTTCGCGCAAGATCAAACCGCTTTCTTAATTAAAAATAAATTCATGGGCTCTTAAGCCAGTTTTTAATGAAAACTCAATATATGTATTAATTATTCTCAGGCTAACAAAAACGTGAACTATACCACACAACAAAGAATCGTCCGTATGTTTTTTTACCAAAAAGGATGACATTCAAACACCATTGTCGCCCAAATCATCATTAATAGGCGAATTCCACTTATGCTTAATCAAGACCTCAAAACCCTAATAAACCAACTTGATTCCGTAACAACAAGTCAGTGTCAAAAACTGCTGTCGCCAATCAGTGGTAGAACCAGGACTGAGAACATAAATATCGCAGAGTCACACCAACGCGAAACCCCTAGGTGCCTTAGCTGTAACCGTAAAACCGTATGCCCACAAGGGAAGTTAGATCGGCATCACAAGTATCGCGGTAAAATCTTTTCGAGGCACTTAATCTATTAACTGGATCTTCGCTAGCAAGCGATTAGATTTAAAGGCGCTTGACCGAAGAATTCACAATGTTTAGTCAGCAGACTGACAAGCAGAAAATTTGAAAGAAATGTGGTGCCGATACCTCAAGGGATTTTCGATGGCGCCATAAAACGGTTAAAGAATTACGCCCAGAGATATATGAAATCTTATAAACCGAATAAGATAAAGAAGAAAATAGAGAAGAGAGTTCGTAGAGCCATGTAAAATAGCTGGCGTTTTTTAAAATAAATTTAGACCTATTTTTAAAATTTTGATTTAGTGTTAATCATTTTCATCCTAGATGAAAAGAAACGAAATCCGGGACGTTATTACTTTGTAAAGACCTCCCGGATTCCTCTGCGCAGCATTCAAGCTACGAGCTCACACAAATAAGCGCTACCTAATCCTCAAGGCCTGCACCGCTGTTCTTCACCCCAAAGATCGTTTGGTAGATCACCCCGTAACCAAGTATAAGCATCGGCACGGCCCAAATAAGCCCAATGGCAGTAAATATCGATAGAAACAAAATGACATATAGTAGTAAGCCAGCACCAAAAATCGAGCCCCACTGGTGAGTCACCGCTTTGCGTGACGCTTCTAAGGCCTGCCATGGAGAAAGATCCTCCTCTATCATCAAAGGAATGGCAAACGAATAGGCAACCATCAAGTAAATTCCGGGCAGTATGAACACAGCGAGACCCATATAAATTAGTATGGTCGACAACACAGTAAGGATCACGAGGTTAACCACCTTCCCGAAATGCGCAAAAAGCTCATCAAGGCTGACAGGAACTTTAGCGGCTCTCTTAATAGACAGCAACCAAAAGCCCGCCAAGATAGGGGCTAAAAACCCACCGCCATCGATAGGCTCAATCCATACATGAACTACCCATCGCCCATCTCAGTTGTACCGCCCGATAAGCCTAGCAGCCCTAAGGCGAAACTTGCTCCAAAGGATATTACAGTGGACACTAATACGGCCAGCCAAATCACGCCTTTATTACCCTTGGTTAGGTTCCAAGCCTTATCCCTGACCTCCTTAATGCTGATGGTGTATTCGCCTAGCAGCGCTGTCTCTAAGCTGCCGCCTATCGACGCCGCAGCGTTATCATGATCGGTCAGGTCTGAGTCTGGAGATTGATATATGTTATCTGTCACCTTGTATCCCTTTTTTGAATGATTGACATCTGGTACTGAAACAAGTTGTTGTGGCAATTGTTGTCGCAACATAGCCCAATGCGAATAATATAGTATTCGTATTAATTTTCTAACCATTTTTTGCATATTCGATCAATTCCACATGAAGGTCTTGCCGTTAACAACAGCTTCGGTATTTCATAGCTTCCACACGGAGAGCCCAATTTGCTCTATAGTTCAAGCGCGGGTATTTAGTTAACAGTTTATCTAGTTTAAATCGTTTGCAAACTTACGCTCTCCTCCAATCGCCCGCTATTTACGTGGCCATATATTATGACTGCGCTGTTTATCCTTTCTAATAATAATTTAGGAACAGACTATGAAATTGAAAAGAAGTATTCAACATTTAACATTGTCGGCCTGTGGCTTCATGTCCGCGTCGGCGTTTTCGGCAATTTGCCAGTATGAGGTCGTTAGTGAGTGGAATTCTGGTTTAACGGCTGATATAAGCATTAGCAATGATGGTAGCAGCACGATTAATGGCTGGGAGCTTACTTGGGCTTATACGGATGGTAGTACACTTGCTAACAGTTGGAATGCGATTGTCTCTGCTAACACCCCATACACCGCTACACCGGAAAGCCACAATGGAACGATTAATCCGGGTCAATCGGTATCTTTTGGCATGCAGGTAAATAAAGGCATAACGAATGCGGCGGCGCAAATTCCGGTAATCACAGGTGCGGTGTGCCAAGGCGGTTCTAGCTCAACAACTTCTTCTAGCTCCTCTAGTTCGTCAAGCTCCAGCAGTTCATCCAGCTCTTCGTCCTCCTCGGGCGGTAGCGTCGGTATTGAGGTGGACAGAGTCTTCCCGAATCTCTCGTTTGTACAACCGACCGGTCTGTTCCAAGCGCCTGGAGACAATAACCGTTGGTTTGTACTGGAAAAATCCGGCACACTTTACTGGCTAGAAGAAAACAACAGCAATGCAAGCACCCCCAGCGTTTACCTAGATCTATCACAGACGGTTAACGCGACCAATGAAGGCGGCCTACTGGGCATGACTTTCCACCCGAATTATCAGAATAACGGTTTTGTGTATTTATCGTTTACCGAACTTGGGACGGAAGCCAATGTATCCCAAGTGTCTTATGTATCTCGCTTCACCGAAGCGGCCAACGGCACCTTAGATGTGAGTTCACGTTTAGATATATTAATCCTTGATCAGCCATTTAGTAATCACGACGGCGGTCATATTGCCTTCGGCCCAGATGGCTATTTGTATGCAGGCTTTGGTGATGGTGGTGCCGGTAACGACCCTTTCGATAATTCCCAGAACCCAGATACCTGGCTGGGTAAATTCTTGCGTATTGATGTCGACTCCGCCTCGCCCTACGCAATCCCAAGTGACAACCCCTTTGCCAATGGCGGTGGTGCAGCAGAGGTGTACGCTATGGGGATGCGCAATCCGTGGCGCTGGAGCTTTGACTCATTAACGGGTGAACTTTGGGCTGGCGATGTGGGCGAAGGTCGTTTTGAAGAAATTGATATCATTGTTAACGGTGGTAACTACGGATGGCGCTGCATGGAAGGTTTTGAAGTGACGAACAATGATTGCACTACCGGCGGGCCATTTATTGACCCTGTAGTCGCTTATGGCCGCACTGACGGCGAGACTATTACCGGTGGCTATGTTTATCGTGGAAGTGCCATTGAAGGCCTTAATGGACGTTACGTGTTTGGTGACTACACCAAGGGTAATATTTGGAATCTAAGTCAAGCCAATGACGCAAGCTACTCCATGAACTTGATGCTAGACACGACTCTGTGGATTTCTCACTTTGCAGAAGCAAACAATCGTGAACTCTACGCGGTAGATTACGTGGGTGGCGGTTTATATGCCATTGTGGCAGCAAGCAGTTCTTCGTCCTCGAGTAGCTCATCTTCGTCTTCGTCAAGCTCGTCCTCTAGTAGTTCTTCCAGTAGCTCGTCTTCATCAAGTTCATCGTCTAGCAGTTCTTCATCTAGCTCCTCTAGCAGCTCCGGCGGCGGCAGTACCTGTAACTGGTTCGGCTGGCAAGTCGCTATCTGCCAAAACTCTGATGACGGCTGGAGCAACGAAAACAGCCAGACCTGTGTTGGACTTACGACTTGTGGCGATAAGGTCGTTAATTAAGCTGTCTTAAATTGAGAAAGTGTTTAATTGAAAAAGTGTTTTAATTAAACGCCCCCAAGGAAGCGTTTCTTTGGGGGCTGAATAAAACTGACGATATTAAATATTCGCCAAAACCACCCATGCCTCTGACTTATCAATACCAGCTAAACGCTCTAGCGCCTGTAAATGCTCAGGCTGTACATTTAGCTTGCCCTCTTTAAGCTCCCAGTTTTTTATCGTTGGAGGGGTGACCCCGACAATCCGAGCATATTGAGACATGTTCATACCAAACTTTTTACGCATCCTCACAAGGCCTTTAGCTGTAATGCTGAATGCGCGTTTTTTACGCACGCCCTGCTTTTTCATAGGTTGTTTTTTCAGGGGCGGATTTTTCAGTGCTGGTTTTTTTAAAGTCGCTTTTTTAACTGCTGTTTTCTTCACGGATTTTTTCTTAAGCGCCGGCTTAGCAATGGCGGAGGTGCGAGGTCGTGGGCGAATAGGCACAGGCATATCGTCATCTAACTCAATGCCAAACACATCTCCTAAGTCCCCAGTCACCCGACGTGAGCTTGTTGCTTGCTTAGGTAAGGCAATCTTAGTGCTCACCAATTCATTATGATCTACACCACGCAGCAAAAATAACAGCTCCGGGCTGTGATCGAGTCGAGCACCCACGCCATATAATACAGCGGCAAGATGCTTACACATGCCGGCCCAATCAGGGCAATTACAGCTTAAATTAATACTGCTGCCTTTAGGGAACATGCCCGCCTTTGGGTCGGTCACCACCGTCATGACACCATCAGAGAGTTTGCCTTTAAGTAAATCCAGCATGCTCGTAATTTGCCCTGCGCAGCTATCGCGTATGTCCTTCCAGCGTTTTTTACCTAAGGGCGCAATGCTTATCTTTACATTGTAAACATCCGAGCCGCTCACCATCGCGTCGACCTCGCCTTTTTGTATCTCCAGATGGCATACTGAGCCATTACGCGCTAAGGTGCGGCCGCGAGGCAAGCGGTTGTCGTAATCGCTCAAAGACTCCAAGTGCTCGCACCAAGCCATGCCCCAAAAACTTTGGGCAATTTTTCGACCGGCAATATCTATCGGCTGAATATTTTTACCTGCCTTACGTAAACGACCCATTTGCTTTGCTGCATTTTTTTTACGTTGTGCCACGGATACATAAGGCGCCCAGCCGGAGTAAGACATTAATAATGACCTTGTCTGTTTATTTAGTTAAGTTATTTGATTAAGCTCAAGCGATACCATGCGGATTAAGGCATCGTCGCTCATCTCAGTTAATGATTGCTCAGCACCGCTCTGGGTGCCAATAATACTCTCAGCTAATGCACTTTTAGCAGAGATCATGGTATCAATTTTTTCTTCTACTGTGCCTGTGCATACAAATTTATGCACTAAAACATTACGCTTTTGGCCAATACGGTAGGCACGGTCTGTGGCTTGATTCTCCACCGCTGGGTTCCACCAACGGTCAAAGTGAATAACATGAGAGGCGGCGGTCAAGTTCAAACCGGTACCACCGGCTTTAATTGAGAGTACAAAAAACGGTGGCCCCTCTTCGCGCTGAAAATCGTCGACATAGACTTTACGTTGTTTTACCGGAGTCGAGCCGTTCAGGACTAAGCCTGGCCGACCAAAAATATCGGCGAGAAAGTCAGCCAGGACCTGGGTCATTTCTTTAAATTGGGTAAATATCAGCACCTTTTCCTGTCGAGCTGCAATCTCTTCAGCAAGCTCCGCTAAGCGGGCGAATTTACCGCTGGCCTCGGGCTTGTACTCACCATCCCCTAACCACTGGGATGGATGATTGCATATTTGTTTAAAGCGTAATAGATACGATAAGACTAAACCGCGCCGCTGTATATCGTTATCGCCCTGCTTTTTATCCAGTGCTTTTTGTAGCTCAACTACGGATTTTTCATATAATACGGCTTGGCGCTTGGATAATGAGCAAAAGGCCTGCACTTCTGTTTTGTCTGGCAAATCGGCTATTAAGCTTTTGTCGCTTTTTAAACGTCGTAATATGTAGGGTGAAATGAGTTTTCGTAGTGGGCCATATTGGTCGGTATCGAGTTTTTCACGGCTTTTAATGTAAGCTTTAAAAGCGGTGGCGCTGCCTAACAGGCCGGGGCTTAAAAAATCAAATAGCGACCATAAATCAGACAATCGGTTTTCAATTGGTGTTCCGGTTAAGGCGATTCGGGCCTGAGCTTTGAGCCGTTTGATCGTTCTGGTTTGTTTGGTGCCTGGGTTTTTAATCGCTTGGGCTTCGTCGAGAATAAGTAGTTGCCACTGTTCGTTTTGCAGCCACTCTTGTCGACTAACCATACCGTAGGTGGTGATAACCAAGTGTTTATCTTTCGCCAATTCCGGATTGCTCATATCCTTGCTGCTTATAAACGCGGGGTGAACAATGTGCAATTTCAGGGATGGTGCGAATTTTTCGACCTCGCTTTGCCAATTATTAATCAGTGAGGCTGGTAATACTAAGAGCGAAGCGGTATTTGGTGAGGCAGTATTTAGTGAAGAGACATTGCCGCTCGTGGATTTTTTAGGGGTGATTTTTTTACGGGTAAGTAATAGCGCAATCACCTGGATGGTTTTACCCAGCCCCATGTCGTCTGCTAAGCACGCACCTAAGCCTAATTCACTCAAATGGGCGAGCCAGTTTACGCCGATTTTCTGATACGGGCGCAAGGTTGCTTTTAATGCTTTCCCGGGCAGGCGCTTGTTAATATTTTCGGGGGCACGCATGTGCTCCAGTGTAGCTTTTAAGCTTTTGCCTGCGTGAACAAAGGACCATTGCTGAACTGAGCTTTGGTCTTGGGCCTCGCGTAACTCTTTTGGCACACCGGCCAGTACGCGCATACCCTCGGCAAAGCTAATGCCCTCTTGCGCTACTTGTTGCTCAACGCTTTTCCAGTGGTCGAGTGTTTGCTGTAGTTTTGCCTGGTTAACTTCTACCCATTGGCCTTTGAATAAGACTAAGGCATCTTCACTTGCTAATAATTGTTGCCACTCCTTTGGGCTGAGCACTTTATCGCCCAGTGCGGTTTGCACACTAAAATCCAGGAGGCTGTCGGTGCCGAGGGCGGTTTTGTTTTGGCCGATGGTGACGCTAACTTGGGGGCTTACTCGGCTTTTCCACCAGTTGGGTAGGCGGACTATTATACCGCAGCTCTCGTAGAGGGGGACCTCTTGAATAAATTGGTAGGCCTCATTAGCCGTCCAGGCAAGTGGGTGGTATATGTCTTCGCTGTTAAGTAAGTCTTTCACTGTGGGGCTTTGCTTGGCGGCCAGATCAATCGGTGAAAGCAAGTGTATTAACGCGTCTCGATCGTTGTCGCTAGCGTATTGTTTTAGGGCTTTCGCTAAGGGGGCAAAGCGTGGCTGGCCATCCTCACCCACTTGGGCGGCGTAGGTGGCCATAAATGCAAAGGGATATTCTGGGTCTTGTTTGTTCTCGGCGAGGTGAAAGCAGACGCGTCCGATTTGATGCCAGTGTGGCGCCCTATCCTGCAAAAAATCGGCTAACTGGCGCTTGTAGTCGCGGTTAACTTGTCGGCACAACCAGTCATCTAAACTTTGCCACACCTGCAGCAAGACCGTTTCATTCAGGTATTCGGCGCCCTGCATGGGCGGGGCTTCTATTACCCAATCTTCCATTTCATATGGTGTAGGGCTCGGTAGGGGCTCACAATAAGTCGTGCTTGGCTGACGGCAGCGTAGGTTGAGGTAGTCTTGGGCGAATTTTCGCCAATAGCGTTGACTTGAGTCGAGCCCGCTTGCGCTACGCGTAATGGCGAGTTGAAATAGCCCCGCCGGGGTATCGTCGCCAAAGGCTTGGCTGATTGCGCTGGACTTACTGCTCTTACTCGGTTCAGAGGTCTCGGGGGCGTGATAATGTAAGTTGCCCGATGGGCGAATACTGAGTTGGTGCATAGCTTAATCGGGCTTATTGTTAAACAATGGGAACATGTGAAATGCTACATGAAAAACAGTCCTATGAATAAGAGTTATTTATCAAGYGAGCGAAGTKCTGTGMGTTAGGGATACTGACCRTAGGATGARAAGCTTAAGCCTRCCATCACTAAACTAGTGWWGGRCTGAAAAGCCAAGCCCCCGTGGTAYTGACAMGCGTACGTTGYCGGGGGCTTTTTGTGTWAACAGCTAGAGYTCCATCTCNAATAGAAACTAAAATATAATCCAAAGAAAATTAAAGCTCTTTTTKGATCTGCTTAAGYGTYTGCTTGGTGGTCCGAACRGMRTTAGCRATCATWCGCATGTTSACCATGGCYGCTTGRTATCCATCYAARCCTGGYAATTGYGCYGCSGCKGTGGCATCAGAAACYACCAGAACCTCAAAACCCTGCTCCATAAATTCACGCAAATGCGATTCAGTGCACAAGTTAGCTGACATGCCCGCTAGGATTATTTTATTGATGCCGCGTTTGCGCAACTGTAGCACCATATCATTCGACTCAGGGCCAAAGACTTTATGAGGGCTGGTTACAACTGTCTTACCATTATTGATATAGGGTTTGTATTGCTCCAACCAATCAGCTCCAGAGTTTTCAAAACCTTCTAGGCTGAGACCGCCCTTACGATCAAACATCCCCATAGAGTGCATAGCCGTCTCCAAGGCGCCGCCATGCTCCCATTGATGGTCATGTGGGTAGTAATAATGCGGCGAGACAAACACGGGGATATCTTTTTTATCGGCAATTTTAAATAGATGGCCGATATTTTCAACGGTTTTATTCTCTGTAACACTTTTACCGACTAGCTTCCAGGTGACGCCATCAGGGCTTAGAAAATCATTTTGTGGATCGGTAATGACAATCGCTGTATGGCCTTTTTCAAAAACGACGCCAGGGTCAGGAAGGCCAGCCCACAAAGGCGTTGCCGTCATAGTTAACACTGCAAGCATTAGGCTTAGTTTTTTTGTTAGGTATTGCATATTTAATCCTCTATAATCACGGGTTTAGTTGTCACGAAACTGAGGATATATTGTGACAAGACCTTCTGATGGCGGGTATGTTCAAATGCGTTAAGCTATTGTCCATTTGTTCGTAGATCTGGGAATGCGCCTAAGCGCTGTATAATATCTGGTCAAGCATGCCTAAATCTCAATTTGTGTGTATTGTTTATCCGGCTAAATAACCCCCATTACCCTTCCACCACATTGCTAAGCTGACCTATAGTATAAAGAACAAATCTAGATCCACTGCACAGGCACACTTGCGTTAGAGCCCAATGAATCTACCTTACTTCAGATCACTTACATGTAATTGGGCAGCAACTTTGCTACGTAAGACCGCCTGTTTCTCTTCTTTACTTGTCAAGACTTTCTTTGTCAGGGCTTGCTTTTTCAGGGCATTGTTTCTCAGGGTCTGGTCTATCTGCGCTTTGCTCTGCCTGTCATCGTTTTACACTCAAGCCCTCGCAAGCCAAGCGCTCAGCTTTCAGACCTTAAAAGATCGACGCTTGGATTCTATCGGTATGGTGGTAAGTATTGCTCAGGATCCGCAGGGGTTTATGTGGTTTGCAGGCTACCAGGGGCTATGCCGCTACGATGGTTATGACTTCAAAATGTTTAATCATAACCCCGAAGACCCAAACAGCATTAGCAGCAGTATCGTACATAAGATTTTAGTCGATCGCCAAGGGCAGTTGTGGGCGGCGACACAGGGTGGGCTCAACCGTTACCGGCCAGACACCGAAGACTTTGTGCGCTATCTAGCCCCCCCCGAGACATCGGATAACGATCTCCTTAATAGCGCCCCGCCCATAAGCGCCAACACCATCGCAACTTATGACATGAGCGAAGATAGCCAAGGCAATATCTGGCTTGCCGGTGCAGATGAAGGATTGATCAAGCTACAAAAAGGTAGCACCAAGCTTAAGCGCTTTAACTTGCAAGCAAGCAATATAGGCGATAAGCACAACCCACCAATCCCTATTAACGATGTCCGCCGTGTGTTTGCGGACAAGCAAGGTCATATATGGATGGCGGTCGAGAGTAGCCAGCATAACAGCGCTGGCGTAGCGAGGATGACACCACCTAAACCAGGCGCTCAAGGCAGCATTATTGACGTCCATTATTATCCCGCCAACACCGACCCGAGCGAGCCGGGTGATTCTGATACCTTAAGTGGCTCAGGCGCTGGCGCTTTAAGCGACCGTGTCGCAAATATCTACCAAGATCACCAGGGGCAGCTCTGGTTTGCACTCAACATCAAAGGCTTAAATCGTTACGACCCTCTCACTGACCAGTTTATTCATTACCAGCACCACCCAGATCAACCTAGCTCACTGGGACACAATGAAGTAAGGGCCTTTTGGGAGGATCATCAAGGGAATTTTTGGCTAGGTACAGATAAAGGAGGCTTAAACCGCTTCCGTCGCCAAACACAGTCTTTCGAGCACTATCGCCATCAAAGCAATGATCCGACTAGTATTGCCAGCGATAAAGTTTGGTCTCTATACCAGGACAGAGCGAATAGCTTGTGGCTGGGGCACTTCCCCTCAGGGGTTTCCACCATCAATGACTACGCCTCAGCCTTTACCGTCTATCGGCACGAAGCGTATAACACCAACAGCCTGAGCCAAAATGAAGTCCTATCCATTGTCGAAACCAAAGGCGGTAATTTGTGGGTGGGCACGGAAAAAGGCTTAAATTTCATTCAGCGCTCAAGTGGCCGTATTACCCGCTACTGGCATAAGCCTAATAAACCTCAAGGCCTGTCCGCCGATGCGGTGCTGGCACTCAGAATAGATTCTGATGGCCACTTATGGACGGGCACCTGGCGCGGCGGCTTAAGTCGTTTTCTAGGCGACCCGGACCACCCTCCCCCGCCCGAGGTGGCGACGTTCAAACATTATCAGCACGACCCGAGTAAACCGACCAGTATCGGTTCGAATAATGTGATGACGCTCTTTGAAGACAGGGCCCACACCCTTTGGATCGGCACCATTAATGGATTACAACGCTATCGGCGTAAAACAGATGATTTTGTTCGCTACCAAAGCGAGCCAACAAAAGGTCGAGAGACCGTACCCCATGTTGTACGGGCGATAATTGAGGACGATCAAGGCCGACTGTGGGTAGGGTCAGATTTAGGCCTGAGCCTACTTGATTCACAACAACAAGGGTTTCGCCACTTTCTCTCTGACAGCGTGGACCCTACCAGCATTGGCGATGGTGATGTTTTTGCATTGGTAAAAGGAGGCAACGGAACATTATGGTTAGGCTTGGCCGGGGGCGGTATCAGTAAATTCGACCTCAACAGTTTTGAAGCTAAAACCTATCATCTTGAACACGGTCTACCCGATGCAACTATTGCCGGGATAGTGCAGGACAACCAAGGTATTCTGTGGTTGAACACGGGTTACGGGGTCGTTCGGTTTGATCCCGAGACGCAGCACTTTCGTCATTATTTAAAGGCTCATGGACTGGCTGGTAATTTGTCTCGCGGCGGGTATTACAAAACGGCTAAGGGGGAGGTTGTTTTTGGTAGTACCACCGGGATGACCGTGTTTCGCCCAGAAGACGTATTTATCAATAGCGAGGCGCCACCCGTAGTCATCACGGACTTCAAACTATTTAATGCCTCCGTTCCAATCACCACCGATGGATCGCCTTTAAGACAGTCAATTAACCAAAGCGAATCGCTAATCTTAAACCACAAACAATCGGTATTCAGCTTTGAGTTTGCCGCGCTTAACTATCGCATGCCGAGTCTGAATACCTACGCTTATATGCTAGAAGGGTTTGACGATAAGTGGGTGTATATTGGTACAAAGCGCAGCGCGACTTACACCAATATTGACCCTGGGGAATACCGCTTTCACGTTAAAGCGGCTAACAATGAAGGCATATGGAACGAAATCGGTACCAGTATCACCATTCATATTTTACCTCCTTGGTGGAAGCGCTGGTGGGCCTACACCGCCTATTTACTCATACTTGGTTCAATTTTAGCTCTGCTGTTTTTCACCTTTTTACAGCAAAGGCGTGCAAAAGACGAGCGCCTATTAAATCAAAAATTACGCGAGCTGGATAAAACCAAAGATAGCTTTTTAGCCAGCACCTCACATGAGTTAAGAACACCATTAAACGGTATTATTGGTTTGAGTCAATCGCTTATCGACGGCGCCGGCGGTCAGCAAAGTAACACCTCGATAGAAAATTTAAAACTAATTGTCGGCAGCGGCAAGCGCTTGTCTTATTTAATTAATGATATTCTCGATTACTCCAAGCTGAAAGAGCATGAGATCGAAATACATCGTAAGGCTGTCGACTTACATCCCCTCGTAAATAGTATTTTCAGCCTAACAGAGCCATCACTGGAGGGGAAACCCGTTCAACTGCATAATGACGTCGATAAATATATGTCGAGTTTAATGGCCGACGAAAATCGACTACAACAGATTTTACATAATATTATTGGCAACGCCGTGAAGTTTACCGAGCGTGGCACRATTACCGTAAGTGCAGAGGAAATAGATTGCTCCCTATGTATCACGGTAAAAGACACAGGAGTAGGTATCGCCCCGGAAAATATTGATAAAATATTTAGTGCCTTTGAACAAGAGCAGGCCTCGCTAACGCGCTCAAGCGGCACCGGTTTAGGCTTGGCTGTGACCAAACAACTCGTCGAGCTACACGGCGGTAACATTGAACTCTCCTCAGTGCTGGGAGAAGGCACGCGTGTGACTTTTTCTCTGTCGATATCAGACAATGTCATTGCCTCCTCCCCCAAGCTCGAAGACCCACTWACACAGGCGTCAGAGAAAAATCACCGCCCAATCCTAGACAATACCAGCCAAGCCCTGCCCTCCCCTGATGCCAGTGCCTTCCATATTTTGGTGGTCGATGACGAGCCCATCAATCGYCGCGTACTACTTAACATSTTACAGTTAAAAAATTACCGCGTCAGTCAATGCACCAGTGGTTTTAATGCCTTAGAGTTATTACAAAATAGCGACCACGATATCGATTTAGTACTGCTCGACGTAATGATGCCGGGCATCAGCGGGTATGAGACCTGCCAACGTCTGCGCAAGCAGTATTCCGTCATTCAACTGCCTATTCTGTTTTTAACCGCAAAATCTCAGGTGAGTGATTTGACCGAAGCGTATCGAGTAGGCGGTAATGACTATTTAACTAAACCGATTGTGCAAGATGAATTACTTGCCCGCATCGACACACAACTAACTTTGCTCGAACTTAATTTCAATCTAGAAAAAAAGGTCGAGCAGCGAACGCAAGCGCTAAATCAAGCTTTAATACATCGAAAACAAATGCAAACACAACTCGTACAGTCAGAAAAAATGTCGGGCTTGGGTGTTCTAGTAGCGGGTATTGGCCATGAAATCAAAAACCCGACGAATTATTTAAGTGCTACATTGGTTAGTTTAGGAAAATCACATGCGGATTTTAAAACCGTGTTGTTTGATATGCTGGGCGAAGACGCCGACCAAGAGATAAGCCAACTTTTTACAGATCGATTTGAAGATTTAAACCAATATGTGAATACCTTAGTGAACGGTTCTGAGCGGATTAAGGGGGTTGTGGGAAACCTGCAAACATTCTCTCGTACCGACGCTGGGAATATGCAGCGCGCTTGCCTACGCAAAGGTTTGGAAAGCACCCTTGAGCTGGTAAAAGCTAACTACAAGACCGAAGTGACGTTTGTATGCGATATTGAAGATGACCCATTAATTGAGTGTGTGCCTTCGGAGCTAAATCAAGTATTTATGAATTTAATGGTCAATGCTTGTCAGGCGATGAGAGGCGGAGATAAAAAAACAAGCGATATCAGCCCTTCGATATTGACCATAACGATGAAGAAAATCATCGAGCAAGAGAACAGCGAACTTGTGATTAGCTTTAAAGATACCGGCTGTGGTATGACGCAAGAGGTCACAGAAAAAATCTTCGATCCGTTTTTTACCACTAAGCCAGACGGGGAAGGCACGGGTTTAGGCATGGCTATTAGTTATGGCATCGTCGAGCGTCATCACGGCCGCTTGCAAGTCGAAACGACCTTAGGCAAAGGCACCTGTATAAGGCTGAAGCTACCACTGGAAAACATCTAGCCCCTGACTTACTTTTGTCATACAAGATGTCGGCAGTAGAGCCAAAAACGCAAAGCTGGCGTAAGCTGTTCAGGCTTGTTAGCATGCCCGCCTATTCCCACTCGACCATTAGACCTTTCATATGAAACTTGTTACCCGTCCAACTAAAAAAGCTAAACCCCGAGCCAATAAAAAACTGAGCCTTGAGGAACAGTTTCAGCATGAATGGGACAAAATTCAAAAGCAACAGAAGCAAAACGATACCTTGCGCACCAAGGTCAAAGCCTTATATGAACGAGTGGAAGGGGCAATTCGGGCAGAAGAAGAAGCGCTAAGCGTGGCTTTGTATGCCAAAATCGAGCGATTGATCGATTTTTACTCACGCAAGTCGCTTACCCGATGGCAGCGCAGTGAGCTGTTTGAGTGGATTCGTGAGTCGATTAACGATCTAAACTCCCAACCCTTCTCGGGTCATTTAGACATTGATGCCTTAGTAACTGCGTTTGGAGAGCAGCTTGACCTTATTCATGGGCCTGATGAAGACGAGACCGATGAAGATGAAGATGACTTGTTTGAACGGGCCTCTGCGGCAAAAAATACCGAAGGTGAAGCGGGTGATACCGAATTCGATGACGATGACTTCGATGATGAAGACGATTTCGAGGGCACCTACTATGAGCAATTTTACCAAGAGCGCTTTGCCGAGCAGCAAGACGCACAAGATCTTGAGTTGAAACGACTCGATCAATTACTAAAATCCTCCTCGATCAATAAAATGTTCCGCCGAATCGCCGCAATTATCCACCCCGACAAAGAGCAGGACGAGCAGCTCAAGCTAGAAAAAACAGCAAAAATGGCTGAGCTGATAGAGGCGCGCAGCAGCAAAGATATCCCTAAAATATTTGCTCTGTACGCCACCTACGTCGGTGAGCCGCCGCTGGACTTGGTCGACGGCGATATGGCAGCCGTATTGCAGTTGCTGAAGCACCAGCTGAGCCAGCTGAAGCAACAAAGTGAGGAAATTATTCATGAAGATCTCATGCATGGCGCGGTTTATGAGCGGTTTAACTCCAGGTCGAACAAGAAGATTGATGACAAAATCCAGGAACATGTGGCAGCCGTGAGACGTGAGCGTATTTCAGAGCTTGAGTTTGTTGCCAGCACCACCAGCCTGAAAAAGCTCGACCCGGTGTTGCGTGAGCGCCAAGAACAAAGTCAATCGCCTGGGTTTATGGGGGCTATGGTAGATGGTATACCGTTCTAGTTGTTTACCCCAACATATACCTGCGAGCGGTCGTTTACAAATTGAGCCTACCTTAGGCAAAGGCACATGTGTAATGGTGAAGCTGCCATTACAAGGCAGCTAACTGATAGCCTACTTATTAGCGTTTTATTTAGGCGCCAATAATAGAGCGAGAATAGCGACCAAATAGCTTTTTAATGATAAAGGCAAACAAAATTGACCCCGTCATAACAAATACCACGCTCACAATATCGAGGGCAAAATTCATCGGACCAGAGAGCATCGGCGTGAACACCTTAAAAATATTAACACTAAACACAGCCACAAAGAAAAAGTGAATAAAGTAGATCGGAAAAGCATAGTCCGCGAGCAAATTGACTATTTTGGGTATGCGATCTTGATAATAATTAAACAACACCAATACCAATGCCGCTATTGACATCTTCTGCACATAGAACAGCGATTCCATCAACAAACCTAGCGGTGAAAGCGGATCCGACTTTCTCGCAAGAAAAAACAATACAACAGATACCACAAGCGCCATCCCCGCAAACAGATAACGCCACTTTTTAAGCAAACTAATACTCTGCTGATAATTCATCCCAAGCCAAACGCCAACGCTATAAGCACCCAGAAAGTAACCCACCGTTTGCGGTGACAAATCAGTAGCTGTTCGCGCAAGGAAAAAAGGCAGCACCCCTAAGGCAAGTAAAAACCACTGATTTTTCTGAGCGAGGTACCACACCAGAGGCGTAAGTAAATATAGCGCGGCAAGTGTGGGTATGTACCAAAACTGTGAATAGGCCGTGCCATCAACRAYATTGTTACCCAAAGTCGATARAAATTCAGYAAAGGAATCAAAGGGGTATACCAGTAAAGACTGTTCGCGCAAACTATAAGTRAYAACAGTGAACAAYAAACTCATTACGATATATGGGAGRATTACGTACAACAGTTTACTTTTAAAGAAGGTGTTCCAGCCCTTTTTTGCTAGCACTGCAGAAAACAATAAGCCAGARATTAGCGAAAAATACAAAGTACTATCGTGAAATAGCATTTCACTCACGCCAACGGAGTTCTCCCACGCGGGAGTTTTTACCTTTCCCATCATGAAATACTGGAAGACAATCAGTACCCCTCCAGTATGAGCCATAACAATATTGAAAATGGCAAACCCACGGAAGGCGTGTAGGTCTTTCAAGTACATAGGCATACTCCCTGAGCTAAGTAGCCTTTATACAAAGGCAAATTACGACTTTGACATAATTCAAGTCTAGCAGTAAGCAGAATGAAAGCCGTCAAAAAGGCGTTTAATATACTAAACCCAAGGTAAAGATAGAGTAAACAGGAGCATATACCGATATTACCCCAATTAAATAAATGCAAAAAAATCTCAGCTTGGCACCTTCATTCCCCGTAGGGGAAACGAATCAGTAGCTAGGGGTTTTAACCCCTGTTTTTTTGGCATCCACTCACGGGCGGACGATGAGCGGACACAGGTAGAAGACCTTATCCATTTCCTGCTAAGCTATGTGTTCAATGATGATACGTTTATTACATCGGTTGAAGCTCAATAAGAATATCCGAATTATACAAAACAGCTTCAGAGGCCTCGATTTTCGAGCCCAGATAAGATTTCGCCGAACCAAGCGATTTAACTACAGACGCTACCGATTCAATATCTACAAGTCGATTATATTTTATTTTAATATTATAGTTTTCATTATAAATAAGAGCATTCACAGGCGCTCGAAAAATCGAACCTATGGAGTACACCTCCACATCATTCGGCTCTTCACTTGCAACTAGAATTTCACCTAACCTAAAAGACTCACTTTTAAGCTCACTAACGCCAATCGGGTAAGTAATTTTAAAATTGTAGTTAACCACTGCCGGGGCTGTTTCGATTTCGGTTAACGCGCTCGCACCGCCTACGGTTGAACTTTCGGTATCATCGTTCTTCTCAGTTGCCT
Source organism: Alteromonadaceae bacterium (assembly GCA_002746115.1). Taxonomy (GTDB): domain Bacteria; phylum Pseudomonadota; class Gammaproteobacteria; order Pseudomonadales; family Cellvibrionaceae. Next base: position 19,642 of record NVXL01000050.1, read on the forward strand.
CCCCTGTTTGCGCATACGCGGAAGAAAGAAAGAAGTTTCGCAGTAAGGAAGTCCCGTCATTATTTATAGTTTTTAGAGAGCTTGGCTTCCCTTCCGATTTTTCCAACGAACCAGGATCAACTAGAAAAATTAGCAATACCACCGCTAGCGATCCGCTAGCCTGAACCCAATGAAATTTAATATTGATATTCCCCGAAAACCCAACAGCCATCGCCCCTCCAGCCAAAGCAAGTACCGTCCTCATTTTCCATCCGCCTATCTGCTGTGTCTCATAGTAAATAGACTCCATACCCACCATAAAGACAATCAACAACATCCCGACTATGACCATAAAAATGGAAGAAAACACCTCCTCCTTTGTACGATTTTCTCCTATTAACAATGTTTGCCTAATATTTCTATATTTTTCTTCAGGCGTTAATTTGTCGACTTTAATTATTCGAGCAATACTTTCTATTTTTTTTACAATTGTCATCACCTTCACTCCTGCATACTCTAATGCGATTCATCAAAAACTACAAAGTCTTCATAAACTCCAACAAATCCAAGCGCTGCTCTTTATTCAAAGCCTTCAACACCTCACCATTCACTTGCGCAGTGCCACCAGCAGCATACTCATGGCCATCATTCATATCCCCAACGCGAATCGTCTTATACGCGAATCCATCATAGCCTTCGCTAATAAAGCCCACACGCTCAGGATCAAATTCACGACTACCCACCTGGAAAACCTCAGGGCGATACTCAAACTCTTCGCCCTCAGGGTCACCCGCTTTTTTAGTCGGCAACATAAGGTCATACNAAGTCGGCACGGAACCATTATGTAAATACGGTGCTGTCGCCCAAATACCATTAAGCGAACGAGCCTTATACGCGACTAATGAACTGTAAGGATTAGCGGTACTGTCCGGAGTGTAATTGCCGCCCGCTTTCATGCTCGCTTGAGGGATGTGATTACTAAAGTACGCAGACATTAAAGTGTAAAGCCAATCCGCCCAGCGACGGAAAAAACCTTTATCTGGATCAGGAGTAGCTATAACACCTTTAGTCACCGCCGTAAGGATTTGTATCACGGGGGCATCTTCTTCAATAATTAAATCGCCCGAACTCGTGGTTTGGAAGGTGTGTTTGAAATTACCTGATTTACCCGTATAAGTCGTGCTGTTGTGAGCCAAGGCTTTATCGGTGCCAACAGCATCGACAGAGGAGAATTTACCAATGATAATACGATCAAGGTCACTACGATCAATTAGCTCGTGACAACTCTGGCAATAACGGCCATATATTTTGCGACCACGCTTGGCTTGCTCATGATCGATTTTACCTAAGATATCTTCAGGCCAAACCGGGGACTGCAAATTGGCTAAATGGCTCTCAATACGCTTAAGATTGGCAAGGTTAATGGATGAGGTAAACTCGACTTTCTTTTTCTTGTGCTTTTGACCAGTAAGCATAGAGGAGACGCTCCAGCCGGGGTCCGATGCGGTCCAATCAAGAATACTAAATACGCCAATCGCTTCACCAGCATTGCGGCCCATCGGGCCAACGCCGGCGTTAACGGCAACGCCGTTCCATTGCACGTAATCAGACTGCGCAATATCCCATAAGAAGGGGTAACTCACCGGAGCACTAGGCTCGTTAAATAAGGCGTCCCGTAGGCGACGCATATCACGCGGATTAAGGCCGGGGTAACCTGACTCGGTAGACTGGAGGCGCTTGAGTATTTCTACAAATTGGTCGTTACCGATAATAGTTTCGTTTATATCTTTAAGCACTTTTTCCGCTTGAGCGTCAGAGAGCAAATAGCGTCCGCCGGGGGCGGTGGCTTGAGTTAAGATATCGTAAGCTTGCTCGCGGTTAATTGTGTATTGCAGTACGCGGTTATAAATACGACCAAAGGCGTCGAGACGAGCGAAGCCGGAGTCAATGTGACTGTAGTTAACGGTGTTGTACAACTCGATAGTGTCGGTCCAGGTTTTGAGATCTATCTTCACCTGTTCAGCATTATCGTAGTCGTTATCAAGCTCAAGCACGGCATCAACAAAGCGTTTATTTTTGGCCGTGTCTTTAATTGTTTGCTCTAAACTTTTTTGTAGAAATTCCAAGTACCCGACCATATCGGCCATGGCCGGGCCACCGTCGATACGTATCGCAGTATCACCATAGTTAACTTGCGAGGTGTGGCAAGCGGCACAGGTGTACCCCATGTAATCCTTACCTTTATACCTGTCTTTTACAAAACCTACGGCAAGCGCGTCAGGGTTAAAGAAGGTGCTTTTCTGGGGTAGGTAACGATAGTGATCGACCGTTCCGGGGCTGCGAGCAAGCTCTTGGGAATTAATGCCTTCTAGGCTGAGATAAAAGTCATAAGGGAGTAAAGCCGAGCCTTGGGTGACGTTATAAAACCAGAGGCTTTCACCCTCACTCCAGCCCTGATCAAGGTACTGGACTTTTGTTGCGCGCTCACCAAACTCCGTATTCCCAATTAGTATGGCGCCGCGATCTGGGTCGTCGTCTAGGGTTTGATAAAATTTACCAATAGCGAGGGTAAGGCAGCCTAGCGCGGCAAAACCAAGTATGACATAGCGTATTTTACGCCGATAAAAAATACAAACACTGATAAGAACAAGCGCTAAAACCACGTCAAATAGAGTAAACAAATGGGTATCCTCGTCCTAGGGTGAGCAAAAAAGAGCCGACTTTAAGGCCAAGTTAGGATAGACCTAAGGAGCCAAGCTGTCTAGATGTTGATGAGCAAGTTAAGGGAATGTATGAGATTTAAAGGGCTATAGCTACGACGAGACACTGTGACTTGTTAAACAAGGGAGCTTAAATTTACACTTATCAGTCAAGAAAAGCATGCACGTTAAAAAGTGCAGGCAAAAAAAAAGAGTCACCATGATAGCGACTCTTTTTGGGCCTTGCTTTGAGGCTTAATCGGTATTGCTACAAATCATATCCGCGTGCTCTACGCTACCAGGCAAGTATTCGACATTAGCAAAAGCTAAGGTCATTGCGCTATCCGCACGAATACCAAAAGGCGCATCGATACGACTAAAGTCTGCACCGGCTTGGACAAAACATTGAACATCAATCGTCAAGTTATCCCAAGGACCGATACCGGTGTTAATTAATTCGCCGCTAATATCGATCTCGCCCTGACAACCTTCGCCACAACTAACGCTGAGCATTACGGAGCCCTTGGGTAATTCAGTCATGCGAACATCAACACTTAACACTCCACCGCTGTTTACTAGTCGTGAATGATCCTGAGGAGCCTCATAACGCAATGTACCATTCGCCATACCTTTACCTGACCAGGTAAGCTCGCGAGCGTCTTCTTGTACTTCCCAATTTACAGCACGTACAACGAGGGTTTCTGCGCTATCGAGAACTTCGATACTGGAGGTCATACGCTTGCCAACCTCGCGATCTTTACCAATGAACAAATCCGAACCTTCCACTGGACGATTACGGAATATAACGAGTTTCTCCCCGGCTGAAATGTAAGGATCTTTGGCAACTTCAGAAAGGTTACCGGCCAAGGTGTCTTTGCTGCGATAAGTTAAACCAAAACCATAAGGGAACAAGGGATTGTAATCTTCGTCGTTAACGTTAACGGTGGATTGGGTGTCGAAACGTGGCCAGCTAAACGATAACTTACCCTTAAAGTCATGGTTGGTTTTAGACTTAGCATTTTTAAAAAGCACATCAGAGATGCCCTGCCCTTCAGTGCCCGGTAACCAAGCGGCAACAAATGCATCTGAGGCGTTTAATTCAGCGTTGACCCACATTGGGCGACCGGAGATAAACACGGAAACAACGGGAATACCTTTGGCTTTAAGTGCTTGTAAGATAGCTAAAGAACGCTTATCACCACGTTCAAACTCTAGGTTACTAATATCACCCTCGCCTTCGGCATAGGTGCTTTCACCAAAGACAACAATGGCAACATCGGGTTTTGTTTTGTAATAATCGTCGCCGCTTAACTCAGTTTTGCCACCAGCTTCAGTAACGACTTGATCGATACCGGCATAAATAGAGGTCGCTCCGGGGAAGTCTTTATTCATGTTGCCAGTGCCCTGCCAAGTAATACTCCAACCACCTGAGGCTTTACCAATGCTGTTAGCGCTTCCGCCGGTCACGAGCACATTCAATTTACGCTCTAAGGGAAGTAGGCCTTGCTTGTTTTTAAGTAATACCAAGGACTCTCGCACGGCTTGACGTGCTATCGCGCGATGCTCGGGAGATCCGATAAATTCTTGTTTTGAGGCGAATGCGCGTGTTGAAGGAGCGCCTTTCTTGAAAAGACCTGCACGAATTTTAACACGCAGGATACGACTAACAGCGTCATCTAGGCGTTCCATGCTGATCTCACCAGACTTAACTTGATCAACGGTATTGTTAAAAAAGGCTTTCCAGTCGTTGGGTACCATGATGATATCAACACCAGCGTTGATCGCTTGAGCACAGCTGCCGTTATCGCAGCCATCAACTTGTCCGTGACCATCCCAATCGCCTACGATCAAACCATCAAAACCCATACGGTCTTTTAGGACGGCGGTCAGCATGCTTGAATTGCCATGCATTTTTTCGCCTTTCCAGCTGTTAAACGACGCCATGATGGTTTGCACACCAGCGTCGATGGCGGCGACATAAGGTGGAACGTTTAGATCTCGGTATTCTTCTTCGTCAGCGATGTTGTTGCCTTGGTCATCACCTTTTACGGTGCCGCCGTCGCCTAAAAAGTGCTTAGCAGTGGCGATAACGCGGTGATCCTCAAGAAAATCATCGCCTGCTTTCCCCTGTAAACCCTCGACCATGGCGGTCGCGTATACGGTGGTGATCTCGGGGGTCTCAGCATAGCCTTCATAAGTACGACCCCAGCGGTCGTCACGTACGACGGCAACGGTTGGGGCAAAGACCCAATCGATTCCGGTAACTGCGACCACTTTGGCTGTAGCGGAACCGATTTGACGCATAACATCCGGGTTATTCATCGCCCCAAGGCCAATATTATGAGGGAACAAAGTCGCGCCGATAACGTTGTTATGACCGTGCACGGCATCTGTGCCCCACATGGTAGGAATGGTGGTGCCATCAATGGAGTCGTCTACGGATGCATGGTATAAGTCGTCGGCTAAGGCAACCCAATCGGCCATGGTGGCGTACTTGTCGTTGTTAGGGAAAGCGCCGCCACCATTGAGGTAGGAGCCAAAGCCGTATTCGCGCATGTCTTCAACGGTAATTGCGCGAATTTCAGGCTGAACCAATTGCGCAACTTTTTGCTTAAGCGTCAAACCGCCAAGAATCTCTTCAATTTTACTTTCGACTTTTTGGTCACGCTTAACCTTGCTATGGGCGACAGGCCAAAGTTCTGGGTTGGCGTGTGGCGGCGTATTTTTAGCCGTAACGGAAACGTCTTGTGTGGGATTCTTGGTGCAAGCGACAAGCGTCGTGAGCGTCAAAGCGACACTCAAACCTTTGATGGCTTGTTTAATTGTTACTGGCATGTTGAGATTACCTATCTTTTTATACGAACAGTTATACGAACTTTTATGCGAACTTTTATACGAACACATTGAAATTTAAAACAAAGAAACCTAAAAATACTGTTAAATTTTGGATACACAGGGCTGGGTTTCACGAGTTTTCACCCCCCCTCTATGGATATGTTGACCGATTATGGAGGTAGGTTTTGACGCTGGCAAGCTCAGTTCCCACTCATAAGCGGAATTAGCAAATTTACCCCCAAAGTGGGACGGGTAGTTGTTTTTCGCGCCACTTTCTAGGGGTATACGAGAAAGCGGCACTCTTTATTAGCCCAAAGAGGACCAGTACTCGATCGTCGAACGCAGGGTTTTCTTGGTATTGTTGGTCATATCTACGAAGTCATCTAGGCCAAGTTCATAAGCAAATTCTTCCATTTCATCCTTACTCGTACACACACCGATCACAGGCCGAAAAGTATCCATATGCTGGCTAGATTCATGGTGACGCAGCATGTCGATTAAGCCACGAATATCCTCGGTGGTATCACAATCAAATAGGACGAGTTCTTGCCATTCCCCTGAGGTAAAGTTTAACAATTCAGCCATGGAGCTAACGATGGTGACCTGATAGAGCGAACTCTTAACCTCTTTTAATAAGCGTTCGCTGCATTGCTCAGGCTGGGTATAAAAGATAAGACTGACCTTTTTGAGCGCCTCGTCTTGCTTGAACTGAAGATCTTCATCAAAATCCGTCAATACGGCACGAAAGACCGTCTCCAATTCAAACAAGCCGGTAGGCTTGTCAATAAAGTGAAAGCCACTTTTCTCATCAAAGCCGCGTGCACGTAGGTCGTTTTGTTGCTTGCGAGTTGCTGAGATAAATTTCTTCACAAATTGCAGGTCACGATTGTCGACCAAACTCTGACTAAACTCGAAGACCGAATCATCATTTGGCTCGTAATAATAGATAAGACTCCCAATAGGCGCTTGGAACTTGTAGCTGTCGAGTAGGTTCTGAATTGCGCGGCTGTATTTGGTCTCGGTATAGACATTAAAACCTAGCGCATCCAGCTCCTGGCGCTTGATATCAACAATACGGGGGCTGTTATGAATCAGTAGAACGCTCTTGCCAGCGAAGTAGTTGCGGTGATAGTCGAGCTGACCCGAGATCTCAGCCACGTCGACTTTGGCATTAAAGCGAAAGCGCTGTTCGTTATCAACGGACTCACTGTACTCGACGCTGCCATCCATTAGATCCGATAAGCCCTTGGCCACGATGAGGGACAAATCCTCTTTTGGCTTGCTTTGTTTAACCTCGCTTGAAAAACGTTTTTTAACCCCGGCTTTAACCGAGCGTCCAACGGTGACATAAAGCTCGCCAGCGGCTTCGTACTCGCGCAAGAATTCCACTTCGACAAGTACAATGCTGTTACGAACATCCCGTAAAACGATGGTTAATAACACCCGTATGATTTGGGCTATGCGCGCGGCATCACCTTTTAGTCGCATCGGTAAGGTCGCGGAGAGAGCGGTCTCGATTTGCACGCCGACGCTCTCGGCATCGTCAATAAACTCGGCGACTAAATGCTGTATCTCATGACGAATATTAAAAACTTCATCACTTAAAACTAACTCTTTCGAAAGTACGCCATAAAAGTCGCCAATGTTACGGGAGAGCTTACTAAAATCCTGCCGAAAGTCTTCTGATTGCTCCGTCAGTGCCGCCGCAGGCACACCGCCCTCAAACACACGCATCACGTTATTCAGATCAGCATACAGGTGTTTTAGGAATTCTTTAGATAACAAGACATCCGCATGGGTATCGCGTTTTTCCTCTTCTACCGAGAGCGTCTTTCTTACTAGCGCATAACTGGCTTCGAGTTTCTCCCAATAGTTTTCAGAAATTAAACGACACTCATGCGCTAAGGCCATGTAAAAGAAGAAAATGATGGAGCCATATACGTAACCGTAAAAGGTCTGAATATAGAACGCTGCCACAGCCGCAGGCACGATGCCAAAGAATTGATAATACGATAAAAACTTTTGGTACGGCGCAAAGGCATGGGCGGTGCTAGAGAAAAACACCACAGTATAAAGCCACAATAAAGGCGCAACATCGCCCATTTTTGTTTTAACCGTTATACTAAATAAAATCACGCCCCACCAAAAAGCGCCAATTAATGTTGCGACAAAATAATGGTTGCGCCAACGCCCAGGTGCGCGGGGGTACAGGTGCTCAAAACGGAACAAATAGTAGCCGCGCAAGACGGTACTGAATAATAAACCGACGGTGAGAATTATTGCGAGATCGCGATTTTGGGTAACGAACTCGCCATACAATAAACATACCGAGTAGGCGATAATGTTAAACATTAAACCGCGACGACTGTACTTCGCCATACGCGTGTCGGTTTCGCGCATAATGCGCCGATCTTTTTGTACTTTACTGGCTGGAAGAAAAAATCGAAACATTATGCGTTCAGGCGTTAATTAGAAGGAGACAGTTTTTCGGTCAGCTCGGGCACGGCGTCGAATAAATCCGCGACTAGGGCATAATCTGCAACGTGCATAATAGGAGCGTCTTCATCTTTATTAATAGCGACAATGATTTTTGACTCTTTCATGCCGGCTAAATGCTGAATGGCGCCAGATAAACCGACGGCGATATACAAGTTTGGCGCGACGATTTTACCGGTTTGCCCCACCTGCATATCGTTCGGTACGAAGCCTGCATCCACTGCGGCACGCGAGGCTCCAACGGCTGCGCCAATTTTATCGGCAAGCGTATACAGTAACTCAAAGTTCTCGCCATTTTGCAAACCACGACCACCAGAGACGACAATATCAGCTGCTGTCAATTCAGGCCGGTCGGATACAGCCAAGGCTTCTTTAACAAAACGGCTAAGACCAAGGTCGCATACGATAGCGCACACTTCAATACTTGCAGCCCCGTCACCGACAGCGGCTGGATCAAATGCAGTACTGCGAATTGTAAGCGCTTTTATAACATCTGAGGATTGCACTGTCGCAATCACATTGCCTGCGTAAATCGGGCGCTGAAAGGTATCCGGAGAGTTGATGGCAATCACATCTGAAATCGCTTGCACATCTAATAAAGCCGCCACTCGTGGCAGTACGTTTTTACCAGTGGTAGTGGCTGAACATAATACGTATTGATAATTCGTAGCGAGTTCTTTAGTTAACGCGGATACGTTTTCAGCCAATTGATGCTCATAACAAGGCGCATCGGCAATAAAAACTTTGTTAACACCTGCAATTTTAACGGCGCTATCGGCAACGCTTTGGCAGTCACTACCAGCAACTAATAGATCGACATCGCCTTCTAACTGTGCCGCAGCAGTAACGACATTGAGGGTAGCAGGGTTAAGACTTTGGTTATCATGTTCAACTAAGACTAATACGCTCATCACACCACCTTCGCTTCGTTTACAAGTTTATCAACCAGCTCATCCACCGAGTTCACTCGAACACCCGCTGTACGGGCTGCAGGCGCTGCGACTTCTAGGGTTTTTACGCGCGGGCTGCATTCAAGCCCCAGCGCTTCAAGCGTGATCTTTGCCAAAGGCTTACGCTTGGCTTTCATAATGTTCGGCAAAGCCGCATAGCGCGGCTCATTCAAACGTAGATCTGTTGTGACTACAGCAGGCAAAGCCATCGCCAAGGTTTGTAGGCCGCCGTCTATTTCGCGGGTGACTTCTACGCCCTGTTCGCTCAGCTTTAATTCAGAAGCGAAGGTCGCTTGCGCTAAGCCTGCAAGTGCGGCAAACATTTGGCCGGTTTGATTATTGTCGCCATCGATTGACTGCTTACCAAAGATGACAAGGCCAGGGGCTTCGTCTTGATATATTTTAAGTAAGCATTTAGCCAGCGCGAGAGGTTCAAGGTTGTCGTCAGTTTCAACCAAAATCCCACGGTCGGCACCAATTGCCATAGCGGCTCGAATTTGCTCCTGACTTTTACTAGGGCCAATACTAACGACGACAATTTCATCAATGGTGACGCCGGTATCGGCTGAAGCTTCTTTAAGGCGAATAGCCTCTTCTACGGCAATCTCACAAAAGGGATTCATCGCCATTTTAACGTTGGCTAAATCAACATCACTACCATCCGCCTTGGGACGCACTTTGACGTTGTAATCTACAACGCGCTTAATAGGCACTAGTATTTTCATTCGCTCAATCACCCTCGCTACTTGAATTTACGCTTCTGTATCGGTCTTGCTGTTCTTAATCTGCTTTTAATATGTTCGTTAACGGGCTCTTACACTGCCCTATTGTTAACGTGTCACACGATAGTCTACACATTATAGACATTAATACCACAATAAAAACTTACTAAGTTTAATTCATTAAGCTTATGATTTGGCAGTTAATTTTAACAGCCCTCTCTCAATTAGGACTTGGTTCGTTTTGTTAGTTGCACTGTTGGCTTTTGCTATTGGTGTTGCCGCCGAGCACGACCTATACTCAGTGCTTACTGGGTCTGATCATTGACTCCCAAAAGCTGCAAATTTGATGGTTCAAGAGGTAAAACAATGCAAAGAGAATCGATGGAGTATGACGTAGTCATAGTAGGCGCAGGCCCCGCCGGACTCTCCACCGCGTGCCGACTCAAACAGATCAACCCAGACTTAAGCGTTTGTGTGGTCGAGAAAGGCTCAGAAGTCGGCGCTCATATTCTCTCCGGCGCAATTTTCGAAACCAAAGCCCTCTATGAGCTATTCCCCAAATGGCGTGAGATGGGCGCGCCCGTGCATACCGCCGTCACAGAAGACCAGATCTGGCTGTTCAATTCTGAGAAATCCGGCATAAAAGTCCCCAGCATGCTCGCACCAAGCACCATGCACAACCACGGCAATTACATTATCAGTTTAGGTAACTTGTGCCGCTGGCTAGCGGAACAAGCCGAAGAATTGGAAGTTGAAATATTCCCGGGCTTTGCGGCCGCCGAAATTCTTTATGAAGAGCTTGATAACGAGCAAGGCCGAGTCAAAGGTATAGTGACTGGCGATATGGGGATAGGCGAAAACGGCGAGCAAAAAGACGGTTTTATGCCCGGCATGGAACTGCATGCCAAGTACACCCTTTTTGCTGAGGGCTGTCGCGGGCACTTAGGCAAACAACTAATCGCCAGATACCAACTCGACGCAGGTCGCGACCCGCAGCATTACGGCCTTGGCATTAAAGAGTTATGGCAAATCCCAAGCGAGCAACATCAACCCGGTTTAGTTGTGCACAGTGCAGGCTGGCCACTGGCTGAATCCGGCTCGACTGGGGGTGGTTTTTTGTACCACATTGAGGACAATCAAGTCGCGGTAGGCTTAATTACTGACCTATCCTACTCGAACCCCCACGTAAACCCTTATGAAGAGTTTCAACGCTTTAAACAGCAAGCCAAAATTCGCCCTCACCTAGAAGGCGGCGAGCGCATTGCCTACGGTGCACGCGCCTTGTGTAAAGGCGGCTTACAGTCGCAACCGCAAATGCATTTCCCCGGCGGTTTATTGATCGGCGATGACGCTGGCACACTCAACTTTGCCAAAATTAAGGGCACTCACACGGCAATGAAATCAGGCTTAGTGGCCGCTGAAGTGGTGGCCACAGCGATCGCCAACGAGCGCATACAAAAAGACCTAAGCGAATACACGGTAGAATTTAACAAAACATGGGCTTTTGAAGAATTGCGCATGCAGCGAAACTTTGGCCCCGCTCAGCACAAGTGGGGTAACTTACTAGGATCCGCCTACGCGTTTATTGATATCAACATATTCCGAGGTGTTTTGCCTTGGACCCTACGCGATAAAAAAGCCGATCATCTGCAATTAAAAGAAGCCGCGCAAAGCAAAACGATCGACTACCCAAAACCCGACGGCAAGATTAGTTTTGATATATTAAGCTCAGTCTTTTTATCTAATACCAATCATGAGGAAGATCAACCCTGCCACCTTAAGCTCGCGGACGCTGAGCTACCACTTGGGGATAATCAACGGCTGTATCTAGAACCCGCGCAAAGATACTGCCCGGCGGGCGTCTATGAGATTGTCGAGCAAGCAGACGGCAAGCAGAGCTTTCAAATTAATGGGCAAAACTGCGTACACTGCAAAACCTGTGATATTAAAGACCCTGCTCAAAATATCACCTGGGTTTGTCCAGAAGGCACTGGCGGCCCAAACTACCCGAATATGTAACTGATTTATTACTGATTTGTATGACTGACCAGCCTTACAGAACTACCCGGTATAACCGCCGGATAAACGTTTAACATATTGATTAACAGCCTGAGTAAATAAGTCAAGCGCGTGCGAATTGCTTTTGGAAAAAAACCGCGCTTTGCTTTTGATCGTAGCGACATCAATCAAGCGTTCACTGCGAACGTCGTAAATGATCACCTGGAACATGACGCTATCACGAGCGATACGTTTATCCGGGTGCAACATAGTCCCCTCACTTAGCTCTTGATAGGTATTTAACTGGTCATCTTTGCTAATTAATCGTGGCACGACCAACAACTCACAACCATTTAAGCGCGCCTCAGAAAAAGCCGTTTCTAACGACAGAGCCTGAGTCGACTGATGCAGCCCCGGAAAAGCCATCGCCATTGAGGTTCGCAAGTCATGATAAAAACGCGCCATGGTACGCGGCAGCGGCTGGGAGTCCGGCAGTAAGTATTGTGGCTTGTTCAGGTACAGACGGGTGGCTGGAGACAATAACCAGTCAGCATTGCGATGAACCTTATGATTATTCACCCAGATCGTTTGATCCAAAATACGAGGAGGCTTGATTGTGCTGCAAGCCGTAGTGAATAGGCATAACAACAGTAATGGCAAAAAAAGTCGGCTTGGCACAACACTTACCTTCATGATTGACCCTCATGACTCACAGTTAGCAATAAAACAACTGTGCTGTTAATGATAATTATGCGTAATCAAAGCACAGCTTGCGAGCTTTAACACTTGGTATATAGTTATATCGACCGCGAAGCATTTTTAATTAGCCCCTAACGTCAGTATTTGCATTGGAGCAAACCGATATGACCTCAAGACTTGAGACGCTATGGGAGCTCGAAACGCTCGATAGCAACCTTTTTCGCAGCCAACAACACTCCGAAAATTTTCGGAAAACGCTTTACGGTGGGCAAGTGCTAAGTCAAGCACTTGCCGCATGCT
>NVXL01000292.1 GCA_002746115.1 Alteromonadaceae bacterium
ATAGTAAGCAATACGATAGTGGTTATATGACTTATCACTGCCATCCCATGTGTACTTATCACCATCCAGTGAATTTGAAATATCAAAGCTGGCACGGATTGCGTGGTTTGGTGCAATTTCAAAGGTATGCGCTAACATAGAAATAACATGCCCTGCGCCAGAACCAAAGTAGTCCCAGCTATACCAAAAGTTAAGCTCCGTTTGTCCTAAGCTACTGGCATAACCAAATTTAGTATAAACCTCAGGGTAATTACCATCGCTTGAATGACCTTCACCATGATATGAATAGTAAGCAATACCATAATCAACACTAAGAGCACTATTTAGTTCAACATAGTTACCGAAATACGCATCCCATTCAATATCTGTCCCCTCACCAAAATCTACATTTGAGGCCCACGTACCCACATACATACCAGAGTCTGCAAACGCATAGTCTAGACTACCTTGAATAGCAGGATCATTTTGCGTTTGGCTCACACCATTAAAAGTGTAATCTGATGCCAGAGTAACTGTAGTCGATAAATCAGCCATCGCTGATGTCGATAGTAGTGCCAGTGGCAACACTGTTGCGAGTAGTGTTTGTCTTGTTGTCATGTTGGTTTCCCTTAGCTAACTGTTTCTATTTTTGTGTAATCTAATTTGTTGTCTTTTGGTGAGCCCTCGATGTTTTTCACCGTTTTTAACTTGCTGTAGCCAATAAATACTGCGCAGCCGAAAAATAACGCAATCCATGAACCCAGATAAGAACTTTAACGATGCTGCCGATCGCTACGCGACATCGCCCAGCATCGAGAACAGTATCGCCCTAGCCCAAGAATTTTTTAACAAAGGACTTTTCACCGAGGCAAGGGATCTATACCTCAGTTGCCTGAAAGGTATCCACACTGATGACCCGGTAATTATTGTCGGTTTAATACGCTGTGAGTTTGAACTTAAAAATTTCGAAGAAGTTAAAGCTCGACTCGACAAATTAATCGAAAAAAAACCGGACTACAAAAACCAAGAAGCACACTTATTATACGCCCGCGCACTCGAGTCATTGCACGACACCGACAGTGCCCAGCATGAATACGAAACTTTACATGGATACTTTTCCGGGCCAGATGCCTCGTTTTATTTTGCTAAATTTTTGAAATCAACCAAACAAACAGATAAAGCAATATCGATTTTTCAACACATACTCGATACAGCAAAACGCTCGAGCAAATTTTACAATACAAATCACCAAGAGATAATTCGCCAAACAAGGGTCGAGTTAAAGCATTAACTTCGCGACTTAAAAGCAAGAACAAATCAAGATCACCAATGAAGACTTGGTAATATCGGTAAAGCGCAAATCGGTTTTCCCTTGTTCCTGCCCAGGACCGTGGACTATGTATCCAACAATTTCAGGTGCCAACAAAACAACAGAAATTAACACTATCACTACTGCCCGTACGGCTCTAAGCCATTTTTTTAAAACACCTATATATACTTATCATGTTTATGATTATAGTTTTATTACTCTATTCTCGCCGATAGGAAAAGTGCGCCATCAGTATCCCCACAAATACGGCAACGGCCAACCACGCTAACAAGCTTCTAAGGCTAACGCCTTGATCGATCAAGATACCGAACAAGCCCGGTGACAATGACGATGACGACATCACACATGCCGAATACAGAGAGCGCACAGAACCGAGCTTAGCCGTACCATAAACCTCCGCCCACAAGGCGCCAATCGTGGGCGATGTAAGCCCAGTACTCATTCCGAGCAGCCCCATAAATAGATAGATCACCCACACGCCTTGTAAATATGCCCCGACGAGCATGGCAAGTAACAAAGGAATAAGCAGCAAGCCCAGTAACATGCGCGCGTTAAAACGATCGATCAATATGCCCGCCAGCATGGCACTGCACCAATTGACCGCGCCCGACACCACAAATGCGCCAGCAAAATCCAATGCGCCCCAGTTTTTTTGCTCGAGAAGAAACCCTTGGTGAATCACAATACCCGTTAAAATCACCGGGCTTGCTATTAAAGTGGGAAGCGCCAACCAAAAGCGATAATCCCTCAGCATCTCACCTCGCCCGCCTGAAGCGGATTTACCCTCCTGTTTTGTACTCGGCGCCAGCGTGACATCAACAGCGCTCTTACGTAGAAGGTAATAACTGAGGGGCAAAAATATCACTGCGATGCTAATCGCCAAAAACCACCAACTATTCCGCCAACCAACAGCCCCAATCAATACCACTAAACTCAAAGGGAAGAGCATTAAGCCTGCTGGTACGCCGTTAGCTGCAAGACTAATGGCCTTACCTCGATCCGCGTCAAAATAGCGCGCCATCGTGGTTTGCGCTGTATGCGGCAACACTCCCTGACCAAAGAGGCGCAGAAAAAATAGGCCAAAAAACAAAACGTAAACGGAATAGGTATTTGCCAGAATCACGCATGCCAGCATCAAGCCGACAGCTGCGGTTAGTGTGAAACGCCATAAAGGCCAGCGATCGATCAGAGCACCGCCGGCAAGCATTAGCACACTGCCGAGCAAGGTCGCTGCGGAATAGATGCCGCCATAAACCGAAGCTGAGATCCCTAGAGAGTCCTGAATATCCTGACCGAACCAACTAACAAAAAATGACTGTCCAAAGCTACCCCAAAAAAAGCATAAAAATCCAAAACTGACCAAGGGCCAGGACGAGAGGTAAAACCTTAGGTACTGATACATTCACAGGGGTCTCAAAGAATAAGGGGTAAACAACAAGACTGAAATAGCCTCGCAACACGTCATTATATCGTATTGATGTATAAATCATGAGTGTATCTCATACCTATCGTTCATGAGATGTTGCAGGCTATTACTCCCCTTGAGCGCCCTCACGCTCGCCGTGCTCTCGGCCGCGTCACGCCGCTCTTCCCTGCCCCACGCTTACCACGCCAAAGCAAAGACTTTGTTAGGTCGACTGATTTTGATGTTAACTTAAAACAAACCGCTTCCTCATACCAGCAACCGCCATAGTCTTAGCTATAATTTAATCACCCGTACCGACGGCTTTATCATTCGCTAGGAGAGGTTATGAACAAAGTAACATTCGCACTATCAACAGTGATCGCAACGCTATCGCTTTCAATTGACGCCAAAACCAGCCATCCAAACGATGTTACTGACGAGGTTATTTCAACTCAGCGGCAGCATTTGGCAGAAAACACCAAAGACAAAGGGTTTGGGCCTCAATCGCCAAGAGATATCAATGCAACTAAAGGCAAGAACCATATCGTCTTCGGCGCAGCACCTTCCTATAAGCAAATGAATCTATGTAACATACACTTCCATAGAGGCGCAGAACATTCTGGAGGCCAATACACCACCTATGCTGGCAACGGTGATGGGCATGGTTACGGGACGGGATATTTGTATTCCGGCAAGTTAAACAAAAAAGAAATTGCACCCGTGGGTCGTGATATATGCCCAAGTAAACATGGCAGCCTTAAAGCTGGGGACACCATTGAGATTCACTATGTTCACTCTTCGGCACAGGTAAAGCCAGGACCTACCTTAGGCGCTTGCCTTAGCGACGCTATTAACAACCCTCAACTGCGCGTAGAAGCCCAAGTCTATGTATTAGTTAACGATAGCAGTGCTCTGGATTTCACAAAATTAACCAAGCTCGGCCAAGAGAGCGGCTTTAGTCAGGCATTGAACATGCCAACAAATACCGGTACACCAGTTGTATATAGCGGCTCTACCACAGGCCCCGGCTTTAACAAAACTGGTTCGCCATTCCAAGTGACGTGGAGCGTTCACCCTAATGTGGCTAAGGTCAATATAGAATCCGTTGGTAAATGGTGTAAGGGTAATACTTTCGATGAGGATCATGCTCATGGCGTAAGAAACCTTGTTACCAACCCAGATCTTCTTTCACCTATTAAATAACCCCTAACTAAGTTCACGTGCTAACCAAAAAGCGCGCTGGAAAAAATACTCCAGCGCGCACGGTTAATGCATGTGTTAAGCGGTCATCATTGTAACTCTGAGTTCCAGATGAGTGCGATGTTTCGCTTCGTCACGCTACCCAATCTAAACCCGCCCTCCCCTGAGTGGCAAACGGGCTTGTATATTGGTTGAGAAGGCGAAGGTTTTAACCTATGAGCTGGATGAGATTACGGAATGGGCGGAGATAGTTGAAGTTATCGGGGATGAATGAGTTTTAATACAACGTCCGTGTTTAAAACAAATCGAAACCAAGGCCATCAATTTAATTGTCATAATCGAACACACCAATAAACCTTGGATTATCCTTAATTTTTTGTAACTTTATACGGGACATAATTGTAATCAAATTGAGCAAAGACCCATAACCCTCGCTCATACCCACAATTTTTTGCTGCGTCTATAACGCTCTCTAGACATGACTCGCTATAAGACAGCTCCGAAGCCAAGTCACCTATATTGGTATTTTTTCACTTTCAGAAATTACGCATTCTTGATCATCAATATTATAGTGATCAACACCCCATTGCTTCCATTTCGGCGCCATAGCCACCATAAGCATTTCATGCTTACCACCTCCCCCTCTAAGCTGCGTCTCAATTTTTCTTCTAACCTTTTGATTCTGCCAAAAGAAAGACAAATTTTCAGGTGTTTGCGCATCGAACCAGTCGTCAAAACCTTTGTTATTTGTTGGGATTCGTCAAGGCGTAACATTTTCAATTCCATAGCGGGTTTCTAGCCTAACCTTCATAGCCCCAGCAGTTGAACGCATATCGTAGCTATAATGATCATCTACACTGCGTCGAATATTTACTGCCGCTTGCCTAGATTTCTGTGCAACAGTCCTAGTAGCTTGCTTAACACCTTCAACTGCAGACTGATTCATAGCAGCAATTCTATTGCCACCTGCTGAAACAGCTCTTTCAACAGTGTTAGTGGCTGCCACAACCGTTTAATTGTTTTTAAAAGCAATGGCCATCTTTATCTACATAATAAGTCGGGCGTGACGAAACGTACAAATAGCGATGAAGACTAGGCGGATTTGAGTTATCCCCCAGATAAGTATCCTGACTCAAGAACCTTCCAGTGTCGGGATCGTAGAACCTGGCCTTCATATAAATAAGACCGGTCTCACTATCGTGCTCATGTCCCGTAAACAACACGACCGACGCAACTTTTTGCCCTATAGAGCACTTTTCTCAGGCGCGATTTTGACGACTACAACTAAACAAGG
>NVXL01000293.1 GCA_002746115.1 Alteromonadaceae bacterium
GACGGCTTTAGAAACTCAGCCGATTTAAGCTTGCAGATAGACCAATACTCCATGTCCTACGAATGGGTTGATACTCAGACCTTACGTATTCCTGTCGGCGCCATTGATTTATTGCCTTTGGACTCCGGTGCGCATCATATTCGTCTTGTTGATAATGGGCTGAGCGCCATTGGAGCCGCTGCGATTGTGATCGGTGAAGGCCTCGATCAAAGCACTTACCAATTATCACGAGATGGTGGCTCTAAAGACGGCGGCGAAATCATGCAAGTATTGAGCAGCGTTGATGTGATGCTGCCTGGTACCAAAATTGTCATGCGCTCACGCAGCGGTGAGGAGATTCGTACAGAAATCTTCGTTGAAGGTGTATTCCGCTACGACTTACAAGATAACGTGCGTGATTTACGTGAATTCCGCTTCCGTATTCCTGGGGTACTCACCCCTGAAATTTACGACCTTTATTTAGATTTTAAAGGCCAACAGCACTTAATCGGCGAATACGTCTATCAGTTAGAAAATGGCCGTAGTATTGATCTACCTAATTACCCACCCATGCGCATAGGCGCAGCCGTGGAGCACGATGGATTGCTCTACGTTGGCGTTAAAGCCGGAAGTTCAACGAACGAACAAAATCGCTTCTTAATGCTCAGCGGTATTGAGGTCTATGACATTGGTATTTGGGATCGTCCCATTCGCTTAGCGCAATTGCCAACCGATCAAGCTGTGACTGGACTCGCCCGTTATGGCAATACCTTGTATGCCGCCAGTGGCAGCGACGGTCTGCTTGAACTTGATATCACTGATCCAAGCCAACCTAATATTGTTCGTAACTTAGCGGTGCCTGGGAATATTGCCACAGATGTTGACGTTAACGCGGCTACTGGCGTGATCGCGATGGCTATCGCGAATGATCTTGGCCAGGGTTTTGTGCGTTTTCTTAATGTGTTTAATCCTCTCCTTGAGCCGCCTGCTGGTTTTGTCACACTGTCTTTTGTCGATGATGAATTACTGGGTCAACCGGTTGACGTTCAGTGGTTGGGGGATGAATTATTCGTCTTGTTAAAACGTGGTAATACGCTCCACCTTGTGCGTTTCAGCAGCTTTGGTGCCAACCCTGACTATGTGATTCAATCTATTGAACGTGGTCTTGTTGGTGATCTGGATGAAGCGTCTTTTGTGGTGCAGCATGGTCAAATTGCTCTAACTACAGCGGATACCTTCTTAGTTTTACAAAGCTCTGTTTTACAAGGTTCTGCTCAAGAGCAATTCGATACGGTTTATTGGCAGTCAGTGAGCAGTGAAACTGGCCACCAGTTTGACGAAGTGTTTGATAATAGTGGCAGCTTGTTTGCCGGTGGCTCACAAGGTGCCACCGCTATGCCTGCACCGATTTTTGTGCTCAGTTCTATTACGCCTCACAATGCAGTATTAGGGCAGGGCGATGTACTTGAATTGCGCTTTAATCAGCTGATTAATACCAATGATGACGTCATTAGTGCGGGTTTAAGCTTTGTTGACGCTACCTTCACGCCAGTCGATGCCAGTCAATATCAGCTTGAAGCGATTAACACTTTAGCGGGCGGTATGATCCGACTAAGTATTGCGGAGAATGCACAGGTCAACGGATCGGCGTGGTTACAACTTAATGAGGCTTTCTTAAGTCTTAATGGTGAGTCCCTAGTGGAGACGCCAAGTATCGCGCTGGAACTTGTCGCAGCCACAGGTCCCGAGCTTGATAGCGTCCAACGCGAAGAAGATGGAGCTAATGCCAATCATTATTTCCATGCTGACGGAAGTGAAAACGCAATTATTAGCGGTCTAGGCTTTGGGGATAGCGCGGCTGAGTTGGCGATTTACCTTGGTGATGAATTACTTAGTGCGGCTCATGTTCTGACAGTAAGTGATACTGAAATACGTATTAATGTGCCCGATTTAGGTTTGGGGCGCTCCAGCTATAGTCTCGCTTTAAGCATTACACGCAACGGCTTAACCGCTGTATTACCTGGGGCTATAGTCATCTCGCCTCAAGTTCGCTTAGATGAGATTTCACCCGCAGTAGGCACGCCTGAAGGCGGTAACCTAGTCGATGTCTTTGGCAGTGGTTTTAATCCCGACGTCGTCATTAACTTTGACGGTGTTCAGGCTGCCGATTTACGTGTGCTTAGCAAAACCCATCTACAGTTGCGTGTACCCGCCGGTAGCTTTGGTTATGCCGATGTATCGGTGATTAACCCGGCATTTAATAACGAAGAAGCCTTGTTATCTGAGGGGTATTTCTACGCAGGTAAAGAGACCGGTAGCGTTAACCTTCCTCAGGAGGCGTCTACGCCTGTGAGTGCTATTGCCGTTGGTGAGCAAATTGTTTATGCCGTAACAGGCGGTAGTTACCAAGCGATTGACAGGCAGGGCACATTGGTGGATACCTTGAGCAGCGCACGCGCTCAGCTAGTTATAGCCGATGTTTCCAACCCCGTTAACCCTAGAATCTTAACGAAAGAAATTGCCACTCAAGAGTTTCCGTTTTTCCACGATGAAGTCTTGCAGCCAGTTGGTTTCAGCGATGTACAGCTCAGTGGTGAAAACCTGTATGTAATCGGTGGCGATCGTTTATTACACTTTGACCTTACCTTGCCGACAGATCCCTTATTGCTTAGTGAGCATCGCTATCTCGACTTGCTACACGGTATGAGCGTAGAGGGTGATACGCTTTATCTAGTCGGCGATTTTGGTCTGAAAATTCTACGCTTAGACGCTTCTCGTGAGTTGGAGACGATTCAAGAAATTGATGCTGCTGTCTTAGGCGGCGTTCCAACGCGAGTGGTTAAGCACAATAGTCTTCTTTGGCTCTTATTACCTGAGCAGGCGAACGCCGTTGCGATAGAACTGCAAAGTGGCGAATACCGCGAATCTAGCCGAGTAACACTTGTCGATTCGGCGGATGCCGATATTGAAGCCTACGACATGATGGTGCTCGCTGATTTGATGCTCGTTAGTAACGGGCGTCAAGGGCAAGTTGTGGCTTACAACTTGTTGCCAGGAGACGCCTCTCATCAGGTAGCTCAGTTCAGGTTGGAATTCCTGTTGCCTCAGGGCGATGTCTTTGCCGGTAATATGACGCTTGCAGGGCAAACACTTTATATCGCTGCCGGTCAGGGTGACATGCAATTGTTTGATATCAGCACTTGGCTTGATGGTCGCTTTGCAGAGCAAATCACCTTGAATCACTACTTCACCTTGCTTGGTGCTGTGAATGAAATTGCTATTACCGCACGTGCTTACTACGTTGGCACGGCTCTGGTTTATGCCGATGGTAAAGCGACCGAGAACCCGCTGAATATTGATGCCAAGTTGGGCACTATCGGCGGCGGACTCAATACCATTGAAAGTGACCGCCTCATCGTTATTGATCAATACCCAGAACCTTTAGGTTTCATCCCAGTTGAGGGCGCAGTTCGGGTGCAATTCAACAGTTTACTTGATCATGGTCTTTTGGAAGAATTTGGTGAGCAACTTGTCAACGTGACACGCTCTGGCGAGCCGGTAGCGGGCTTTGTTTCTGCTCAAGTAAACAACGAAGGGTCGCTGTTATTATTCCGTCCACTCCTACCGTTTAACGCTGATAATGAATACCGTATTACGATTGACCGCAGTATTAGTGATCTGCGTGGACGCGAATTAGGCAGGGATTACAGCTTCCGCTTTATTGCAACGCAAACCGAGGCGGCACAGATCGATCAGATCGAACCGGCGAATGGCGGTTGGCGTGGCGGGCAAATTGTTGTACTGCGTGGTCGTCACTTAGATGGCGTCACTCGTTTGTTCATCGGTGATAACGAAATTACGGCCGACCAATTCACGGTGCAACGTGGTGATGAAATACGCTTTGTAGCGCCTTCTACTACCGTGTCAATCGAGGCGAATCGCGCCGTTGGTTTACGCTTGGAAAGTGGCATTGTTAATAACTTTTTAGATGCAGCTTTCACTTATATTGCCGACCCGGAAGTCTTACAGATTGGCGCCTTCGTCAGCGAGACCAATAGCATTGATACCAGCGTTCAGCGCTTTAATTACAACAGTGGTGCCGTGATTGGTATTGCTGGTCGCGGCTTAAGTAATATCACTGATGTGCGTGTGAACGGTAAGCTTGCTTCTAAACTGTCATTGGAATCGACAGGCTTATTACGCTTCCAGTTACCTGACGATACAGTCGGCCCTTTGGAAGTTTCGCTTAGCAATATTCCCAGCCGAAATGATGAAATCGTTGACTCTTCCCTTGAAATAGTACTCAGCGCGACAGAGATAGGCACACTTATTAGAGGTGAGGCTCGCAGTGGTTCCTTGCAGCTTATCTTGCAATCATACGGACAACAAAAACTACTGCGCTTGTTATCTGTGCCGGAGTTTGGCGACCCTATTTTACTGGCTGAGGTGTTTAGTGATGAAAATCTACATGCAGTGGCACTTTCCGACAGCTTCATTCTTGCTATCAATGAACGTTTCGAGATCCTTGTGTGGGATATCAGTAATGTATACGCGCCTGAATTCATCGGTAAACGTCATAACCCTGAAGGCGTAGAGCACCATCGCTTAAGTTTACACTCAGATATCTTTGTGAGTTTAGATGCAAACGAAGACGCTCTAGATGACGGCTTTAAGTTGAGTTATGCCCTAGGCGATGACTGGACGCATGTTGATACTGATGCGCCTTTAATCGATATCGCGCTCGACGGGCACTTTATTTATACCCTTGATGCTCAGCGCATTGAGGTGCGTAAAATCAACCAACCGGATTTGGTCTATAGCAGTGTTGAGCATGACTTGTTACTGCCAGAAGGCCTTAAGATTTCACCCCAGCGCTTGTTATTGATCGGACAAGATACAGTACAAATTGTCGACGCCTCCCAGTTGCAAGGAGAAGCTATATTAAGACCCTTCGATTATTTAGTCGTCGATGATTTAAGCGATGCTGCGCTTCAAGGTGAGTTGCTCGCGTTGCGCACCAGAGGGTCTTTTTCCGATGGTGATTTGAAATTGTTTGATGTGAATTTGAACCAGCAAAACTTCCAAGTAGATTTAGATTTTATCGCTCAAATCCCCGCTGATCGATTGACTTGGGATCGTAATCTGAGAATTATCAATAATCGTCTAGAGAGTGCTGGTAATCGCTATCGCTACGTTGAGCTGCCAGTGA
>NVXL01000294.1 GCA_002746115.1 Alteromonadaceae bacterium
AAAAACCTACTACGATAAAGCCAGAAAGGAAAATATTGCCCCTATGCCACTGGATGAGAAACAGGCACAAGCACTACTGTTAGCCTCTATTAAGGCCGATAATGGTGACTATATAGGAAGGCATAAACCGTCAGGAAAACTCTACCGTTTTAAAAAAACTCATGTCGACAAAGAGGTGTACCATGGTTTTCAAGTGGACGAGTCTGAAATTTCAACAAAGCTTTTGAAGCTTATCTGATCTATGCGAGAACGGCAGACGGCTGGACAGACACAAGATCACCAAAAAAAGGGTCAGACCGATTTTCCTGCTTAACCGTCGCCCAAGTAACTTTCGGGTCAGAAAAGTGCGACCACGCAATGGTTCTTTTTACACCATCTACTCTTGCAGGTTTAGTAGATTTATACGAATTATATAAAAACATATGAGCGACGTGATGCTTCTGTTACCAAGCAACAGTGCGACCAGAATCCTGGTTTATAGTGAGGCTGTAGGTTGCTTTAACGTCGTCCAAAAATGCTTTTAGACGTTCCTTAAATATTTTCCCTTTAGGGTCGAATGCACTAGTCACGCTAACTCTTATTTATTCATTTAAATTAATTAACATACACTGCACGTAGATTTTCTGATTTTTTGTCTAACCCTAGTACCACAACATGCTCAACATCACCTTGACCGCGAAAAAAAACCACTAAGTCTAGAGATTCCCAGTGATGATTAATACCGGTAAATTCATTCTCGAAATCTGTCATGACGTTTTTTTGATCTAAAGGAGCTTCGCCCTCTATCTCGACGTGCTCTAATATCTTAAGTGCGTCATTCAGATCTTTAGGGTTATTCACTACCAGAGTATTTTTTTCAGTCGCTGTTACCGCGACAGAATTGAGGCAACCCGAAAAAAAAGAGACTAAGAGCGCGGCGAATATAATATGGACGTATTGACGCATGAAGGATCTACCCCTTGAGTGGCTGACGAGTATATCGCTCTGCTGGAGGGTGTATATTGAGGTAAGTCTCAAACCGCCAAACAAGATGTCCGCCACTTCACGATAGAAAAAATGGGTAGGATATTCCCGTTCTCTATGCTCAGGAAGTAAGCGCTCGACAGTCTCAAGAAGTTTCGGACTAGTTAGCACGTTAAAAAATCGAAAAGAATCGGTATTTTGGGTGAATTCCGTAACTTTTTGTTGTTGAATTCGAACAAGTTTGTTATTACTTGTCATTAAGCTAGGTCTCACGTGATGGATGAATTGTTTGGTCGCAATCAGCCTATCACATGACCTGACTTTTCTTTATATATTTCAATTTCTTAGGGTTAAGTAAGTGCCATTCGGGTCAGCCCCATTTTTTATAGGCTAAGGCCTAGTGATTGCGTATTTATACGATCCATTGTTCATCACTGACATGTAACCTAAATCAGCCTTACAGGCAAACGGCTCAACTAAGAAAGAACATTAGTCCTTTTTAGCATTCATACCAGGAGTAGATACATGAAAATCGGTTCTCGCAAATTCCAACTATTAGCTAATTTAGCCATATTGTTGTTAGCAAACTTTATATCGACAGCTTTAGCAGATAATCCGCCGCATTCAGAGAGTACTTCAGACAGCCAACAAGTTACAGAACAGCAAGTTACAGAACAACAAACGGTGTCGCAAACCACTGAGGCCGGCAAACCCTACACCGCCGTCGGACACTACACCTACAACTGCTATTGTGGTGAAAAGCCATCTGGAGGTGCCTTTTCAACAGGCGTGTGTTACCCACCAGGGGATGTCGTACATGAGCCAAACAATATACACTACACATTCCCGAACTTTACGATCGATTCATCTTCCACGCCTTACCCCAATGCCAATACACAAAATGGTTACGAGTTCGAGTTCTACGGCTATAATGAAATTCTGCTTTACTTCAACTGCAACTCTGGCAAGATTGGCTCAGTGCGTATTGACAAAGAGCACAAGATTAATTGTGATTCAACCTCTAATAAAAACTATAAGAAAAAGGACTGCCGTAATAATGCCGATGACAAGAATCATTTCGATATTCAAAATTACCAGTGTAAATGTGCCAATTAGCGGAGAAATTTCCTCAATAAAAATTAAAAAAGGTCAGCGCCGAATTAATTAAGCGATGTGTTTGTAGTGGTCAAGTTAGAATATGATAGAACCGTTGCTTGGGTTGCTCGCACGCTCATTACCGAAGCATGATAGTTATTGAAAAATAAAAATCAACTATAAAAAACCTAACAAAAAGTTCAAAAGCGAACAAAAAGCATGTTGGCTCCCCTTTGGGATTTTAGCCAACATGTTTTTTCCGTTTAACCTAGGTCGTTATAGCGCAAGAGTATTTTAAGAATAAAAGCAAAAAATAAGAAAAAAATGGGTCAAGAAAAAATGGGCTAGACCCGAATGGCGCTAATATTGGCGCTAAAGTCATCTCAAACAGTCATAGATAGCCACAAAAAACACCCCGCGAACAATGCAATTTAAGGTTCCCAAAATTTCATACCTCCATTAGGGCACACATGAGGGTCGTATGCGGTTGCAGTATCCATTTCAATTTTGGTGACATTCGAAAAGCTCTTGCCGTCGGGGTAAGTGACGCAAATTTCGTAAAAATTATCAGGGACAGGCCTGTCACTATCCCCCAAGTTAGAAGGTGCCAAGGCATTGCTGTCGCCATCGACATACACCCGAAGCTGACTTTGAATATCACTTAAACTCCATCGATTATTAGACGAATTCCTTGCGCCGCCAGAAAAAGTTAACATAATACCCGTAGTGGGACTGGTGCAAACGCCATTATTACCATTGTCAAAGGCATTCACAAAGCCAATGCCTTGGTCATCGACAACGGAGCCTGTATTGTCGCACCACCCTTGTGAAGTGATATAACCTTGTGGCGTGGTACCACCATCATTTTTAGGCAGCGCCGCATGACAAACCTGAAGCGTATCACCTGCGCTTGGCGTTAAATCAGGTGTCATAAACAAGGTAACGGTAGTTAACTCAGGTGCTACGCCACTCGTAGGCCCCCACTGCGCACAAGTGACCGGCGCCCAACTGGCCGTTGCGGCATTCCAAAAACTAAAATTTGCCGGAGTTGCGGCACTCGCATCAAGCTCAAAGGGAAAGGTAATCGGCAGCGCATCTAAGCCCCCGCTTGTCCCACAGTTAGCCGTATTATTTAAGCCCCAATACAACACCTGCGCGGCAGAGGTATCGCCCGCGGCATTTGATGATGGGGTGTCGCAGACAGGAAATGTAGTACTCGTGCCTGTGCTGTTATTTCCACAGCTATTGAGAAAAACAACGATGAACACAATTAATATTTTTGCGAATAACACTGGCCGACTAGCGATAAGCATTGAAACACCTCGTAGATTAGGAAAAACTCGGGCGTGGATAGTTACCAATCCATCGCCTGACTTTATAGTCTAGTCGGGATTCAAGCGTTATACTCAACAACTCTCATCCAGCGCCACAAGACTGAGCGATAGCGATGTCACCATGACGGTGGGGATACCCCCCGCTTTTGGTATTTTTCCTCTCGTTGTCGAGAAACGTACACGTAGAGGCGTTATCTAATGTAGGTGATGTTTAACTTTGTCGCGTAGCGGCTTCGTTTAGTAAACACGAGTATTACTTTTAAAATTGGAGATTTCATGAAGTTGAATTATATAAAAATAGCAATGGCGGTTGTCAATATTATTTGGGGCGATAAGTGCCGATAACTGCACTATGTTTTTCGTACTTATTTGAACCTCCTGCTGCAACCACGACAACCATAATTGCGTCGTATGTTTAAAGCTAATATTTCGCGGCAACAATTGATTTAACAGCGCAGACTGAGCCATCAAAAGTCTAATAATATTGTATGCCAGTAAATATACCCACAGCTCTTTTTCAACCATTTCTGGGGTTCTACAGCTTAGCGTTTCCATACCCAGAGTGGTTTTTATATCTCTGAAATCCAACTCAATATTCCATCGTTTTTTGTAAAGATCCTTTAGTATTCCCTTCGCAGTTTTTTTAGCACAAAGCATCGTTGTTATCAGTATTTTACCACCCGCTTTTAGTTCGCGAATCGTGATGCTCTCCGGAGCACGAGCATACTCCTCATCAAGCATCCAGCTTGGTTTTTTAGGTTTGCAATATATTACCAAGTGATCTCTATGACCTAACCGTTGCCCTGTTCGAAAGTCGGTGACTTTCTTTCTTGAGCCGAGCTGTTCAAAAACCGCATCCACTCCATTTTCTATCAACCACGCAAGAAAAAAATAGGTGCTATAAAATGCATCACCGAGTAAAACATCATCCTGATTTAAGGTGCTGGATATATCCCGAATTAAGCATTGCTCAGTTGTACCTTTTCCTTTTGTTTTACTGTAAGCAGCGTTTAAAATAGCGCCACTTGCAAGACAGGTGATGCCAACGATACGACAAATGGGAAAACCCAGGCCTTCTTTTTGTGCGCCTGATTGAGGATATTCAGCTTGATTCTCCTGAGTGTCAGGCATTGTGACTGTCGTACCGTCGACGAGGCATACCCGTCGCCCCCTCCATTTCCATTGATGAGGAAGCTGCTCGCAAGCTTGTTCAGCGGTGCGCTTCACCAGCTCCGAAACCATTTGAGTCGGTAGGCGCTTTCTTGCTCGACAATAAGCCCCCGTCGCAGTGCTAACCTGCGGTAAGCCGTGAGCTATACGCTTAACAGCCGCATCATTAACCGCTTTCTGGCAGGAGCGATCCGCACTCAGCGACTGCGCTATAAACATAGACAAAACCTCTGTGGGAGGGTACTCCCGCTCTCTGTGTTCAGGGAGTAAGCGCTCAACAGTATCGAGAAGTTCAGGGCTAGTTAGCACGTTAAAAAAGCGAAAAGAATTACTATTCTGGCTGAGTTGCTTAACTTTTTGTTGCTGAATTCGAGCAAGTTTGTTATTAATTGTCACTAAGGCAGGTCTCTTGAGAGAATGAGTTGTTTGGTCGCAATCAGTCTATCATGCGGCCTGCCTTTTCTTTATAAATTTCAATTGCTTACGCTTAAGTAAGTGCCATTCGGGTCGGATCCGAATGGCACTTACTTAAGCTTCTTCGCATGACCATTTTTAACAATATCGGCTCGTGCCAGATCCCGACGTTTTGTCAGT
>NVXL01000295.1 GCA_002746115.1 Alteromonadaceae bacterium
TAAAGGCGTTATGATTGAGCGCAAAGGGTTTAGAAATTTAATCCATTGGTATGGCAAGGAGTACGCGTTTAGCGCGGAAGACAAAACCTTGATTGTCAGCTCGATTGGTTTTGACTTAACACAAAAGAATTTATTTACGCCGCTTATAAACGGTGGGCAAGTAGTGCTGCTATGTGCAGAAGGTTACGACCCCGATACCGTGGTTAAGACGATTGGGCAGCATGGCGTAAGTATGATTAACTGTGCGCCAAGTATGCTTTATGGCGCTGTTGAGTCCGCCGCATCGGATGATTATCAGAGCTTGTCCAGTCTACGACATGCGCTTATTGGTGGTGAGCCGATTAATGCGGCCTTGCTTAACCCGTGGTTAAATCATTCATCGTGTCAGGCTGCTTTGGTTAACATGTATGGTCCGACCGAATGTAGCGATATTGTTAGCGCCAGTTTGCAAGGCCGTACTATTCAAGGCGACTGCATAGGTCAGGTCATCGCCAATACATCGGTTTATGTATTAAGGCCTAATAACGAGTTAAGCCATATGGGCGCGGTTGGGGAGTTGTGTGTTGCAGGTGTTGGCCTTGCACGCGGTTATTTAAACCGTCCTGAGCTTAGCGCAGAGAAATTTATTAGCAACCCGTTTTATGATCCTGCGAGTGCTTCAAGCTATGAGCGTTTATATAAAACCGGCGATTTAGTGCGTTGGTTACCGGATACTCAAGACAGCTCCGGGAATTTGGAATTTATGGGGCGTATTGATTACCAAGTAAAAATTCGTGGTTTTAGAATTGAACTGGGTGAAATAGAAAATACCCTGCGTATGCACGAGGCGATTAAAGACGCCTTGGTGCTCGTGAAAACTGCCGCTAATACTGCAGCTAATACAGACGATAAACAGTTGGTCGCCTACGTAGTCACGGATACTATCGCGGAAACCATTGCGGAAAATAGTACCAATTTTATTGACGCCTTGCGTGAGCATCTAAGCCAAAGTTTGCCCGATTATATGCTACCGGCTGCTTTTGTGTTACTAGAGCGTATGCCTTTAACGCCGAATGGTAAAGTTGATCGCAAAGCTTTGCCAGAGCCAGACCTGTCGGCATTGCAGGCAAGTTATGTCGCGCCACGTAACGATATTGAAACAAGGCTTTGCGTGCTTTGGCAAGATGTCTTAAGTGTAGATCGCGTTGGTATTCACGATAACTTCTTTCATTTAGGTGGCCACTCATTATTGGCGACACGTTTGATTGCGCGAATTAATCAAGCGTTGAATGTTAGCTTGCCCTTAAAATCCCTGTTTGATCACCCAAGCCTAGAGCGTTTGGCGCAGGTATTATTGCAACTCGATCACGACCTTGATCGGCCCGCGCTTGTGCCTGTTTCTCGCGAGCAAGTATTGCCAGCGTCCTTTGCTCAGCAGCGTCTGTGGTTGTTAAGCCAAATCGACGACGGCAGTGCGCATTACAATATGCCCAGTGTTCTAAAGCTAAGTGGCGAGTTAAATACAAACGCACTAAACCAAACGTTTAACCGTATTATCGAGCGACATGAAAGCTTGCGTACTTGCTTTGCGGCAGGCAATGACGGTCAAGCTGTGCAAGTGATTCAAACGCCTGCGGGGCTAGCCGTACCAATAATAAGCCTGTTCGACTTGGACTTGAACTTGGACGCTGATACGCGTAAATTACAAATAAAGGACCTTATTGATCAAGAGGCCAGCCGTTCTTTTGATTTAAGTAGCGACTTAATGTTACGTGCGCAGTTACTTAGCGTGAGCGCAAACGAGCATCTGCTGCTTGTCACCATGCATCATATTGCCTCCGACGGCTGGTCCATGTCGATTCTCATTAACGAATTCAGTACGCTCTATAATGCTTATGCGCAAGGCTTAACAGATCCTCTCGCACCGCTGTCAATTCAGTATGCGGACTACGCCCATTGGCAACGACGTTGCTTGCAAGGCGAGGTATTAGCGCAGCACTTAGCTTATTGGAAAAAACAATTGGCGGGCGTGCCCGTTGTGCATAGCTTGCCTTTAGATCATCCGCGTCCGGCGTTGCAAAGTTTCGTTGGTAAGACTTTTGTGTCCAAGGTGGAAGGGGCAACCAACAGGGCGTTAAAATCGCTGTGTGAGGCTCAAGGCGCAACTTTGTTTATGGGCTTGCAAGCGACGCTGGCAGTTTTGTTAGCGCGTTACAGTAACGAGAATGACATTGTTATTGGCAGCCCGATTGCTAACCGTGAACAAGTTGAAGTTGCCGATTTAATTGGGTTTTTTGTTAACAACTTGGTTTTGCGTAGTGACTTGTCTGGCAACCCAAGTTTTATTGAATTATTGCAGCAAAGTAAAGGCATGTTGTTGGATGCTTATGCCCATCAGCAAGTGTCTTTTGAACAGGTCGTCGAGGTACTACAGCCTGAGCGTCATTTAAGTCATAACGTATTGTTTCAAGTGATGCTGGTATTGCAGAACAATGAGGAAGGCATCTTAGAATTGCCCGGTTTAACATTACAGCCGGAAAACCATGATGTAGGCATTGCAAAATACGACCTGACTTTGAATGTTATGGATAGCACGCGTGGCTTGGACATCGCTTGGGAGTATAACACTGACCTCTTTGAGCAAGGGACGATAGCGCGAATGGCGGAGCACTTTTCTCTGTTGTTACAGTCTTTGCTTGGTGCGCCTCAGCAAAGCGTATTTAAAGCCGAAATGTTGAGTGCTGTGGAGTGTACACAATTATTAGTCGAGTGGAATGGTCGGCGTGCTGAATATTCAAGCGAGTTGTGTGTACATCAATTATTTGAAGCGCGAGTCACGCAAAACCCTGATGCAATCGCGTTAAGCTTTGAGGGGCAGCAACTGAGTTATGCGCAATTAAATAGCCGTGCTAACCAGCTTGCACATTTTTTAATTAATGATCGCTCACCAGGGCAGCCAAGCATTAGGCCTGATACCTTGGTTGGGCTTTGTTTTGAGCGCTCTATGGATATGATCGTCGGTATTTTGGCCGTCCTCAAAGCCGGTGGCGCCTATGTGCCTCTAGATCCAGAATATCCCGATGCTCGTTTTAAATACATACTTGATGATGCCAAAATTAACATCGTACTCACGCATAGCGACATACGCGCGCCACTGAGTGATGTGCAGGCAGTGTGTTTAGATGACGCTAGGTTGCAACAACAGTTGCAGCAGCTATCTATAGAAAATCCAGACGCTAAAATCTTAGGTTTAAACGCTAGCCACCTAGCTTACGTGATTTACACCTCGGGCTCGACAGGGAACCCCAAGGGCGTGATGGTGGAACACTGTAACGTTACTCGCTTATTTGACTCCGCTAGGGAAGCATTTGTTTTTAATCACGACGATGTTTGGACTATGTTCCATTCTTATGCCTTTGACTTCTCTGTGTGGGAAATTTGGGGTGCGTTAACCCAAGGTGGGCGACTTGTGGTGGTGCCGTATTGGATCTCGCGTTCGCCGAGTGATTTTTATCAATTACTACGGCAAGAAAAAGTGACTGTTTTAAATCAAACGCCAAGCGCCTTTACGACCCTGATTCAAGAAGATGCTAAGCAGCAAGCATCGCTCGCTCTGCGCTATGTGGTCTTTGGTGGCGAGGCCTTGAACCTTGCATCTTTAAGTCCTTGGTTTGAGCGCAATAGCGACCAGCAATCTAAGCTAGTTAATATGTACGGTATTACCGAGACGACGGTACATGTGACCTATCGTGAGATTACCCGCGATGTGGTTGAGGCGGCTGCCGGTAGCTGTTTGATTGGTCGTCCGCTGGCGGATTTACAGTTATTAATTTTAAACCAAGATCAAGCCCTAGTGCCGGTTGGCGTTACGGGTGAAATGTACGTTGGCGGCGCAGGCGTTGCTCGTGGGTATTTGAATCAAGCGGAGTTGACGGCCAGTCGTTTTCTTACTTTCTCAGACATGGGTTTATCTCATCTGGGCTTGCCAGAGATGCAAGATCAGCGATTTTATCGCACGGGTGATTTAGCTAGGCACTTACCAAATGGAGAGCTGGATTACCAAGGGCGTATTGACCACCAAGTAAAAATTCGTGGCTTCCGAATTGAATTAGGGGAAATTGAAAATACCCTAAATACCCACGCGGACGTGTTAGATACCATCGTACTCGCTAAAAGCGCAGTGCTTAGTGATCCTTCGGAAAATAACAGCATCAAGGCTGACCAAGGCCTCGTTGCTTATGTGGTGACCAATGCTGTCGATTTAAATGAAAACGCCACGACGGCACAGCATGTGTTTATAGAGAGTTTACGCACACATTTAGAGCAAAGTTTACCCGACTATATGCGGCCGTCTGCCTTTGTGTTGTTGGCTCAATTCCCCTTAACGCCCAATGGTAAAATAGACCGAAAAGCTTTACCGGAGCCGGACGTTGCCACGCAACAAACGGATTATGTCGGGCCGCGTAATGAGACGGAAACCACCTTGTGTGGTATTTGGCAGGAGGTGTTGGGGCTTGAACGGGTTGGTATACAGGATAACTTCTTCCAGTTAGGAGGCCATTCGCTGTCGGTATTACAATTAATTTCATCGATGAATGCCGCGCTTAATGCGAATATTAATGTTCGTGATGTGTTCGTTGCACCGACGATTGAGGGCTTGATTACAGAAGCTGATTTTAGTCAATCTTCAGTTGTTCTTCAGCAATTGGAGGTAGGGCTGAAGGAAATCGAAGCCTTGCAGCAAGCGATATTAGCTGATCCGCTGCAACAGCAGTTTTTACCTCAAGGTTATGATGACTTTTTCCCGCTTAGCGCCATTCAGCAAAGCATGGTGTTTTTTGCGCAGACCCAAGCTGATGAACCCTTGTATCACGATCAATTCCCTTATCTTGTGTCTTTATCTAATTTTGATTTAACGCGCTTTCAAACGGCCGTTGATCATTTGGGGCAGTCACATGGAATATTGCGAAGTGGTTTTGATGCGATCAATTTTGATGTGCCGCTACAAGTGGTGCATCGTCAGTCGCAAGTGCAGGTTCAGTTGGATGACGTGTCGCACTTGCCTGAAGCACTACAGCAACAGGAAATCGAAGCCTTGCAGCAAGCGATATTAGCTGATCCGCTGCAACAGCAGTTTTTACCTCAAGGTTATGATGACTT
>NVXL01000296.1 GCA_002746115.1 Alteromonadaceae bacterium
TTGTATCTCTTGCCCTTGAAGGGGTTTGGCGGTTAACGCCGTTCGTTTACCACCGGGATAAATTGGCTGCTTTTTTGCCGCGTCAGGGTGCATATAAAGAAGGCAGTTTATGGAGGTAGGCAAGGCGACTTGTGTACGCTCGGCATGGGCTTTTCCGCGAGGAGTGGCCTGAAGGGCCGACGGCGCTGTGAATACATGGAGCGGTTGGGGTGGCGCAAGCAGAACTACGAGCTGACGGACAGAAACAGCATATAAGGCCTATTCCGGAGCCGAGCTAGCATTTATGCCCAAGCCGAGTGGCGTAATTATGTATTTTTATGCTTGGTGGCATACCTTTTGCTGAGTTATTTTCAGAACTTAATATTAAGGGTGATATATGCAAATTGGAGTCGCGACAAGCACTTTTCCGGCAATGCGCATGCAAAAAACCGGCGATAACCTGCCGCCTGAAGCCGTCACTCCCAACAAACCCCTCTCTTTTGCCACAGCTATATCGACTGAAAGAAAAGGTTCTTCTATAGAAGAATTAGATATTTATTTTGAGGAAAAAATCGCTTACCTAGAAGAATTGGGTCATGACACATCTAATACCATAGGGTTTAGGGATGCTATCCGTGAAGCCGCTGAGAACAAAAACGGCGACAATATTATCTTACCCACTGTGAAGCTGCGCCCTCACACCGGCGACAAATATCTAGCAGGACCCTTTCATTTAAGCTTTGGCACTGAAGTAACAGGCGAGCTTAAAGATTTGACCAAAAATTTAGAGATCTTAAGTGCGTCTAACAACATTAATTATGGCCAGCTACTTGCGCATAAAAGCGGCAGCACTTTACCGCATGATAAGCTTCAGGACTCGCAAAACATACAAGGTAATACAGTTATGCGAGAACTGGCAAAAACTATTGACCCTAGCAATATGAATCGAAATGAGGCCCGTGCTATAGCAGAAGCTCTAGGACTCTCTACTGGTTTAACGATTGACAATGCCTTTGCGCTACAAAGTATGATTTTAGTAAATGAAAACGGAAATATACGAACGGCAACTGAACAAGATGCAATTATGAATGAAAAATACAATATGTTCGATGCACTAAAAGACTCAATTGAATTTCATAAATCGAAAGGGCTATCAACAGATCATTTAGAGGATGGCCTAAAGTTATTAGAGCAACTTAAAACTTATAGAGAAAGTCCTGAAATCAATGTATATACATAACATTTAAATAACTTGCGGAAGTCGGGTTCATTTTCTGGTTAGACCTTTCTGTTTGAGCGTGTTATTAGCCATTTTAAAATGAGTTTATAAGTTTACCAATTTCTGCAATTGACTTTGCCACATTTCCAAGGATTATTATTACGGTACATAGTATTATTAAGAAGCCGATAAGTGGATTATCTTTTGCCTTTGTTGTAATTTTATCTACTAATGTTTGCTCTGTAGTTTCCGTTGGTAGATCACTACTTTCGTCTTCAGTAGATCTCCGACCGCCAAATAGTCCGTAGTAAATACGTGCTGCAAAAATCAAAACAAGACCATAGAAGTATATATTAAGTGCTATTTTTTCAGCAGTATCGCCATGCTCTGCTATCATTGGAACGCCAATGATACCGCCTAAAAAGTATAGCATCAGTAACCAAGTAAGTGCTTTTGGATTCACAAGTTTTCCTCATTCCTGCTGCCAACTAACGCCGCCAGCAATTGCCGAAATAAACTGGCTGCATTTTTTTGCGATTTTTAGCAAAAAAGAAGACAGTTTTCGGAGGTCAACTTGGTTGGCCTTGTTATAATCAGCCCTACTCGATACGCTTGTAAACATACCATGCCCCAATAATAACTGATGAAGAACACGACGCAAAAAACAACCAAAAGTATATAGTTGGAGAAACAAATAGCGTCGCTACGGAAATAGGAACCAAACCAACAAGTAAAAGATTAGTAAGGGTTAGCCTACCATGTTTTTTCAGGACAACTACCGATGGAACACCTAGAAATAGTGTCGCTGGGTACGCAATGGCAAGGCCTATAGCAGCATACAATGGGAATAGACCCATCCACATAGTCGAACTAGCTTGATTGTTAAAAACTATTTCTAGGCTCAACAATATAAAAACCGCCGGTATAAGCGCTAACGGCCCAATAAAAAAAGCCCCTACATTTTTTCTAGTGAATTGTGAGAATGCCTTCATAAGTTATAACGCCAAGCGTTGCCGTTTTCGGCTAAAACGAGGCAACACTGAAACCCGTTTCCAGCAAGAGAAAAACTGCAAAATTTAAATTCAAGTATACTCTTGAAAATCGGCAAGAGATTTTTATTATGTGTTTTTACGTGCCCGCACTGACTTGTAAACAAACAGGATTAGCCCAAACATTAAGCTATAGGCTAACGAAAAAACACTAAACACTACCACTCCTGATATTAGCCCCCCTTCAAACTCCACATTTAGAACAAAAGCTGTTGTAACCGACAACATAAAACAACTAAATGTCATTAAATATGGACTCATTACAAAATAGCTTGGCCGAAAGTATTTAAGTAATGCCCAAACAAGCAATGAAGGCCCCAGAAAAAGAACTTGCAACAGCAATCCAAAGAAAAAAAACATTACTTCATCATATTCCGATTAAGTGTATATCGCCGTTATAAAAGGCCGGAGTTGTGACGGCTGTTTTGTGCTATTAAAGCACAAAACAGCCATTGCAACGGAGATCCAGCCCGGAACGGGCGACTTTTGATAACTTTGTGTACGCCCGGCATGAGCGCGAACTAATGGGGTGAAAGTCCCCTGTGGGAGTGATCACCGTCGAAAACCATATTGTTGCATATTAGAGGTTAACCACTAGCGAATGGCAAGGGCTTTTTCGCGAGGAATGGTCTGGAGGGCCGAAGGCGCCGTGAATACATGGAGCGGCTGGGATGGCGCTAGCAAAGCTACGAGCTGACGGACAGAAACACCAATAAGGCCTATTCCGGGGGCGAGCTAGCACAAGATAGCGAAGCCCAGTGATCCAACGTGGTTAAGGTAAGTGATGAGCAAATCAAAAGAGCCAGACATCGATCGATGTGGGTAATCCTCACCTACAGACTAGGGATGACGGAGGCTGCAGGAGTGTTTGTCCTTTTGGGATGAGAGGGTTAAATGGTTTCATATGTTTAATCAAAAAGTGTGTCATTTGAGTGGAAATATACTACATTTAAGGTATCTATTAGGGGGAATATTTTTCAAAAGGTCATTGCGTCAGCTGAAAATTAGATATTATGCAACATAACTGACCTTTCAAAAGTCGAAATATACCGATACTAGACTAAATGAAAATTGGAGAATATATGAGTTTTTTTTCAAGGTCGAGTGTAGTGTTTAAACTCTTAATACCTATTATAGTGTTTATGCTTTTTTTTACGACTATATTAGTAATTTATGTTCCTAAGTTGGGTAAAGAAAATGCGCAAAAAAATGCGATAACATCAGCTGTGCAGGTGGTAAGTCAGTTCAAATTAATAAGAAGCTATTATACTAAAAATGTGATTAAAAAAGTACTTGCAGGTTCATCTATGAAACCTGCTATTGAACACAAAAATAATTTAAACACGATCCCCTTGCCAGCTACTTTTATTCATGATATGAGTGCTTTACTCAAAAAAGAAGGTACCGACTTACGCTTGTATAGTGGTTACCCTTTCCCTAACCGTAAAACTAGACAACTTGATGCTTTTGGGAAGAAATCCTGGGAATTTTTAAGCAAAAACCCAAAAGAGAAATTTATTGAAGTAGGGCTGTTACAGGGTAAGCATGTTGTAAGGGTTGCTATACCCGATATTATGTCAGTCCAAGCATGTGTAACATGCCATAACACTCGTGTAGACACCCCTAAAGATGACTGGAAGCTAGGTGATGTGCGTGGTGTTTTGGAAATTGTTGTCGATATTGATGAGGCAGTGGCGCAAAGCAATACGTTAAGCCAAATTATTGTTGGGATATTTATCTTGGCATTATTTTGTATTTGTCTTGTTGTTTATTTTAGCTTTAGGAAAAACGTTACTGTTAGGTTGGCGTCTGCTCAAGTTACTTTGGACGCCTTAGCGCAAGGCGACCTGCGAAATCTTGTGGTGATTGGTGCCAATGATGAGTTTGGTAAGCTTGATAATTCAATGTTGAATATGCAACAGAAATTAATCGAAGTCGTGCAACAAATTTATGGAAACGCAGGCCAAATTTCATCCGCATCATCGCAAGTGAGCGACACGGCCAATGCCTTAAGTGGCGCAGCCAGCGAGCAAGCGGCTAGTGTTGAGCAAATCAGTGCCTCGGTCGAGCAAATGGGCGCTTCGATTAGTCAAAATAGTGAAAACTCACAAATGACTGACAAAATTGCTAGTGACTCAGCCCAAGTAACCAAGGAGGGAGGAGACGCTGTAGCCAGTACAGTAGAAGCGATGACGCAAATCGCTGAAAAGATTACCATTATTGAAGATATTGCCTATCAAACGAATATGCTGGCACTGAATGCGGCGATAGAAGCTGCAAGAGTAGGTGAGAATGGGAAGGGATTTGCTGTGGTTGCAGCAGAAGTGAGAAAGTTAGCTGAGCGTAGCCAGATAGCATCTTCAGAAATTGGCGAGCTGACCGGAGAAAGCGTAAAAGTGGCTGAAAAAGCAGGGCTGTTGCTCGAAAAAATGGTTCCGGACATTACAAAAACCGCTGAGCTGGTACAGGAAATTACAGCTGCATCGGAAGAGCAGTCTGGTGGTGTCGGACAGATCGCTAATGCTATGCAACAATTAGATAAGGTGACACAGCAAAATGCTGCAGGCTCGGAAGAGTTGGCGGCGACGGCTGAAGAACTGCAAGCTCAGTCCGAGACTCTACTGCAAGTGGTTTCGTTCTTTCGTTTGGCGCAAGGTGGAAAGGTTGGTGCGACAGCGCCTTCTCCGAAGGCGCCGTGAATACATGGAGCGGTTGGGATGGCGCTAGTAAAATACGAGCTGACGGACAGAAACACCATATAAGGCCTATTCTGGGGTCGAGCTAGCATTTATGCCCTGCTCGGGTACAAGATAGGATAAAAGGGCAAATCTTGAC
>NVXL01000297.1 GCA_002746115.1 Alteromonadaceae bacterium
CGCATCGGATCGAGCCAGGGTTTTACAAATCCACGCAAGTGAGTCTAGATGCAAGTCATTTTGTATCTGGAGCATTTCATTTTTCAATACTTTTCTCATCGTCTCAAACACAATAGGCTCGGCATTTTCCTGGCGAGACAATTCTTCTAGCCCCCAGCGACGCACGCTATAATTATTGCTTAATATAAGGTTTATATACCGGTGGGTCATGATGTGTTGCAGTGCTTCGTAGTGATCCGCTTGCTGCATAATACTATTGCGCTCTTTAAACCAGCTAACCTTGGGTTTTAACCGGCGCGCCCGAGTCCTAACAGCTTTTTTAGTTTGGTTAATAGTTTTGTTGATATAGTTTAGTGATGTCGGAGACCCAAAAGAGGCGTGAGTTCTCAGTAATCTATGGAGTTCTTCTGCTACCCGTTTATCCTTCTTCCTGTTAGACACATGCTTGGTGAATACTTTGTCTAAAACAACTTCGACTTCTTTGAGTAAGCCTAAGTCGGAGATGCCAGACCCAGTAATCAGGTCGGCCGTGGCAAGAAGCGCGGCGCCTGTTTCCGACTTCAATCGTTGGCTAAAATCATTGATCTC
The DNA here is from genome assembly GCA_002746115.1 of Alteromonadaceae bacterium. Classification (GTDB taxonomy): domain Bacteria; phylum Pseudomonadota; class Gammaproteobacteria; order Pseudomonadales; family Cellvibrionaceae. The sequence continues at coordinate 589 of NVXL01000297.1, forward strand.
AGCTTCACGAGCTTTCGATAGGGCGTTTAAATCGGCTGATTTAGTTTCTAGGCTAAGAGCTAGACCACTAAACGTAATAGATATGAAAAATGCGACAATACTTAATTTTTTCATTTATACTTCTTCCTTTCCTTGTGTATTGAATTAGTTACGTTCATAACTTATCAGATATTAACTTAGCAGAAGCCGGGCAAACTTTACCGATTAAGCTTTAAGCATCCCTGCATCTGCTTGGCGCAAGCAGGCGGTTTACTCCGCGTCAATTTTTCGAGCTTCAGCTTCCAGCATAACCGGAATTCCATCACGAACAGGGTAGGCTAAGCCACTTGTCGCGCAGATCAACTCCTGAGCTTGCTCATCAAATACCAGTGCAGCTTTACTGACTGGGCATACCAACATATCAATCTGTTCTTTTTCCATAATATTGCAACTTTTAATTTAATAATAATTTAGCAGTAACTTAATAGTTATTTAACTGTAATCTAATAGTGATTTAACAATTGTTTAATAGCTATTCAGATTCAGGGGGTGGCACAAACTTACTGCCATCGTTTAAAAATCAGTGAGGTATTGATGCCACCGAAAGCAAAGTTGTTTGACATCACAAACTCGGTATTAATCTCTCGCCCCGATCCCATAATATAATCTAGCGAACCACAGCGCTCATCAGGTTCCACCAAGTTTAATGTCGGTGCAAACCAGTTTTCGTTCATCATATTAATTGTCGCCCAAGACTCAATGGCACCACATCCGCCGAGTGTATGGCCGATATTACCCTTCAGCGTGCTAATCGGCATTGAAGAGCCAAATAAGTTTTGCGTTGCAATTGACTCGGCAATATCACCCCGATCCGTTGCTGTGCCATGTGCGTTAACGTAGCCAATGGCAGCGCTATCTAAGCTGGCGTCCTCTAGAGATAACTCCATAGCGACTTGCATTGTTTTAGTATCGGGTTGGGTGATATGCCCACCGTCGGAGTTTGTTCCATAGCCAATGATTTCAGCGTAGATTTTTGCTCCTCGCGCTTGCGCGTGCGATAACTCTTCAAGAATGAGAGTACCGGCACCCTCGCCAATAACCAAACCGTCTCTCTTGCGATCAAACGGGCGAGGCGTTGTAGAAGGCTCATCATTCAGTGTGCTGGTCGCATATAAGGTATCAAACACGGCAGCTTGAGTTGGGCATAATTCTTCGGCCCCTCCCGCTAACATGACGTCTTGCTTACCGTATTTAATGGTTTCATAGGCCTGCCCGATACCCTGACTTCCGGATGTACAAGCACTGGACGTTGTGTAGACCCTGCCTTTTATACCAAAAAACACACCGATATTAACTGGTGCAGTATGGCTCATCATGCGCACATAGGTTGTCGCATTTACGCCAATACTTTTATCGGTTTCACAGAGCATGCCTGCAAATTCCACCAAGGCATCGGTACTGCCAGAGCAAGAGCCGAAAGAAATGCCGGTTCGTCCGCCACCGAGAACGGAATCATCCAGTAAGCCTGAATCTTCCAGCGCCATTTCACTTGCACGAGTGGCAAGAAGCGATACACGTCCCATCGAACGTATTTTTTTACGTGTGTAATGGCTGGGTATCTCAAAGTTTTCGATTGGGCCACCTAAGCGGGTATTTAGATCCGCAAAGCGATCCCATTCGTGCATTCGCCGAATCCCACTGACCTGATCACGTAATTTGCCGCTAAATTCGCCCCAATCGTTGCCGAGAGACGATATTACGCCCATTCCTGTAACTACTACTCTCTTATTCAAAGCATTCCACCATTGACAGATATCACTTGGCGAGTAATGTAGCCCGCCTCTTCCGACATTAAATAATTCACTAATGAAGCCACTTCCTCGACCTTCCCGATACGGTTCATGGGTACCATTTTCAACGCTTCTTCGACAGGGGCACCCTCAAGCATATCGGTATCAATCATACCCGGCGCAACACAATTAACCGTTATTTTTCGCTTGGCCAATTCGATCGCCAAAGCTTTTGTTGCCCCAATTATTCCAGCCTTCGCGGCACTGTAGTTAACTTGGCCTCGGTTTCCCATCAAGCCTGAAACAGAGGATAATGTTATAATTCGACCGCCCTGTTTTTTCCTAACCATAGGCATCGTCAATGGATGAAGCACATTATAAAAGCCGTCAAGGTTAGCTCGAATCACCCTATCCCAGTCGCTACCCGACAAGGCTGGAAAAGCGCCATCAACAGATAAGCCTGCGTTACAAACAACGCCATAATAAATACCGTGCGCCTCAATGTCTGCAGTGAGGACCTCTTTGCATGCTTCGCGATCTGCAATATCAAACTGCAGGACGCGCGCCGCGCCACCCGTCATTTGGATGCTCTCTTGCACCTCTTGAGCTTGCTCTAGATTGCTACGACAATGGATAACAACGCTGTAGCCTTCTTTGCTCAGCCTTTCGGCAATCCCGCGGCCGATTCCGCGATTTGAGCCTGTAACCAATACTGTTTTCACCTAAGTGCTCCTAGAAGCTGATCCGGGTTATCCGGAAGAAATCCCTTTACCTCCGACTCAGCAAGTAAAGTATTTCCGTCAAAAATTTTGCATCGAAATAGAGCCACCCCATCTGGTTCCTGAAAAACCAGCTCCGCCTTAATCAACGCTCGTGTGCCAAACTTAAACTCTGGTGCGTACGCTTTGTACTGATGTGCACCCAATAAAAACCCGATTTTTATCGTGTCTGAGCGTAACTTAGCTTGAATACCAGCAAATACCATCATGGCTTGCGCCATATATTCAATACCCACCCATATAGGTACGTCACCACTTTGATCGCTAAAAATTGACGGCTCATTGTGATCCACCAAAACCTCAACGAAATCATTGCCCCAAGCAAGCACCTCAGTTAGCAGCATCATAGGCGCCGTATGAGGCAATAGCTCTTGGACGGAGTCAAATAAAACAGTTGGCTGCATTTTGCTCAATCTCTTGCGGCGGGTTTAATACCGAACTATTCACGGTAAGGCTGTACTTATAACGATAATTAACATACCTAGAGTTGCCACTCCACGGGCACCTTGTACCATATTCAACATCTGCAACCAAGACACCTTCAATGAAAATCGATCTTTTACTTTCGTTTTCGACAATCTTCCAGCCATCTAAGTGGATTAAGCTGCTCGTAGGCCAAAAAATATGTTGTATAGCATTCATCGAGTGTTTAGGCGATAACGACTGAGGGATAAGGGCTTCTTTACGTACGGTAAGTGCAGCATCAAGGCCTAATTTGAGGGTTGCCGTGCGTTGGCCAAACTCATTTAAGAAAATCGCGGTCATCTCTTGTTCGTTAAATTCAAGCACCGCTTCTAGTCGGCTCTCACTTTCGAGAGCTTTTATCACGATATGCTGATGAGCCATCATTCCATTTTGCTTGGTAGTGGGCGCCGCAAAATAGTCGCTACGATGAATAGACGTATGAGAGCAGCCCAGCAACAGCTGGACAGCGAAAAGCAAACACCAGTTTTTTATTTTCACAGGGCTATTTTTTATCTTCACAAAGCTATACAGTCCAAATTAATCGGCATTAAGCCGAGCGACAACAGGAACACAAATGAGATTCAAGACGCTACCCAGCAACACGGTGCTGCCAAATGCGCTAATCATTGGAGTGCTACTTAAGGACAGCAAGCCAAATGATAGGCAACTCGTTAGCGCGGAGAGTGTAATCGCCAGTAATTTAGCATTATTATGACTCGTCTTTTTGCTCAGAAAAATACCATAATCCATTCCCAAGCCTAGTACCAAAAATAAGCCAAATACGTGGAATAAGCTAATTTCAATAGCCGCAATACTAAAAATGGCCAAGCTTATCGTGCTCGCCGTTAGCGGAATAATGACAATAACTAAGCTCGACATCGCGCGATAACGCAGCAATATCAATAGGGCAATACAAGCATAGGCTAGCACTAGCAAACGGAAGGATTCTAACGTCTGCCGGTTGAGGTTAGACGCCATTGCTTCAACGTTATCTACGAACATCACATCTGCAGCTTCCGCCGCTAATAAGCTCAGTGGGGCAGCATCGCTCACGCCTTTGAGCCCGATAATAGAAGCGTACTGCCCATTTATAGCGCCAATCCACAAAGCTTTAGCATGAGGTGCGGCAACTGGCATCCAATCTTCCAAGCGCATTAAGCTCGATGCAGATTGGCCAAACGCGGTGTAATGATCATTGATGACTTCTTGAGAGAACCCAACGTCGCTCATAAACGTCTTCGCACGAGGCTTTTCGGAGCGATAAAAACCATTTTCAATTAATTGACGATTCTGGCGCTGTCGGTTTTCGGAGGGAACATACCTAGAGGTAGCATCGTAGGACTGAATAACATCGCGCGCGATTAATTCATCTAGTTGTAAGCCAACGTTCTCTTCTTTGATCAACAGCTCCTCTTGTGAGGGCGCAAGTAT
>NVXL01000051.1 GCA_002746115.1 Alteromonadaceae bacterium
CGCCTTTCTTCTTTCAACATTAAATATATTTTTTATGAAGTTAGAAATATTTAAAGCCAAAACTTTCTCTTTAAATTCTTGCCCCTATCATGCTCAGTATTTCTTCCCGGCAAAGCCAATCAGGGAATTTTGCTGATTTACTCATGTATTGCGGGTAACTCGACCATGTGTAATCCTCCAAGTTATTGACTATCGGCGTTCTCGTTTCGATTGGATTTCGATGGATGTAACGCTGGGTGTAGATCCCGTTAACATGTCGCATTGCACGACTTAGGTTTCCTATCAGCCAATAGCTGTGCTATCTGTAACTAAAACGCTCGTGGTCTTCTTGTAGGCATTGGAAAAATGCATGGTAATAATCATCACCATGAAATATTTTCTGACGCCCTTTACCGCGACTCATCACGTGGTAGAAGGCGTTATCATATTCGATTCGTGTTGGTCTGGACATTTGTTGATTGTAGTTGTTACTTGGCAAAAATCCTAATGGGTGACCCCTTTGCGCTTAAACCTTACTGATGCCGACCGTTAAACGTCCTTTATTATCACTTAATCCTGCGCCATATTCACCAGCAATATCATCATTAATACATAGCTCCAACTCACCTGTCACACCAGAAGGGACTTGTCCATTGAGTCCGACATAAAAAAATGTTGTCCCTACTTTGCCGATTAAAGCCCCCTCATTTTTGCCCGCTAAGGTATAACCTGACTCAGCTACAATCACCGTGGGATCACCGTCAGCGTTATAAAGTTCGCCACCGTTGTTACTTGGGTTCGCAGTCCATTCACCACTGAGGTAATTAATATTAACGGTGTCGCTAGCTGAAACCTGAAAACCCGTCTTCTGCCAAGCAACATCCGCTTGAATGGTGACGGTGGTTAGGGATTCAAGCCACGCAATAGCCTTGTCTCGCTTCACTGTCGACATATCACGAGTCACGGGCATATGATTAATGCTATCAATTGGGTATTGAAGCAGGTTTAATATCATCGGTTTACGAGTAGCTATCGCAGCTTCGCTTTTTAGGAAGCCCATAATCGGATAAATTTCACCGTATTGTTTTAACACCTCTTGCCCCGTCATCGTTGTTTCACTTTGGTAAACATGAACACTGAGCGAATCGCCTGGCGCGAGGGTGTACGCGGCTTCCAAATTTGAATCAGAGAATTGATATTCAATTGAATAAACTTGCCCATCGAGATTGTCTGCTGGCGCGGGCGGCTCCGTACAAGTCATGGTAAATGACGCAATACCATTGGATGTCGCTGCCGTATTACTTGCAAATGAGAGGGCATTATCATCGCTCGGGATTGGTAATTCCTCCCCATTAATATCAAAATAACTAAGGGATAGCTTAATTTCAACGGGGTCTGTAACAGGCTCACCATATTGGTACACATGTATATCAAAGGTTTCCGTATCGCCGTAAGTTGGGTCACTATCGCCCGGGTTCATTCGATACACAAATTTATCGGCACGCATAAAATAGCCATTGAGGTTTTCCTGATGGAGCAATCGATAAACAGCTGGGCTAGCACCAATAGCAGGGCTTGTTTCTTTGACTAAGCATACAGACGTCGAACTTATATCGGCATTTAATTTTTGAGTGATAAACCCTGCATTTTTTACAAGGCAATCACCACCTAGGTCGAGAGGGGTGTCATGAAGCAAGCTGACCTCGGTTGACTTAAATGCGGCTCCTGAAAACGTCGCAAGGTAAATATTACCCACATCGCTATACTTCAGAACTGACGGCTGAACACCCGCATATGGGTCGATCTTAAGAGCGTTTGAAAAATTTAAATATGCAGTACTTTTTTGATTCGTCTCGACACTACTAAAGTAGACAAAACTTTTGTCTGATACCTGTGGAGCCAACGCTCTTGATGCAACCACAAAGGCTGGATCCGTGGCAAAGGCCGGGCCGACGGTTCCGACGACGAGGCCTTTGGTGAATTCGAAAGGACTCGAAGGCGTATAAGCCTTCTGGGTTATTTCAAAAATACGAGTTTGATACAAATTATATTCTTCCGTTGTTAAGCGGCTAATCAATAAACTCGTAACGTAAGAAAGCGTCGGAATATCGCCAAAGGGAAAACCACCTTCACCTTGGTATAGGCTCAAATCTTTTAGGTCACTAAATTTATCAATAATATCTTGGGGGATGCCGGCATCGAGCATAGACTCAAAAGTTTGGTCATTGAAACTATAAATCTGAGGCACATTATTGTATTGGTTGACAGCAAAGTTTATCGAGAGTTTGTCGGCTGAGCTAATTTTTTGTAAAAATTGACTACTGGGCGCAGAAGAAAAACCCAAGGACGATATTTGACCTTGATAAGTTGCTGACGCCGTACTCAAAGGAAAATTCCAAATACCATTGAAAGGAGTAGACGAAAACTCCCCTTTTATATTCTCTTCATCGCCACCGATTTGCAGATCCATACCAAAAAGAGTACTAACCATCATTTGACGCGGGTCTAAATCAACCAAGCCCGAACTTAAATAGAACTGCTTTATTGCAGCAAAAGATTGACCAATAATGGAATCCTCTTCTGGCGTGGTCGCAAAGTGATCCTCTGAGTACTCTACCTTTGTAATAAGGCAATCTTCAAAATCAAAACCACCTGTACCGCCCGGATTCCAATAGAGCTTCATTTTGCTGATGTCACCTTTTACATCATAGTTTCCAGGGTAATTATTAACAGTGCAGGGATCGGCAATAAATTTGCCGGAGAAATGAAGGCGTGGATAGGAAAAGTAGCTCATTATTTATCTCCTCTGACGTGAGTAGGGTTTTGGAGAGGACTTAGAGGCTGAATAAGATCTAAAATATGACTTAGACTCAGGTCATGCTGGGTGGTATGACAAGAGAAGCAGTCTTTGTTTTGTGTAAAAGTTTCCATTGTTGTATTGGCTAACTTCGTCGAGCCCGCAAGTTCAGGCAAACTTCCCCCCTGCCCCGGCACACCATTTTTAGTCCAAACTGAACCCACCAAAAAATAGTTTTTCCTAAGGTCTCCAGATAAAAGCTGCCCCTGAATATTCTCATTAATGCTCGCCAACAAGGTATTGCCCGCATCATCGGATGTCGGGTTACCAAAAGGCGACACTCGATAGGTACTCGCTGCACTGATGGTCTCACCTTGAACGGCTTGAATAACAATCGAACCCGTCGTTTTTGTCGTTAAATTCATCTTAGGGATATTCGCCTGCGACTGCTTCGATGTTCCTTCATAAAACAACCAGTCCGCACTTTTATTTAATAGTGTGCCATCCGAAGCAAAGGTCTCTTGAAGTGTAGCGTTAGCTTGATAATTCGCATCGGGTGAATTACCGTTATGTTCAAATGTCGCCCAAACCATTTCAGGGTGACCAGCCGTACTCCCCACCACATGAAAACCCACCATCGCTAATGTTGCGGACTCTTTAGTTTTTCCGTCCCATGTCCAAGTTCTATTATCTGCAGATTTTATGTATACCGGTATTTCAGCCGTCGTGGTAAGGTAACTTGGCGCACTCGCTGCCGACGCAACTTTAACCCAAGAGCTTTTTAGCTCCATCGCCAAGGTATTTGGGTTTTGAAGCGTGGCACCGTAAGTCGTATTCGCGTAGTTGCTAATTTTGGTAAGCTCACTCTGTGACGTGGGAAAGTCTGTCAGCGTTGACAGCGGCCCTTGATTTTGAAACCCTGATGAATAATAAGCAAAAGTATCATTAACATGGATACCATAATAAACCAGTGAGCCTGTCGGTGTGACGCCAACGCTTTGGGACATAAGCACGCCATGCGCCATCATTCCCGCCTGCCCCGTCCTAATAAAGCGAACGTTATCGGACCCGGGCGTATTGGATAGCAGTTTATTATCCTCAGAAAGGTCATAAAATCCGCTAGAATCAAAAACAAAATCTTGCTCATTTTGAGACATCAACCATAGGAACATCCGCCAGGACCAAAGGTGAAAATCTTTATCACTTGTTAAGGTCACTAAACTATCTGCGGGAGTGACTAAGCCGCCTGCGGTAATGGGCGTTGACGCAAACCAGGCGCTAATGCTATCCAAGTTCACAGCTTTAACTGGTGCTTTATAAGTGTCTCTGGCGTCTACCATATTGCAAAGACACGCGCCAATTAAGGCGAAAAACATAAAACATGACCTAATTTTATTTATTTCCATCATAGGATTCTCTAATAAATAATTTTGTTTTCCGTGGATTATGGATCAGAATAAAAAACACACATAATCAATTATTAATGACACGAAAAATACGCCAGGGCGAACCCCTACATTCACGGCGCAGGAGCCAGCAGTTAACGCCCACTGAATCAGGTTGGAGAGTGTATTTACCAATGGTGTAAAATTCATTTTCGCCCAAGGGGATATATTCCCAGTCCTCATATTTCATAACCAGCATATTGCGCTGATCACCTATACCCACGTAAGCCCCGTAAATTCCATCATAGTACGCTTGGCGCCCATAGATAAGACCCGTAGGCGACGTGGATTCTTGCGCGTTGGCAATACCGACATCTTCCGTGGCTAAAGCTTTCATTGCTTCAAAGTTAGTGGCGGCATAAAGCTCATTCCATGTTTGAGCGAAAGCTTTAATTTCTTTAATAGATTTTATATTTTCGAGCGTCATTATAGATTATTACCTTTTTTCTTAACGGGATTTTTGAGAGGGGTTAATCTCAGACTAGAATAAAAATTGACCTTCAGGCCATAGAACAAATATATTCGTGGTAAGTGAATTTGCAGGGCGCACCTACCCCTATGTGACAAGAGGCGTTCGAGAAAACACCTCAAGATAAAGCCACTCATTTTATATGTTAACTATCACTCTAGAATAAGCCTGCACAACATTCCAGCCCAATAGCTCCATTTTTTCCTATGCTGTTGATAATTGGCATCGATATGCACATGATATTGCAGCAGGGATAAAACTGAATAATAGCTGGCGTACTTATAGCTATTATCAACTTTCTAAGTTTCAATGCATCTACTAAAAATCAATCGTTCGTAAGTGAAGCGGGGAAATAAAGGTATAGCTAGGAAGGTGAATCGAAAAGACAATTGTATTAATAATTCCAAAGGGTTTGTTACCCCGTCTTGCCCTCCTCCCCAGCAGGCACCTCTGCCAAGACTTTAAAATAAGCCGCAAGCTCTTCCGGCTTAACATCGTTACTAAATTCGGCACTGCGATCCCCTAGGGAAATTGTAATCGTCGCAGGCTCAACCCTACGCTTCATCCATTCCTCCAAATATTTCGTTAGCGGAGCAATTAGTGCTGGCACAACACGAAGCGCCATTTGGCCAATAAAGTTCACGTCCCCTCTTGCGCCTTCAGGGGTTTCACCAGCGTAGACTTGTGCAACCTCTTCAACCCCCGGCCAATCACGAGCCTCACGCTGCAGATCCTGACAAAGGCGGTCACGATGCTCAGGGGAATCGCTAAGGTTTAGACTTAGAACTAAGGTTTGGGTATCAGTATTCATGGCGACTCCGTCAGTTGATGTGGTTATTTTGTTAGCGCGAGGTGTAAAATACCATCCTCATCCTTAACCCCGTGACCACCAAAGTACAGTACTTGCAAGTCATCACGCTTACGCTGTTGAAAAACTCACCAACCGCCACCTGCACCGCCTGATTAGGCTGGTCGATTAAGGATCTCACCTCATCAAAGGCCGCAAAGCTCCGGATCCCGGAATAATTCCGCCACCGCCTTCGCATCCGCCTCCGTCTTTTGTAAGGGCTTATAGCTTGAGCTTTCGTACTTTGCCTGCGGCAATAATAAGGGCGTACTTTTTAGCCATAGGGCTGGAGTTCGCTTGTCGCTTAGATCTGTATGAGTTGGACGATCCCTGTTGATGCGTTAAGTATCTGCTATGACGGAAGATCGTCCAGCACCGCCTATCATGACAAATGAAAAGCCTGCACATCAAGGGCAGACTGTAGCAGCATCCTTCATCGTGCTAAACTACGGCTATTGAGTTCACAACAAAGATTAAACACTGTTTTAGCCAAAGCCTAGTATCTTTGATTACTTGTATTTTGAATGCTTGCATTGGGCAAGTGCTAATGGGCTGAGACAAAACGCTAAGGGCACCATGGAATTTAAAGACTATTACAAAATACTCGGCGTAAAAAATGACGACGACACCAAAACAATTAAAACCGCATATCGTAGATTAGCTCGAGAATATCACCCCGACATGAATTCAAACGCGGGCGCGGAAGACAAATTTAAAGAGATTGCTGAAGCCTATCATGTCCTTAAAGATACGAAGCTCAGAGCAGAATTTGACGAGTTGCGTCGCTACGGCTCTCAAGCTCCAAACAGCAGGAGGACTCCCGGTTGGAATGCTTCCTCACATCAAAGCAGCGGATCGTTTAACAGTGAATACTCTGAATTTTTTAATTCAATGTTTGGCAGCAGATCTCAGTCGTCTAGCTCCTCTCGGAGCTACCAAACGCGACAAGTTAAAGGGCAAGATATCAAGTTTGAGCTGTCTTTACCTTTGTCCGACACCATAAAAGAGACGCAAAAAGAAATTGAATTTACCTTGCCCGCTAACAGCGTTAATGCAAAGCCACAAAAGAAGATCTTAAAAGTAAAAATACCGCTAGGTGTCCGAGATGGTGAGAAAATTCGCTTGGCAGGTCAGGGTAACCCAGGTTCAAATGGCGGTACTGCGGGCGATTTATATTTGCATGTTAGTATTGCAGCGAATTCCTTATTTGAGGTGGATGGGGATAACCTGCTGATGACATTACCCTTGGCTCCGTGGGAAGCAAGTTTGGGCGCAAAAGTTACCATGCCGACACTGAATGGGAAGGTAAACTTGTCTATCCCTTCAAATACCCCTTCAGGTAAGAAGTTTCGAATAAAAGGTAAAGGCTTAAAAACCCACACGAACACTGGCGATTTATTGGCTGTTGTCAAAATTGTACTGCCGCGTACATCCAGCGAGGCGACCAAGGCATTGTGGCAAAATTTGGCTGCTAGCGAGGACTTTGACCCTAGAAGTGAGTGGGAGTGACCCAGACATCAATTCGAAACACGTAGTGGAATATTGTTTGAGCTTAGAAACCATCTAATTTTAGCAAATGATACCCCTGTTAACCGGATGATAATTCAACCTAGGCTTCCTGCGACATTCCTGCGCAAGCACCTTTTCCGCGCCGCAGCACTCGCCCAATAAAAAAGGGTAATGCGTGCTTTGATTGTTGAACACGCTAATCGACTAGAATAGTCTATTTTTAAAGAGTCCTGGCAAGGCGCAAACCGGAGTTGTAGAACCGTTCATCGGTAGTGCTTCTGCTGCGGTTGGCGGAACGAAGGTACCTCGGGTAGTTGAACCAAGACCCGCCGCGAACAACCCGGCGCGTCCTATCACCATTACTTACCCAAGCGCTACCGCCATCAGACGCATCAGTATAATCCTCACGCCAATGATCCGTCATCCACTCCCACACCTTGCCATGTATATCATACAAACCAAAAGCATTATCTGTATTGATTGAAGTGCAGTAAAAACATCTACCTCATCAATTTTTATCTCAGAAGAATTTTTTATTTTTATAATACCCTAGATTAGGGTGATTTTATGGCTGTCAGATCGGCGACATGACTAGATCTTTAATTGTATTTTTAGAGCTCAAAAATCTATAACATTATTTTAATGCAATAAAGAAAAACGACCGCCCACTTATTGCCTACGATTATAAATCTAAGAATTATTTGATATGAGAATTTCTCATCATTAAAAGCTAATATATAACTACAGAATCCACTAAAATCCTCGCCCGCCTTCAATTGGCTGGAGGTACGTAATGACCAATCTTCGTTTCACCCTAACAATTCTTATGTTGAGTATCTCAGCCAATGTTTATGGGCAAGGTTCTGCGCCTTTCAGAACCGGTGAGATAGCTGTTTTTGCACACCCAAGTGAGCTGAACACCTACACAGTAACCAAGTATTTACCCAATGCTGGCATTGCCATTATTGCTGTCGGTAAAGGGCATGAGACGGCTGCTGTCAGCAAGTTTCGTCGACAAGGCAAAAAATCTGAATTGAATTTTTTGTTATCTAAATTCCATACACCTGATGACTCCTTTTACAGCTTTCAATGGCACTTCCCTGCTGTGCAAGCCTCTTCAGCATGGGATATCACCAGTGGCCTCGGTTCGGTTGTTGCTGTACTGGATACCGGCCTGGCCGAAACTGGCAGCAATGATGGCATAGCTTGTGTTTTAGCAGGCTACGATATCGTTAATAACGACAATGAYCCCCTTGATGGTGATGGTCATGGCACCCATGTGAGTGGCACCATTGCCCAGGCAAGCAACAATGCTACAGGCGCCGCYGGCTTGGCGTTYAGCAGTTGTATTATGCCCATCAAAGTATTGGATGACACGGGCTCYGGCACCAGTGCAGACATCGCCGATGGCATTATGTATGCCGTAAACAATGGCGCCTCCGTCATCAATATGAGTCTAGGTTTTAATGCAAAATTAGGTACGACCAATAACACACTCATCGATCCATCACTTGATTATGCCTATAATAATGGTGTGACTGTCGTGTGCGCTGCAGGTAATGACGGACACCGCAAAAATGTATCTTACCCTGCACGGTATTCAACAACTATCGCTGTTGGCGCCACTGATTTGCGTAACCGAGTGCCCCGCTATTCCAACAAAGGTGATGGCCTTGAYCTGGTAGCCCCTGGAGGCGATACATCCAGAGATGACAATGGTGATGGCTATTCAGATGGCGTATTGCAGGAAACTTTTGATAGTGCCGGATGGGGCTACTGGTTCTTCCAAGGCACATCAATGGCGTCACCTCATGTTTCAGCTGCGGCAGCCATGTTAATTGCCAATGGCACCGCCAGCACACCGGATGACATCAAGTCAGCCCTAACAAGCACCGCATTTGATCTGGGCGATACAGGCTTTGATAACACAAGCGGGCACGGGCTTTTACAAGTTGCTAACGCACTCGCCTGGACACCTGGTAGTGAATCTCCCACACCCACTCCTACTCCTACTCCTACTCCTACTCCTACTCCTACTCCTCCGCCCGAAGAATGTACAGACAATGACGCTGATGGTGTTTGTGTAGAAAATGGCGATTGCGACGACAACAACAACAAAGTATTCCCCGGCGCAAATGATACCCGAGGCAAGTTTGGCAGGGATGGCGTAGACAATGACTGCAATGGTGTAATAGACGGATAGAAACCGATACTTAGCCGTAAATTTTTTAGTACTATTAAGTCAAGGCTTGAGCCTAATTTTCAACTTCGGATTCCTCAATCTGTGCCTGTCCGAATTTGGTAATTCTACTAACTTACAATAAAGTTGAAATTGTAAATTGGCAGTATTGAGCTGATTTGGCCAATCCCTGTAACTTTTTCACATGCTCCCTTATAGACGAATCAATCTCTCTTGCTGACTTCCCCTCAACAGTATCAGTGATATTTATAAAGTCCATCATGAATTGTTGCATACCCATTTCTCCTTTCTTCAAGGCATTAAATAGCGCAAGTAATTCATCCTTTTTTCCAAGACTTCTATTTAGATTTTCATCAGAATAAAATCGTTTCAACTCATTCGCCGCATGAAAAACAGGGGCACACATGCCGTTCATCCGTGCGTGTGACTCAATCTCTCCCGTCTCCATGCTTACAAGTATTTTTCTCTTTTCATTCAAATCATCAGCAATTAGAGCTTGATTTAGCCTCATAGAAGTGTATATGCACGCCGAAGCAATGGCTGACGACAAATTGTTTACTTCTGATATTATTTCAGACCTGACGTCAGAACCTTTTTTAAGTGCTTTCGCCAAATATTTAAGAGCATCTGCTGGATTCATTTTTCCTCCGAAAAAATCTGGCATGAGAATAAAGGGGTCAACTATTGACTTATCGTAATGAATTTACACTCCAGATAAAACATGGTCGGAAATTTACCGCTCTAGTTTATATCAGTATTAGCGATTTACTTGCCATTGCGAGGCCGCGTCAGGCGTTAAGTAATTTAGCACTATAAGTCAATATTAAAAAAATAGTGAAGCACTGAATTGGCGTAAAAGATTGCCTAAAAATAAATTTACTCCGATTACCACACACTTGCAACCACCGCAGACGATTCGTTCAACAATATCGCAATAAGAACCATCTACACTTATTCTTTGTTGGGTTAAACATGTCAAGATAAAAGCCAATAATTAAAAAATTATTGCTACTCGATTCTTGATATTAAAAACCGACAACGATACAAATTCGTCTTTTTACTAGCTCTAATTTGTCTAACAGAAGTTTTATTTAAAAACTTATTAACCCCTAAAATTTAAAAGAGCTAACCCAAATAATCGAACCAATCGAAATTTCGCCGAACAGAGGGTGGATGGTTGTGGCTATCCCAAGTGCGTGTCTACACCTACAATTGGATCCGTCTTTGCAACGCAAATGTTCGCATTGAAAAACATTGGATGCAGGAAGAATATAGGGGAATGAAATATGCAGTGCCTGCCCTTAAATTTTATCTTGAACAGATAAGGACAGAACAACATTATACGCTTTCACCACCGAGCTGAGCCATCAACTTGCCTTTGAGTTCCGTAAATACATCACCCAGAATCAGACTATCACCCACCTCATGTTCGGCTTTGACGAGCACCACCTGGCTTAAGGTGCAACCAAGCTCTGCCTCCTGCAAGCGCCTGATATGTTCGATGGCTTACTACTGAAGTCCGAAACAGAGTAAATATCCCCCTAGGGCTGTACATATTGCAACCTTTCAGCAAATAAACAGCAGGCTTACTGCTGTATCGGTATTGGCCGTGTGCCGTCAAAAAACGATAAACGAAGCGAGCAATGCTAACTGGAATCCACTTGAATACTTTGCGACGGTAACCTACACTGCGTAATAACATACGTTATAACGCAGGTGCATACATGTTAAAAGTAAAAGTAACCACCGTAGGCAACAGCATGGGTATTTTACTACCCAAAGAAGCTCTAAATAAGATGAAAGCTAGCAAGGGCGATACTTTGTACCTAGTTGAAGGTCCTGAAGGCTATACCCTAACGCCATACAAGCAAGACTTCGAAGAGCAAATGGAAGCAGCCGAAGACGTCATGAAGCGCTACAAAAATACCCTAAGGGCTTTGGCTAAATGAACGAGCCAAAATGGGTATTGGAAGATGTCGTTAAAGCACTACACGGAATGCTACTTTCCGAACATGGTGGCGGCGAAGGCGTTAGAGATATAACCTTGCTTGAATCAGCGCTGAATCGAGCACCACAAAAGTTTACTTACGATAACAATGCAACAATTTTTGACTTAGCAGCCGCCTACAGTTTTGGAATCGCCAAAAACCACCCGTTTGTGGATGGAAACAAACGAACCGCTTTTACAGTTGGCGTTATTTTTTTGGAAATAAACGATTATAAATTTATAGCTTCTGAAACCGAATCTACAGTGATATTCGAAGGGCTTGCCGGGAGCCAAATTTCAGAGCCTGAGCTATCCACATGGTTCGAACAAAATTCCGAGCTAGCCTAACACTTCATTCTCTCGCGCAAAGCTCCGCTTGACCCGACTCAGCGTCATAGCTCGTATGAAGCCTGCGCAATACGGGGAATGAGAAACAGACAAAAGCCCCACAGTGGTCAAGTTAATTGTCGTTCAATAGCCCTACTCACTCGAACTTTCCGATGACAAATATACGGCATATACATTGAACCAGCTATGTTTCATTCTATCCAAAACACGTGCAAAATTATCATTCTAAGTTTCTGAATAAAAATTAACACTTAGCAGGATGCTATCTATATTGGCCCATTATGGCCATGGACAGTTTTTGGCAGAGTCTATATACCCGATATTGCCACGCTGGATACTCAGGTCTCCTGAGCCTCTCTGTTTAATTTTGTATGTCGGCGTGGGCTCAAAAACAACCTGAGTAATATATTATTATTTTTGTAGGGTTACCCCTGTATTTTGTTGCAATGAAATCATGTGCGTGTGTGTGGCAGAATATTTTCCATTGTGGTTATGGCTAATTGTTTTTATAAATTACAGGAATCACGCACTGTTGATTTTGAGTTTTTTATTGTGTAATGTGGTCACATGTTGACGGCTAATCAACATGTGAAGCTTAAAAACAAATACTTCACAAAATAACGATAAATCACAGTATAACTAAATAATAACTAGGATTTTAAAAATGAAGAAATTGATAATTTTGTCGCTTCTTTCGGCTTTTTCAGCGAGTGCATTTTCGACGACCGTGACACACCCCGGTTCAAATTGTCGTAGTACTTCCGCCAGCGACACACAGTACCAAATAACCCAAGGAAGATTTAGGGCAACCAACAGCATGTATGGTAAATCAGTAACATGCCCTATTTCCCGCCCAAGTCTTAATACGCCATTTTTCGACGCTAAGCTCAATTATTCCAACTCGGTGTACAGCTGCAAACTTGTTGAAACCGCGAAGAATGGTGTTCGAAAGGAATACTCGCCAACCAGTAGTAGTAGCGGTACCTATGGGTGGCATTACCTAGATTCAGGGTCTACACCGAGTAATCCATATGAATCGTCCTATGCCATTAACTGTACTATGGCCTATAACGGCTACATCAATAACTACTATCTGCGCGAAAATTAAGTTTCGTTACGAGATTAAACTGCGGCAGAGCATGATCGGAGTTTTAACCTAGCGTTGTCCGAGCTTGCCATTGATCTGTTTGCCCGGCTGGATACCGACTCAGCCCGGCGAGCAGATCATTGATCCGGGTTGTGGCGATGGCGCTTTAAAGAAAATTATCTGATTCTAGTTAGACGTTGTTTTGTCACAAGGGTTTAACCGAACATTAGCCTTGGCACTAAAATCCCCTGCTATTCCCCCTAGGCCGCCCAAGCCGGTACACCTGTATATTTAAATTCCGGCACCGAGTGTAAACCCACAAACCTAAACACGCCCTTTACGCTAAATACCGGTGTAAATACCCTAAGTTCTAGCCATAGCACTGTTTTCGAGGCGCAGCTCGCTTTACGAATTTTTTAAAAGAATATTTTCAAAAAAGGCATAATAAAAAGCAAATTAAATCTAATTTTTACGAGTGAAACGAAATCCGGGATCTCTGCCATCGGGAAGGTTCCCGGATTCCGCTGGAGCTACATCCAGACTACCGGTCTATCCCACCCTCAGAAACGACCCCTAACTCCCACCCAGCACAATCATTCCCCAACGGAGATACGGATAGTCGCTAGGGTCACCGTTAAAAAGGGCGTTATTATCCATCACCATTACTCCACTCGATTAAAGCTAAGCTCTGCCCCTTGAAGATTAAGTACAAACCGATCATCATCAAAAAACTCTAGGCTAAAATCAGTACCATTGACATAGAATTTTGTTTCACTCTCAGCCAGATATTCAAACGTTTGGTATCCATCACTGAGTGTAATTTTACCTACATCAGTTACGGATACAGAAAAAGGAAACGGCGGCTGACCTTCAAATCCACCCGAATAATCACCTGCATACTGCTGCAAAAACTCTTCACTTAATTTTAAGGCAGGTCGTTTAAAAACATACTGAAGGCCGTAAGTATATGCAACAGACCCTACCCCGGAATGACCTAAACCACGGAAGACTTTAAGCTTGTGCCTTAAGCCTTTAAGCTTAAGGGATCTAACTAGGCCGCTAGCGGCTTCAACCGCAGCAAGATTACCGCCTAACTCGCCGACTCCCATAAATGAACGAACGCCTTTAAGTGCCCTTGTTCCTGAAAGTGCATTGAGCTTTTCTTCAAGGTATGGAGCATCGACAGAATAGGAGCTTGCTAGCGCAATATAGCCGTCAAAATACCCGGGGTTTTCAACCATCGCGTAACTGGTGAACAATCCGCCAAGAGATGCGCCTAGCAAGACGCGCTTCTCGCCAACACGGTAGCGACTTTCAACAAAGGGAATCAGCTCTTCGGTAAGCGCGGATAAAAACTGGCTGGCGCCACCACTACCCTGTATATATGGCACTTCTGGACGGACAAAATCTCGCTGACGCAGCAAACCTGGATCGTCGCCCTCACCTCCCCAAGTGATACCAACAGTGATGGCTTCAGGCATCATTCCATCGAAGGCGAGACTTCCGGTGATGGCTGCAACGAGTGTAAAGTTCCACTGACCATCGAGCACAACAACGATGGGATATTCTTTATCCGGTGAGCTTTGGTAATCACTAGGCAATGCAATTTGTACATCATATATTTGATTGGGCACGATGAATGATTCAACTTTATGCACAATTGAGTTGGCAAGAACAAATGGCTTTCCTTCCGCACGAGCCATCGACGCGTAGCTTATCAGCGCGGAAAGTAATGCAAATACAACGAATGAATTTCTTTTAATCACTTTAGTTCCCTTTTATTTATTTATCAAACAGTTAACGATGAATATTTTTCTTGTGCACTTCTTTTAACAAGTAAAGACCTCTCACCCGAAAACAGAACTTTAACACATTACATTCACCCATATAACGTTAACAAGTTATTATGTTAATAAAAATTAAAAACCTCAACTTATATAAAACTTCAACCTGTTAACTCAGTGAGCGGCCTGCAACAAAATCCATATTGATGGTATTAGCCATACAGAGGACACTGGGGTGATGAGAGCCAGCACTGGGCAACCTTAACGCAAGGGTTTTGGGTAGGAGAGACCACGGTTACGCAGTCTCTTTGGCTAGAGGTAATGAAAGATAACCCTAGCGAATTTAAGAACCCAGAAAACCCAGTGGAAAAAATTAGCTGGAAGGACTGCCAAACATTTATTGAAAAACTAAAACAATTACCGGGTGCCAAATATATCAATCTACCCACCGAGGCACAATGGGAATATGCCTGCCGAGCGGGCACGACTGAGCCACTTAATTTTGGATCAGAAATAAGCTTAGACTTAGTGAATTATTCCGGGAAATGGAAAGGCTTTGGAGGGTTTAGCGAAGGGGCTCAAAAAGCCACAGTTGCAGCAAAGTCATATAAACCTAACGCTTGGGGTTTATATCAAATGCATGGCAATGTTTGGGAATGGTGTAGCGACTGGTTTGCGGCAATGCCCAGTCAAGACGCAATCAACCCAACAGGCCCCGACAAAAACAAATTAACCGAAAATGATATGTTTCAAAACGAGCCTTGCCGCGTGCTGCGCGGTGGTAGCTAGACCAACAGCGGGCGCCACGCGCGCTCGGCCTGTCGCTACGGGAACAGGCCTGAGGGCCGTGACAGCCTCAGCGGCTTTCGCCTTGCCCAGGTCAAGCCTGTTTTAGAGGCGTAGCCGATAGCTAAACCCAACTTAACAGTCTCCCCGTAGACCGTCGGTGGTTAAAACCACCGCCTATTCATCCAGTACCCCTACGGGGAACGCAAGACCGCGCCAAACAATAACAACAAACCTAACGAACATTTTATGTCGCCTTAAGTATGACTGAATTAAATATAGCGTTATTTCGCTATAAAAACACCAAAACCATATTTCCTTCAGCCTTAAACAGAAAACCCAGATGAAAAATCCGCCACATTAATATTTACTAAATAAAAATAGAATTAACCACTTCCGCGAGCAACACAGCCACCTTGAACCAAAAAAATTAACCCTCAAATAATAACAGGGTTACATTAACAGTCATAACGACAAACAACCCATACCCCGTTAACTAACCCAACTTTCATCAATAAGTTATTCCCTTCACGAATATCGATATCACTAAAACCAATAGCCCCTTTTTTACCCAAAAAACAAAGTTCATATTTTCTTAAAAAAACATGGCAAACAACATTTACAATTATATTTACTGAGAGTAGTATCAAGCTTCCTATTTTGAGCGACGCATTGTAAAAGCACGGAAAGCAGCTTACAGATTGCAACACTCCTGTAACTTGTTATCTTGTTTTTATCTACATCTTTTACCTGCATCGCCTCATTACTTCAAGCTACCGCTGTCTGGTCTAACTATTAATTTAGAAGGAGGACATCATGCCTGCTCTTGTTGTTCCTGGTGTAAGGGTTGACACTATTTTTGATGTATTACCGCCGCTACCAGCGCCATCCGGCATTGTTGGTGTGGTTGGCGTTGTTGATCGTCCGCCTGCTGTCGGTAAATTAACTGGCGTCTCAAAAGTTTCCGAGCTTGGCGAATTACTTGGCCCCGGTAGTTTGTACTCGCTAAAAGAAGGCGTTCACGCCTTACATAATGGCGCATCAGAAGCCGTTATTTCGGCCGTTGCCGGGGGCACACCCGCCAGCCACGACTTATTAAATAAAGAAAGTAACCCCGCCGCGCGACTGCGATGTCGCTTTAATCGCAACTGGGGCAGCGGTGGTTTAGCCGTCAACATAAAATCCCTATTAAATGCCGCTGGCGTTGCGGCTAGAGTCACTGTTGAGCTAATTGTTGATCGTGTTGTCGTGGAAACCCACGCAGATTTAAGGGTAAGCCCTGGCTCCGTTGATGATTTATTTAGCGTTATCAATAGTCGTTCRCGTCTTGTTGTCGCAACAGATCCAAACTTTGACGGCGACCGCCCAGAAGCTGGCACCAACCTCTTTGCAGAACCGGCAGTACCCATGGCTGTATTGGAAGCCGGAACGGCCAACACCATGCTCGAAATATTGCCCGCCGACGGGGCAAATGTCGATGAGTTTTCAGTCATTATCGCTCATGGAACAGGTAGCACCTTCAGTATTACTATTTTTAACGGCGGCGCCCTGCTTGAAGAATACACAGGCTTAACCACCAACCCCGATAGCGACAATTATTTACCTTACGTACTGCAAACTCAAAGTGAGTTAATACGAGTACGCGCCGTCAGTTCATTGCCGACCGGGGAACAACTGCCTGTCGCCACCAATGGTCCAATTGCCTTTACCTCTCAGGGAACCTCCCCTAGCGTCGCCGATTATCAAAGCGCTATTGATTTAATGGCCGAAGACAAGCGCATTGATCTCGTCATCGCCGCGATTGAGCCTAAGCGTGCCGATGGTGAAGTCCATCAAATCCATCAGGCCTTAACCGCACATGCCGTTAACCTCGCAGACGATGGCGCACCAAGAATTGCCTTTGGTTCCATCACCCCCAATGAGGCCGATAACCTTGAACTTGTTAAAGATCATTCCTCCGCCGCGCGCAACCGACGCTTTGTCCTGGTAACTCCAGCGGGTGCTGAAGGTGCCGTGGCAGGTATGGTTGGGCGCATGAACCCACAGGACTCCCCCACCTTTAAGCCTGCGCCTTTACACGGTATATCACCCTCGTCTTATCGCGAAAGTCAGTTGAACCGCTTACTCGGTAAAACCACTAACGCCTTAGTTGTGCAAGACAGACCCGGGCGAGGTGTCATTGTATTGCGTGGACTAGATACCACCGGCGACCAGATATCCGTCACACGGGTTGCCGATCAGGCCATTCGGGAAACAAAAGCCATTTCAGAAAACTTTATTGGCCAATTAAATTCCGAAGATGCTCGCATCGCGCTAAAACAACAATTGATCGCCACCTTCACACGAATGGAACGCGCGGGCGCAATTGTGCCATCCACTGATCGCAGTGACCCAGCCTTTGTGGTCGACGTGTATTCCACTCAAACCGACTTTGCCCAAGGCATCGTTAGAATAGACATTGCCGTACGTCCGGTTCGCGCAATTGACTACATTTACGCAACCATAAGAGTCAAGAACTAACTTGCTTTCAAATTCTTAGGAGGATAAGTCGTGGCAACTTTATTTGCAGCAAATGAAAGTACCGTAATGATTGACGGCGAGGCAATAGAAGGCGTTCGAGCGGTGGATTATCGCAAACAACAGTCTCGTGAAAATATTTATGCCTTAGGCAGTGCCGAGCGCGTCGGCATGGTATCCGGCGAGCAAGTCGTGGAAGGCCAATTAAAAGTTGCCTCCACCAATACTGCGCTGGATGCAAAGCTTGGCGATAATCAATTCCAAATTACCGCTCAACTTCAGCACGGCGAGACCACCATGACGGTGACTTTTGATGAGTGCTACTTAATGGACAAAGAGTTTTCGATTGGTGTCGGTGGGGTCGGTGAAGCAACATATCGATTTACCGCCACTCGCGTCCGTGAAGAGCTGGCTTAATTAAAACAATCTAATTAAAAGAGTTAAGCAATAGAGGCTAAGCTAACGAGGCGCGGAAAGATGGTTTTATTTGATTTCGAATCTGGCCATGTATTTGTGGGTCACATGTCGCTTTCTTTAAAGTTGACAGACACTTCAGGGGAAGTTCATTTGAACTACCCTGACGGCCCTATCTTGCGCCCTGTTAGCGTATCCGAGCGTTTACGCCTTGTGCAACTTGCCCTGCCCTTTAACTCAGAGAATGCAGCAAACAGTAAAACCGTATTAGCCGCCGCTATTTTACAACAAGCAACCGTGCAGAAAAAAGACACTAAGGATATTGAAAAATCCGACCAATCTGAAAAAACAAACCAAGCGGAAAACAAAAGCAATAAAGCCGCCTATCAAGCTGTTGCCTTGCATCTAGCGGGCGCAGGTAATCAAGCGCCTGGTTTATATGAATCCATAAGTTTGGTAGCAAAACACACCGGTTGGCTGCCCGAAGCTTTATTTAATAGTGAGGCTAGCCAAATCGATCATATTGCGATTTCTTTAAGGCCGCCAGCAGGCGACAGCTGGACACGATTAGTGATTCTCGGAAAAATGGCAAATGAACCCGCATTTTTATGCGATCGCCTAGCTCAGGATTTATTAGAACGAGCTGACTCTCAGTGTGAGGTCAATATAAACTCAGAGCCGCCCATTGCGTCAGCCACGACGCATTCAGCACCTTCAAATAGCATTTACTTAAATAAAACAAAGCAAAACCACATTCAACAAGAATTACAAGAAAAAGACAACAGCGACAATCATCAAAAGAATCAAAGCGCTGAAGACGACCCTCGGTTAGATAAAAAACCCCTAAGTAAAAGTGCCTCGAAAAAAAACGCCGACCACCGGCGCCAAGCAGAAGAAAGCACTGATGTCTTAGATCCGCCAAACAAAGAATCCACTGTGATTAATAAGTTACCCAGTCAAGACGTATTTTCATCTTACGATGCCCTGTCCGGCATTAAGAAATTACAAAGCACCAAGGCGACGCAATTAGAGCGGTCAACAAAAGACGGGAACGCTAAGCCGATTAAAAAACCAAGCGTCAGAACTGACAACAAGGTTAAAACTAGCAACAATGTTAAAACCAGCAACAATGTTGTTATACCTAAAGCGCTCTCCTCTGAAAGCACAGTTTCCGAAAGCACTTATTTTGAAAATAAGACCCTTGAAAACACAACTTCTGATAACGTTTTGTCGCTTTCGCGTCATCAGTCCCTGAATAGAAGTCATCATAACAATGGCACTAAGGCATCAAGCGCGACCTTAGAGAATAAGATGTATCCCGATACTCATGGAAAATCGCGGAAAGTAGGCCAAGCACCAAAAGTTGCAGCCCCCGGCCTAAGTAATTACCCAGCCGGAAGCCCCACCGGTTTCAGCAAACAAAACAGAATTCATAAAAACGACGCTCATGCTGACAGCCACGAGGCAGACAACCATCAGGAAACCAGCAACGACCTTTTCGATTTTTTTAAACGAGCAGAAACCAGCTTTTCAGATAAATTGGCCATCGAATTAAACC
This sequence comes from Alteromonadaceae bacterium, assembly GCA_002746115.1. Taxonomy (GTDB): domain Bacteria; phylum Pseudomonadota; class Gammaproteobacteria; order Pseudomonadales; family Cellvibrionaceae. The sequence continues at coordinate 19,728 of NVXL01000051.1, forward strand.
GAGAAGCCGATTTGCGAGGAATTGATTAGGCCTAATACTATTTATAAAATCAAAAACTATGCCCAACACCGACGCGACAAGACCCATCCCAATGCTAGGCGATATCTCACTGGCCTACACCCAACGCATCGAGCAATCGGTGAACGCTGGGTTCTTGGCTGTGCAAATCCCAGGCTTAGCGGGGCAGGTCATGCAAAAAACCGAGCGCCACTCGCATCAGGTGAATATTCAAGGCATTATTTTTGGCGAAGACGCCAGCGACGCACTTAAAACATTGCAAACCGCCGCCACCGAAGGCGAAGAACTCACCTTTACCGCCTCCATTACCGATGCCTTAGATATTCAACAAGTCATCATCGACCGATTTAAAGTCGTAGAAGATGCCGCACGGCCCGGCTTTTATCAATACTCCCTCGCCCTAATGGAAAGCCCACCCCTGCCGCCCCCAGCCGAACTATCCGGCTTTGGCGGCCTCGATGATTTTGGCTTAGGCGACCTCGGTTTTGACACTGATATTTTAGGCGATTTAATGGACCAAGTCGGCGACATTACCGACGCCATTGATCAAGCAGGCCAACTGCTCGACCAGCTCGGCGCCTTAAGTAACCTCGATGGATTAAGCGTCGGTGGATTATTAGAACCGATGGACTCTCTGGCCGATGGCGTCAGTGCTCTTGGCGGCCAATTAGGCGATGCCCTAGATAATTTACTGGACGGGTTTTAAGCATGCTAACCGCCGCAAAAATCAGCGTTACCCTCGGCAATTTGCGATATGACACGCAGGTATCCGCCCTGCAAGTCACCTGCTCATTACTGCCTGCGGTTAATACCGCCAGAGTTTTATTCCCCGCAGCAGTCACTATTAATGCCGCGCCTGCGGATGAAGCCGAAGTCTCCATCGACGCTGGGGATGGCGCCGTTAAAGTGCTAAGCGGCTTAATACAAAGTGTCGAGCACCGCCCTTTTGATACCACGGTTGTTATCAGCGATGGCAGTTACGCTTTATCCAATTATCGCCCTAACGCCACCTTTGAAAAACAAAACGCCGCCAACATTGCACAAACCCTAGCCTCCGATATTGATGTGGGCGTGGCAAATACGGATATTGATTTAAGCATTCCCCAGTACGCCGCCCATCAAAAACGCAGCGCCGCTGAGCATATCGCCATACTGGCCAAACTCAGCGACGGTTTTGCCATGATTAATGCCGATGGCGAATTAAGTGTCAAAAACTGGCCTGAAGGGCCGGCGGATGCGGCGATAAAATATGGCCGTGATTTAATTGATTTTAATTTTTCTCGCCATCAAAGCACACATTCTGTTGCGCCCATTGGTAACGGCCCCTCAGGGTCTATTGATGGGCCCGATGCATTACGTCTGGCCACCAGTCAATTACCCGAATCCGTTCCCGACCCTGGCCAAAATCTTGTTTGGCAACCGCAATTAATGTTACGCACCCCAGCCGCTGTGCAAACGGCACAATCTGGGCTGGCTCGTGAGCGTAATCAACGCGCAGGCCAAGCACAATTTATTAACCTGTTAAGGCCGGATTTTACGCCGGGAATGACCTTGGAAATTCAAGACATCCCCAACGTAAACGTCGCGGACAAATGGATCATCACACAAGTGACCCACGAAATTGCCCAAGGTAGCCACGCGCGCACCATCATGAAAGCACATGAAACCGCCGGTACAGGCGGCTTACTCGACTCCCTTGCTGGTGCTTTAGGGGCCTTTTTATGAGAACCCTGTTGTTTATGAGAACCGGACTATTTATGAGAATAAAGCTATTTATGAGAATAGAGCTATGAGCGCAGCATTATTTGAAAGTATTAGCAGAATCGCAAAGCACGAGGCGCAAAATCAAGCCAGCTCCGGGGTTGCTATTGTGGTTGATACTCACTCCACAAGCGGCTCGGATAATGACTATGCCCTCAATATAAAAATGCGCGATACCGCACTGGTCTTATCACAAGTACCGATCGCCGTGGGCGTACTGGGTTTTGCGGCCATGCCTGAGCCGGGCGATTTAGTCGTGGTGGTATTTACCGAGGGGGATTTTAACTCGCCTATTGTAGTGGGAAAATTGTATCACCCCGACAAAAACCCGCCCGAGCATCAAGCGGATAATTTAATTATGAGCTTCCCCGCAGGCGAGGCAGAAGCCAGTACCTTGTTAAATATCTCGCGCAGTGCAGAGGCCAATATTAATTTAAGCATGGGGGAAGATTTCACCCTCTCCCTAACGCCTGAAACCGCCACCCTGACCTTGGGGGACATGAAGCTGGAAATCACCACTAAAAGCGGTGGCCGCGCCGAGCTCGCCGCAGGTGGCTCCACCATTGTGATGAAACAAGATGGCGACATCAGTATCTCGGCTAAGGGGAAATTATTACTCGAAGGCAGTGAAGTAGAAATTAAAGGCCAGTCCAAAGTCACGGTGCAGGGCGCCGAACTGAATTTGAATTAACTGTTAATAAACAGCTAGTAAATAAGCTCTTAATCAACAAGCTCTTAATTTATAATAGAAAGAGGCAAAAATGGGAAATCCAGCGGCAAATAAAACCTCAATGGTGCAAGCCATTGATACCCATATCGTGATGGTGCCAAGCCCCGGCGGCCCCGTGCCAACGCCATTGCCCCACCCCTTTATTGGCCCCTTTGATTCCGGCTTATCGACCGATGTGAAAATCGCAGGGCAGGCCGCGGCAACAGTAGACTCCGTCGCCAATAATCAGCCACCGCATATTCCGACACCGCCGGGCACCGCCTTTCAAAGCCCTCCGGCTGATCAAGGCAAAGTAATATTAGGCAGTACCTCAGTAAAAATAAACGGCAAACAAGCCGCCCGTTTAAGCGACACAGTAGAAACCTGTAACGACCCCGCCGATGCGCCAGTGGGAAAAATTATTACCGGCGCTGTCAACGTGATGATTGGGTAAATTGAAACGTGCTGATGGGTTAGATTAGTTAAATTACTTAAATTAAATAGTTGATTAAAGAGCTGGTTGAGCAAAACAATGAATGACTTATTAGGCAAAGATCTACGCGTACTGCCATTTTTTAGCGCCCACGATACCTCGGCGCTGGATTTAGTCAGTACTGAGCGCTTGGCCAACARCAAAAGCGCCGCSGCTAAAGACGGCTCAAATACAGACCTTACCACCACRGACCACACCAYCACAGATATTGCCAGCTTTAGTGGCCGAGAGAATTTAGCCCAAGCATTAACCTTACGTTTATTAACCCCAAAAGGCTCRCTAAAATCCCTWGGYCACGCAGCCTATGGCAGTCGGCTGCATGAGTTAGTCGGGCGMTTAAAAAACGACAGTAATCGAAATTTATGCCGCTTATTTGTTTTACAAACGGTGGCACAAGAACCAAGAGTGGAGGATAAAGCCGTGACCTTCTCCTTTGATATAAAACGAGAGACGCCCTCCTCATTTTATTTTGACCTCGCTGTTAAACCCATCAACAGTGATGAGCCCTTAGCAATTTCTCTGGAGCTAGGCTTATGAGTTTTATCGCCCGCAGCTATGAAGAGGTGGTTAGAGACCTACTCACCACCACCACCGGTGGCACCACCCGCGAGACCGCCACCGTCGCACTCGATAGCGAAGGCGAGGTTGAGGCCATACGTCTTGATCGCCGCCCGGTAAGGCGAATTTCCCATGTGGAAGAGCGACGGGTTAACTTAGACAATACCGAAGAAAAAATTCGCTTTACCCCAGCCGATTACCAACTGATCGCCTCCGACGGCAGCGATAACCCCGACGCCTTAGACAGTCTGGAATTTCGCAAAACTGGCAACAAACCACAAAGCGGCTCAGAGCTGACGATAAATTATTACCCCCTCACCACAGAGCCCGTGCCGCTGACGGATTTAAACGTCGGCTCCGTGACACGCACATTAATGGAATCCTTCTCCCGCGAGCTGGCCATGAGCGAGCTGCAAATGGAGTACGTGTATAACTCCGCCTTTCTCGAAACCGCCACAGGGGCGAGTCTCGACAAAGTCGTGACCCTCATCGGCATGAAACGTTTTGCCGGCGGCCATGCCGTCGCTACCGTGCGCTTTAATCGCAACCCAAGCACGCCCGGAAAATTAACTATACCCACCGGCACCGTCGTCACCGATGCCGATAATAATCGCTACAAAACCACCAGCGAGCTAGTATTAGAAGCCGGTGAAAGCAGCCGTGAAGTCTTAGTCGCCGCAACCACCCCCGGCACCCCTGAAGTTGAGGCCGATGCGCTTAACCGCTTAGAAACCCTAGTGGCCGGTGTCGGCTCCGTCGGCAATCCAAAACCTGCACGAAATTTATCGACACCAGAGAGTGACAAGGCGCTACGCAGCCGCGCCAAAGGTGCCTTACATGGCGTGTCCTTTGGCACCGTCAACGCCTTAAAATACGGCGTACTGTCCATCCCCGGTATTAACGCTGTGACCGTGACGGAATTCCCCAACGATATCCCCGGTGAAGTATTACTCGATATCGCCTACGGCGAAGACACCCCAGACGTGCGCGCTGAAGTCGAAGAGAAAATTCGCAAGTTTAAACCCGCCGGTATTCGTGTGCTCACCGCTGAAGCCGATATCCTTGAAGTACGTGTAAGTGTCGAATTAACCCTCGCAGGTACCGGCGTCGCTGAGTCAGAGATCGCCGCCTTACGCGCAGGAGTTGAGAGCGCCGTTGGCGACTACCTAGAAAAACTCGAACCCGGCGGAAAAGCCCGACGCGCACAAATGGCCTCGCAAGTGTTGGCAGATACCCGCATTGTTGATTGCCGTATATCCCTCATTCCCGGCGAGCAGGCTGCGGTTGAAGAGCTTAGCTTGAGCGGCAGTCAAATTCTTGAAGTGATACGCCCCTTCGACTTCCCGCTAATCGAATCCGAAGATTTACCGGCACCGCTGGCACGCTCCGTAGTGATCTCTGCCATGCTGCCTTACATCCCTGACGCAGGCACCACACAAGCCGATGCCGAGGCAAGTTTGCAGCTGGCCTACGACAGTTTTATAAGCTCGCGCTCCCCAAGTAACATCATCACGGTAGATGAGCTGGCCGCCGCCCTGCGTGATGACAGCCGCTACGCCTTGATTCGTGAAAGTATTATTCTGACCGTAGAAGTGGAAGAAACCTTCTTGCAACTCAGTGATGGCTTAGGCAGCTTTAGCCCACAGGACAACGACAGCATCAGCAGCGGTGACGCCAGCTTTAGCTTGACTGAGGGAGGTTTGTAGCCGTGTCTCATGTAGAAAACATGCTTGAGCGATTGCCAATGCTCTACCGAGAGGGGGAGCTGATCGAGCAGATTTTAGCGGTCGCAGGGCTCAGCCTAGAAGTGCTCGACGAGCAAATGCTCGAAATTCAGCGCAACCACTGGTTTTCAAGTGCTTATGAATTTGAAGACCTCACCAAGCTTGCAGCGATTTTGGATATCACTCCGGAAACCTGGCAAGGTATTCGTGAGTTTCGCGCTTGGGTAAATGCCTTGCGCAACGCGTGGTTACAAAACGGCACCGCCACGCGCGCGCCCTTGCAACAATTTGTCGATGAGTACACCCAGCGCTTTCAAGCCGCTGTGAGTATGAGTGCTGTTACGACTTTGGGTAACTGGTCGGAAACGCCCTCACAAACCCGCCCGGCACTGGTGGAGAACCCGACTATTCGTCGTTTTCAACGCCTTCCCCAAGATGCCTCAATAGAACCACTGCACCAAGGGACCCTGGTCAATCGTGGGCTGGACGACGCTGTTGCCGATATTTTCTTGGTAGGCTCCGCTGCTGGCAGCGAGTATATGCCTGCCATTATTAATACGACTAATGGCAATGCTTTGGTCTATACCGCTGTGATTGGCCCCGGCCAGAGGCTTTGGTTGCAAGCCATGGACGATGGCACGGTAAAAGCTTACACGGATAAAAAAGACGTCAGTGAGCATTTATATTCTATCGAAAGTGTTGAGCCCGGCCAGCCGTGGACGCCGGAGCAAGCAACACAACCGGCGCAAGCGCTAAAGATTCTTCGGGGTGATAATACCCTGTGGTTTCTCCCTTTGGCGCACTTTGACCAGCCGGGTTTGGACCGTGCTTTGTTCTCGCTTGCTGAGCTGAATTTACAGCAAGGTCGATGGGATAACAGTGGTTTTGATCAAGCCCTGTTTTATCAGGAGCCGCTTATGGATTTATGGCTGTCGTGGAAGGAGTCACAAGCGGCAAGCTTTAATATTACCCTGCCGGGTGGCATTTTACTTAACACCGCAGGTAAAACAGAGCAGGCCATTGAGAATCGCGAGCGCTTGCAGTTTTCATTAAATCTCGGGGTACAAAAACTTAAAGCGGCTGGGGTAGCCGCCAAAACTACGTTGTTGAATTTCTCTGAGATTCAAGGCAGTCGAGATGCCCTTTGTGATGTTTATCCCAAACGTTTTAGGGAAATAGGCAGCACCGGTATAGACGCCCTGCCCGAGTCTGGCGGTATATTTAATACCACGGACTACGGTGGCTCGGTGTTCCAATAGGCTGTTTAGAACAGATTAAAACTGTTTAGAACTATTTAAAACTGCTTAAAAAGATTAAAAGTCTAAACCTAAAACCGAGCATTTTATAAATTAAGAAAAAAGGTCAATTTTGCAATGAAAGGTTATTTAAGACTCGTCGTTAGCGATAAAGACAACAATATTGTGTCACAGCGTTGCGGCGGCAATGCTGTGATGCTCTCCGGTGGCCAGATGCTGGCGCAATTATTTTCCGGCGGCGGTACAGGTATTACCCATATGGGCGTTGGCACCAATGACCAAGTAGATACCCAGACCTATGATATTGCCGCCCTTAGCAATGAAGCCTTTGGTGAAAGCGACCCTCTTACAGGGGATACCGAAGTCGGTATTGTCGCCAGTGCCTTTAGCATTGAAAACGACACCGTCAAACGCATCGTCAAGGTCTCATTAAGAGCAACCCTCCCGCCCTCGGCTGCGGTCGGGACGATTCGAGAAGCGGGTTTATTATCCATAGATAGTGATGAGCGCCTGCTTTACAACCGCATTGTATTTGACCCGGTGACAAAGGGCGATGATCACGAGCTTACGATGTTTTGGGATGTATCTTTCCCCTATGGCGATCTTCAGTGGTTTTAACTAGCCCAACAATTAAAACATAAGTTTAAAAGACATTTTGGAGAAACTACGATGCCTGATTTTCGTTTTCAATTAAACGGCTATAAAGCAGCAAATCGCGATGCGGAAATTACGCTGGTAGAAGAGATTAGCGGCACCCAAATAAAGCGTAAACCTTTTTTAGATGGATCGCTGAACATTAAAAACCTGAAAGCCGGTTTCTATCAAATAAAGGTAAAACACCCCAATTTAATTCACCCAATCTTTACCAATCGAGTACGCCTGTTTCCGCAAAAAAACCCCACGGTAATTACCGTGCCCGTGCCTGAAGATATATTCTCCGACACCCCCATTCGGGATATTCCCGATGCCGATCTCGGCCCCGTGCAGCAAAGCGTTAATGCCGCCATGGACTCCCTCAGCCCCATCGGCGACAAAGTCGCAGGTGAGGTGGTACGCAGTTCTGACTGGAACATTTTAGTGGGTGCCGTGCGAGATTTTGGCTCTGCCCTGCAGGAAATTACCAACCTCGTCGCCGTGCGCGGCCACGACCACCCAGAAATCGCAGAGAAAATCGATCAAGTACAAGGGAATTTTATTAACTTCTCCGAAGCCTATGGCAAAAGCTTACTGCAGATACAGCGAGAAATCGAAGCCCTGAATATGCGTCGCAGCATTGAAGGCATGTATGACCGAGGCCAAGTGCCCGAACCTGAGCGCAAAGACCTGCTCGACCGCATAGACGAGCTAGCCAACAACCTGGAATTATCAACCCCGGTGTGGACCAAAAAACTCGCCAATGCCGCCGGTTTACTGCTCTCTCAAGTCAATACCATTGCCTCCAATCAAGATGACCCCGACATTTTCATCAACGACGAGCAAGTCCAGCAAGTGCTGGCCTTTGCCACCCAGTACCACAATTCGGGTAGTCAGTCCTCGCCGGAATCAGAGCTCAATATTTACCGAAAAACCAATTCACTCGCGAAGTCATCTAAATTCTTTGGGAAATAAACCATGGCCAGCTCCGCTGAACTTAAAAGACTCAATGCCTTAATCATGCGACTGGTGCCGCTAACCAAAGCCGCACCGGGCGAACTGGTTCGCGCAGACGACTGGAATACCATCGTCTCCACACTGATTGAAGTGGGTCGCGCCACCTACACTGAGGCCGAATCCCAAGAAGTGCCTGCCCACAGCCACCTAGACGAAGTCTCCATCGGCTGGCTGGACTCGGCACTTAGCACACAGGTCAACGGATCCCTGAGCGACCCTGTGCAAGAAGGTAAGATTAACTCGCTGGAGCGCCAGATTAAACGGCTCGGTAAAGATATTAGCGGTTTAAAGTTGGCCATTCAAAATGCCTTGGGCGAGGTGGATCGTGTCGCCACCCGCGACCTCTCCCGCGAGAAAGTGTTGCAAGGCTTAGACCTGCGTGTAGACGGTTTGCGCGATGCCAGAGATGATGTGGCTGAGCTACGCCTTACGCTTCAAGGCCTTAACCAGCAAATTACCACCGTACAAAATATTGGCGACCAACTGCGTGATCGTGCCGGTGAAATCATTGATGTCTCCAAACTCAATGAACAGGTGAACGAATTATCCGTCCTTCGGGAACAACTCAGAGACGCCAACGGTGAGGTAGTCACAGGTATCGGTATTGACCAAAAAATTGCCGAAGCGCTCAACAAGTTGCTGCCCGACAGCGGCACAAGCGATCCCTCAAATACCCTACCAACCGACGGCAACGTAAATAGCGACTTAATTAACGCGCTAATTAAAGAGGAGGTGGACAGCCGAATCGCACTAGCCTTGGATGAGCGTATCACCACAACATTAAATGACTTCAGAAATTCGGTCGACAGCAATATTAACCGCCAATTAGAGGGGCTAGATGCCCAGATACGTAGCGCCATTGACACTGAGTTTCCTCGCCTAGAAAGCCGCGTGCAAGTCGACCTTCAAAACCAGCTCGCTGAGAATACCAGCGCCGTTGACGCGCTTATCAATAAACAAATCACCACAGCCTTCGAATCTCGTATCAACAGCGGCGAATTGTTAAGCGGTTCCAATCGTGAGCTACTGGTAGAAGAGTTATCTCAAACCCTCGATGAGCGTATGTCGGCCTCCTTCAAAGAACTCGGTTTAACAGACCAACTAATCGGCATTGATGATTTCACCGCATTAGAGGGCATCGGCGCCACTTATCATAACCGCCTTCAGGCGGCCAAAATCACCAGCTATGCCGACCTTGCATCAATTTCTCCTGAGGAGGTATCCAAGATTACCAACTTGTCGGTCGACCGTATTAAAGAGCTAGATGTGATCGGCCAAGCCAAACTTATAGTTGAAACCCAAAGATGATTTCAGATTTTGAAACACGACTGGCCACCCTACTCGGCACTCAGCTTCCCTTACCTTTTACAGGAACTGTCGCACGAGCGGCTGACAACGACACGGCTCACGGCAGTGAACCGCGTATCTATTTAGGCGCCTATAAAATCGATGCTGAGCCCAAGGGTTTTGGTGGCAACCGCAGCGTGGAAGCCCCGGGCGTGAGCGATCGTATTCGTGTTTTATCCGCCACCGTCTACGTTAACATCAATGTTTTACCCGCTAACAATGAAGACCGGCGACAGCAACTGCAAGGCATCGAGCAATTACGCTACCTACTCGATGATGAAAGCTTTCAAACCGGCGCGGCCTTGATTGATACTGGTGATCAAGGTTTTCGCATTGACCGCATGGGCGTTCTCGACAGCGTTATCGATGTCAGTAATGCCCCAAATAGCGATCGTCCGCCGGGCATTACCTTAGTCGCGGAAGGTGTTTTCTGGCCGATAGGCGTCAGTGGTGAGACCGGCGTCGTCATTGATGAAATGCGTATTCGTGGCGTTTTAGTAGACTTACAGCTCGGCTCCCCACTACCTGCCATCAGCGCCGGTGGCTCGGCCATTAATATTGAAGTGCGGGTGCCAAAACTAAGCGCCCACCGCCTCGGTGGCGACGGTTCCAGTTTGGACTTTAACCGTATCGCGATAGATTTAATTCAAGCAGGCGGGCAAGCCGGTACTGGCAGTTTAGCTGGCGGCAGTGCGGGTACGGGCAGTGTGCGGCTAATCGATATTGTCTCTGACACTGCCGCCTTTAGCTATACCCCACCGGCAGAGCCTATCACTGAGTTTTTACAGGTGGGCTATGAAGATGGTGAAAATGGCCTTGGTAAAGTGATTAAACAGTTCCGACTTGAGGTGGGTTAATTATGATAACCCGCAGCTATATTGATGAGAATATTGATGAAAGGCTTAATCAAAAAGTCGACAAGAAAAAGCAGCGTGGAAAGCTAGGTGGAAAACAATTAAAATCTGTTTTACATCAAAGCAACAATTCCAACAACAGTGCCAGCATTTTAAACCTGTCTGGCTTAGGTTATTCGCACACCTTTAGCTGGCAAGCCGTCAAGGGCGCGAATAAAGTTGAGCTAAACACTGGCCAATGTCGTATTGGTGCTGCAGCGGTAGAAACCCTCGCAAGTTTTAGCTTTACCAATAACAGCAGCAATAACAATAAAATCATTAATATCAGCACCAGCGCAACCAAAGCCATTCGCAGTTTAAAACTCAATGGTTTGGCAAGCGATGACACGGCTTTGCACAACAGCCGTAATATCAGCAGCAATGATTTTAAACTGCTCGTCTCAGTCGCCGACGCCAACGGCGCCTTCACGCCGATTTATTCCATACCTGCGGTATCCGCTCGGGGTGTGTTTCCACAATCCTATGTCGGTGCCAGTTTTAATAACGACACCCTGTCGTTTTCTAATCCCTTGCAAACCGACACCATTCGCTTGCAGTTGGTCGACAGAGATTTTCCAGAAGAAACCGCTACGCAAAATATCAGCTTAAACTCAGTCCAAGGCCGCTATGTAAGCCTGCCTCAAAACCTCTCCCTTACTTTAAACAAAAGCCTAGATAATGGTTCAGATCAAGATCAGGATAACACCACCAATTTATTTAGCTTTGCAGGGCCGCTGTCTTTGCAAATGCCCGACATTGAAGTGCCTTTTTTACAGCAATTATTAAACACCTTTCAGC
>NVXL01000052.1 GCA_002746115.1 Alteromonadaceae bacterium
ACGACAGTTATCATATCTTAGTGGTGGACGATGAACCTATTAATCGCCAGGTACTGACTAATCTTTTATCGTTGATACCCTACCGCATCACCGAATGTAGTAGTGGCAAGCAGGCATTGGACTTACTATGTTCAGACGCCCAGTGTTCAGACGCCCAGTGTTCAGACACGCCCTCACAAAAAATTGATTTAGTCTTGCTTGATGTAATGATGCCCGGTATTACAGGTTATCAGGTATGCGCAACGATAAGGAAAATCTATTCGGCCAGTCAATTGCCTATTTTGTTCTTAACCGCCAAGTCGCAAGTGGGTGACTTGGAAGCGGGCTATGCCGCTGGAGGCAATGATTTCTTAACTAAGCCGGTCGCAAAAGAGGAGCTGTTTGCACGTATTAAGACGCATTTACAGCTCTTAGATGTTAATCGCCATATCGAAGCAGAGGTGCTGCAGCGAACGCAAGACTTAAGCGTAAGCTATAAAGAAATCGAACAGGCCTACGATCATTTAAAACAAACTCAAAGCCAATTAGTGCAATCCGAAAAAATGTCGGCGCTAGGCACTCTGGTTGCCGGGGTGGGGCACGAAATTAATAACCCCACCACCTTTTCTAATATTGCGGCGACTAATATTGAAAAGGGTTTAATGGATTTTAAGCAATTGTTGCAAAGACTAGTCGGTGACGACGAGGAAGAAATTACACAGACCTTTGATGAACATTTTGATCGCCTGTTCGGTCAGTTATCGTCATTGCACAATGCCAATAAAAGAACGGTGGAAATTGTTGCAAACTTGAGAACTTTCTCTCGAAGTGATACGTCGAGCATGGGTGCGGACGATATGGCGCAGGTAAGCTTAGGTAAAGGCCTGCAAAGTACCCTTGGATTAGTGAAAACGAACTATGGTACCGATATTGAGTTTGTCTGTGAGCTAGCCTGTGACCCGCAGCTACCTTGTCAGCCATCCGAATTAAACCAAGTCTTTATGAATATCATGGTGAATGCCTGTCAGGCGATGGCGGGTTGCTCATCGGCCAGTTTGATCGTAAATATGGAAGAGAAGGGTAAGGAGCTGTGCATTTCGTTTACCGATAATGGTTGTGGTATGCCGCAGGGGGTGATTGATAAGATGTTCGACCCCTTTTTTACCACCAAGCCTGATGGTGAAGGCACCGGCTTGGGCATGTCGATTAGCTTTGGTATTATTGAGCGCCATAAGGGTCGGCTAGAGGTGGTATCAGAAGAGGGTAAGGGGACTCAGCTTTACATTTATCTGCCTTTAAACCTAGACTGAAGAGCAGCGGCTATACCAATCTAATCGGCAAAAAATAGTATCGTCATTTAGGTGATGATTAATACTCATGTATTTTTACCCTATCTTTGCAGGCGTATGTTTTGCATGCGCATTTTCCCAGAGCAATTTTCTTTCCAGTTCGGTGTTTATCGTAAGAGCCGTAAGCTCCTGTCTTGCTTCCGGTACACCCTTGCCTGTCAAAAAATTGAAAATTTATTTCTTAACGTGATTAGTTCTTTATGGCTGAGCTACAAAATTGATTGATATCAATGTCTAGTCATGCCGAGGTGACACAATGAACGCGATTGTATGTCGGTTGAATGATAAGCGGCAATTTCAAGTTTTCTCGACATGGGAGCTGAGCCCTAATTCTGAGGGTTTTAGCTAATTCAAACTAGTTAGGAGTTCAGAATGATCCATCGAATGTTTGTTGGCCGCTTTTCCCTAAGCGCTACAGTGCTGGTGATGTTGGCTATTTTTGCTGGAAGTGGTCGAGTGTTTGCAGCACCGCCGTCTACGGCTGAGGTAGATGAAGGTAAGCGGCTGTTTAATCAAAACTGTGTTTTCTGTCATCAACCTGATGCTATTGGCAAGGTGGGTTTCGCGCCTTCTTTATCGAATAAAGAATTATTGAGTATTTCCTCTGATAAATTTTTGCTAGGAACCATTCGCGACGGGCGCCAAGGAACGGGAATGCCACCTTTTGGGCACTTGGGTAAACCCGGAATAGTTGCAATTGTGGCTTACTTGCGCTCGCTATCCGATGTTCCAAATCGCTCTGCTCAAGTCGATGCGATGCCGGCTGCAAAGGGTAACGCAGGTTCCGGAAAGGTGCTATTTGATCAAATATGTTCAACCTGTCACGGCGTCAAAGGCGATGGTTATATGGCTGGTGGTACTGGTACTGCTATCGGAAATAAAAGTTTTTTGAACCGGGTAAGCGATGGGTTTTTGAGAGTAACCATAAAAGAGGGCAGATCTAATACGCGTATGCTTTCGTTTTCGGGGCCTGAAGGTATCGCGAATCTTTCAGATCAAGAAATTGACGACGTTATCGTCTATTTACGACAACAAGCAAAACAGTAAACGAAAAGGCAAATTGTAATGAAGCGAATTAAAATAGATCGACGAGACTTTATTAAGAGTAGTGCATTCATTGCCTCTTCGGCTGGAACGGGGTTAATGGTTGCTGCAAACCCTGAGCTTGAAGCGGCGCCCGCCCAAGGCGGAGCCGTTAAGCGGGGCAGCGCCTTGGCGCAATGCCCTTATTGTGGTGTAGGTTGCGGTACGATCATTCAAACGGAAAATGGGAAAATTGTTTCCATGCGTCCCGATAAAGATCATCCGACCAACTATGGCTTGCAGTGTATTAAAGGCTTAACTGCAGCAGAGCCTATGTATGTTGATCGAATGGACGGTGACCCTTATGTTCGAAAAGACGTGTGGGAGGAGTGGAGCAAGCCTGGGCATGGCGATATGGAATTTATAAGTCAAACGAAGGGCTCGTTTGATGAAGAGCATTTTGTTCGGGTACCCTACCACGACGCCTCTGATATGGTGGCTCGAAAGGTCGTGTATTTTGCGAAAAAATATTCCGGGAACTCCATCTCTCTATACGGCTCCGGACAGCTAACAATGGAAGGGCAATACCTCGAAAACCTATTCATGAAGGGGGTTCTGGGTTCAAATACCATCGAGGCCAATGCGCGTATGTGTATGACCTCAGCGGTGACCGGGTATTTTGCAACCTTAGGGTCTGATACCCCACCCTTGTCTTACGACGATATAGAAATGGCCGATTTGGTGATGCATTTTGGGCACAATGCACGCGAATCACACCCGATAATATTTTGGCGAATCGCTGATCATAAGAAGAAAAATGATATTCCTACTGTTGTGGTCGACCCGCGATTAACGGGAACCGTCAAGGGCTACTCGGATATTAATCCGGACAACAATGTCCACGTCCCGATTCTTAATGGCGATATTAGTTTTTTAAATTCAATTGCACACGTTTTATTGAAAGATCACAAAGACGTTATTGATTGGGACTTCCTAAAAGCCCATGTCACCGGTTGGAAGGAATATGTTGACGGCGTTCAAGCGGATTACAGCCCTGAACAAGTTCAAGATAGAATGGGCGGAGAAAACCATGAAGTGCCAGCCAGCCTAATTCGCCGTGTTGCGGGTATGTTTGCTGATGCTACGCGTAAGCGTTTAGTGCGTAGTAAAGGTAAGCATGAGGGCAAAGGCTATGGCGGTGTTATCATTATGTGGGGGATTGGCTATAACCAACATATACATGGCCAGCACAACGTTATTTCAATTATTAACCTGTTAACATTGACGGGTAATTTGGCTAAGCCAGGTTGCGGTCCTTTTTCTATGACCGGGCAGCCCAATGCTATGGGGGAACGATTTACCGGTGGCCTAACGGGTCGACTACCGTTTAATGAAGGCCTAAATAATCTAAAACATCGTGCGCATATGGCCAAGATGTGGCGCATACCTGAAAAAAATCTTGATACGGCTGCAAACTCCAAGAATCCGGGCTTCGCTGTCGGCATGATGGAGCGTGCATTAAAAGGCGATCTCAAAGCCATGTTCTTAGTGTATGCCACCCATATCGATCTGCCGGATCAATACAACTTGGTGCGTCCAGCTTTATTAAAAACCTTTAATGTTGTTCAAGAGATCTATCGCCACGCGCCTAATAATTTGTATGCGGATGTTATTTTTCCGGCTTGTACATGGGGTGAAGTTAACGGCGTCTATATTAGTTCTGAGCGGCGCATTAATATATGCGAAAAAGCCGCGCAAGGGCCGAAAGGGTGTCGCCCTGATATGGATATGGTGATTGATAAAGGTAAAGAAATTGCCGATTTACTCGGTATGGATGGAGACGCTATTTTCCCTTATAAGAAGGATAAAGATGGCGAATATGACGCAGAAGAAGTCTTTAGAGATGTGTGCCGGGCATCAGCAGGAACGGACGCTGATTTAACCGGAATACTTGAGCGTGAAAAAATCGATGGCATTAGCCCCTATGAGCAGCTTAAAGAGATTAGAGGCATTCAGTGGCCCGCACCCACTTATGAAGTCGCCAAAAATGGCGGTACAAAACGTCGATACATGATGCAAGAAGGGCAATGGGAAAATCGCCCTTATGGTTACTTCCGCACTAAAGACGGCAAGGTGCATATGAAGCTTTGCAAGCAAGACTACAGTGAGCGCGAAGAGATCACTAAAAAGCTTATGGAATTTGGTGTGAAGGAAAATCATTACACCATTGATAATCAGGATTTGATTATCAAAGCGCGGGATATGGGCTTAACGCCTGATCTACCCGACGAGAAGTTCCGACATAAAGCATGGAATGAAGTACCCAAGGATAAATACCCCTACTGGATGGGGCTTGGTGTTGTGTATGAGCATTTCCATACCGCAAAATCAAATCGTAGCCCGACAACGCAGCGCTTAGTGCCCGAAATGTATGTTGAAATGCATGAATTAGACGCGAAAGATTTGGGTATAAAAGACGGCGAATGGGTTCGAGTGGTTACTAGGCGAGGGTCCTTAGAAGCCCGAGCTCAAGTTGGCGGCACGGATAGTCTTGTTAAACCAGCTCGAAATAGTGTGCCACGGGGCTATATGTTTGGTCCTTGGAATTTATCGGTGGCAGATAGCGCCGATCCCAAAAAGAACAAGTGGTTAGCAAATGGTATTTCGAGCCGAGTCTGGGATCCGGTGTCGGGTCAGGTGGACTTTAAGAAGCTAGCTTGTCGAATCGAAAAACTGACATAACTTTTGTTTTTGGAGATAAGTGGTTATTTCTGGAGATAAAAAGTTTTTCTGGAAATAACTAGTTTTATCGCCGGTAATGAAAAATTATTGTATAAGGCACCGGGAACGTGAAGGGTGCCTTTTTTCTTTTTGTAGGTTTAGACTTGGACTTGGGTTTTGGATTGGGCTAGAGCTTGGGTATTGGCGCTTGCTAAGGTAATGGAAAAGTTGAATAGACGAAATTTTTTAAATCGATTGAGGTTTCTTTCAAGCGCTAGCGTCTTGTTTAAGTCGTCAATGGTGAAGGCGGCATTTAAAGTCAGGCATATTACGCAGCGCTATCTTCGCCCGCCCGGCGCCCTCAAAGAAAAGGATTTTATTGGGCGTTGTATTCGATGTAATCAGTGTGCCGAGATTTGCCCAAATAATTGCATCAAATTTTTTGGATCGGAAAATGGCGCTGACTCAATGGGGACTCCGTATATTACCCCTCGAGAAAAGGCCTGCATTTTATGTATGAAATGCGGCGACGTATGCCCGACGGGTGCCATTAAACCCATTAAGCGTGAACTTGAACCTATTGTTCAGTATGTGGAAATGGGCAAGGCACGAGTAGATGAGCAGTTATGCTTATCGTATCAAGGCAAATCTTGTGGTGTTTGTTATCGCGCCTGTCCTTTGGCGGATACTGCGATTAAAGTTGGCTATATGGAACAACCCACAGTCCTAGATGCTTGTGTAGGCTGTGGTCTCTGTGAGCGTAGTTGCATTCAAATACCTCAGGCAATAAAGGTCATTCCTAATCACCTGCTAGCGAGTCAACTCAAAGCTACTCATCTTAAAGAACGTAGGAGTGGCGATAATGACGTTCAAATCATCAAATTCAAGTAGCCGAATAATGTCACGGCCTTATATATTTAGACATCTTAATAAAGTTCGCTGGGTGTGTTTGACACTCGTTTTTTTGATGTTGGTGCTGATTCCTCTGTTAGGTATTTACCAGCACTACGTCTCTGCCAGCGCTTATCGCAATCTTGACGGATCTGAAAAGTTATTGTTCGATTCGATGCATGCCTTAAGCTCCCCATTTACGATGGACCCTGAAAATGACCTCGATGCTCTCAAAGGCACGACTTGGTCTGGGCAATTGTTTGGCTTGAAAATTACAGACCCGCTTGCGATTGTTGGGCAGATGTCAGCGGGTTTGGAAGTGTATTGGCCCTTTGTTCTGACGGGGCTGATCCCAATACTGCTGACGATGTTTTTCGGGCGGTTTTATTGCGGGTGGATTTGCCCGGCTACTTTTCTATATGAACTTAATTCCAATTTTGCCCTTTGGTTAAAAAAAATCGGAGTGTATACCGGTGATCGCAAGTTTGATCGGCGGATAAAGTATCTGATTTTGCTGCTGGGCATTATCGCATCGACTATTACGGGCACCATTATTTTTGCAAGTTTGTACCCGCCCGCCGTAATCGGAAGGGAAATCTATTTTTCAATTGCGCTCTCGGGGTTTGGAGGGGGCACCTTGTTTTTCATGGCGACATTACTGTTCGACATCTTTGTATCCAAACGGGGGTTTTGTCGATATTTATGCCCTGGTGGAGCCTTATATTCCTTACTTGGACGGTTTCGGCCCATTAGAATTCAACGAGTTGTTGAAACCTGTAACGATTGTGAGAAATGCAACGCGGTATGTGAATTTGCATTAAACCCGATGCGTGATGATTTTGGCCAAGAATGTAACAACTGCACGGCCTGTATTGCGGTGTGTCCGCAAGATGCTTTGACCTTTGTTGTATCGCTTAAAGATCTAGATAATCAGGGGCCTGGGTATTGTAGTCGAGAATATCGATCAAATTCCGATGAGCGTGTTAATGAAAAGTAATAAAGTTAAAAGAATTTTTGTCCTACTCCAGTGCTTGTTTTTTCTAATCGCTAGTCATTCTAGTTTAGCCCACCACGTTTTGGGTCGGCCCTCGTACAGTTTAAATGAAGACTCCAATACGCCGCCGAGCATGGCGATCGAAACTCAAATTGGGGACTATTTCGTTACCTATATGATTTTCCCAGCGTTTCCTAAACCCAGCGAGCCGGGTCGTGTCAATTTATATGTGACGCGAATTGATGATGGTTCAATTCTCAGTGTTCCCGTAAGCTTTTATGTGCTTGATGATAAGTTATTTTCCGGATGGCCCCTTTTAGGGGATCCTGTAGTGCCTGAAAAAATTGGCGTTCAGAATGTCGATGACGGAATATTTCGGCAGGGCTTTGTTTTTAAGGAGCGTGGCTCTTATATCATCCGTGCTTACTTCGAGGTGGGGGATGAGCCCTATGAGATAGATTTCCCGCTTCAGGTCGGTAAAGCGCCCGCAGTTGGACCTATCGGTTTTTTGTTGGGCTTGCTGATTCTATTATTGGTTAGTGTGAACCTTGTTCAAAGAAAACGTATTGCGCGATCGAAATTTCAAAAAGAGAAAAACTCGACATGACGATGACACACCCAGGCTTACCCCTTTTTTGGGTGGTGATAATTGTCACCGCTATGCTTGCTATCATAATATGGGCCTTGATGACTAAGGCGCCGGTGTCGTATGAGAAAAAAGAATTATCCTTAACAAAGGTTCCGTTTATTGGGGGTGTTTTTCGTTATTTATCTGTTCAAACACTGCCCTTACTTATTCTTAAAGTGCTCGTGGCTTTCGTCTTTATTGTCATCGTGACAGCCGGCCTTTGGGGGACGCCAATCGTCGAGCGGAATATTGCAACGTCGATCACATGGAATTTGTGGTGGGCAGGAATTGTCGTCGCGATACTCTTCAGCGGATCAGCTTGGTGTGCTATATGCCCCTGGGATAATATCGCTACATGCTTAGTCGAGCATCGCCTTTGGCGTCGATCTAACAGCCATACTCGTTTACATTTAAAAGTGCCGGTAATATTGCGCAGCGTATGGCCTGCAAGCCTATTGTTTATTGGTTTCACTTGGTTGGAACTAGGGGTAGGTATTGTATCTAGCCCCTATGCTACCGCTGTTTTAGCGGTATTGATGGTGGTGCTTGCGACAACATGCTTAGCCTTGTATGAGGGTAAAGCATTTTGCCGTTATATGTGCCCGGTGGGTCGAACCGTTGGTGCCTACTCTCAACTTTCGCCTGTGGCCTTGCGACCCATTGATTTGGATGTGTGTCGTAGTTGTACATCATTAGAGTGTTATCACGGGTCTGACTTAATTGCTCCGTGCCCCACAAAATTGGTCATGGGGCGGCTGCAAGAAAATACCTACTGCACGGCCTGCGGGAATTGTAGTCAAAGTTGCCCATCAAAAAATATTGCATGGCAGCTGCGTTCACCTAGTTATGAGGTGATGGTCTCGGCTCGACCCCATACCGATGAAGCCTGTTTTATGCTGATACTTTTCTCACTGACGGTTTTTCATGGCTTTACAATGCTGGATAGTTGGCCAGATATGATGAGCGCTATGGCAAGGTCATTTGGTGATTCTGGCAAGCTGCTAATAAGTTTTAGCGTGGGGCTTGTGGCCTGCATAATGGTGCCATCGCTAATTTATGGATTTTTTGTGCTGCTATCAAAAAAAATCAGTGTCGATGCTACGCGGACTAATTATAGTCACTTTTTTTCGGGTTTTTCATTTTCTGTATTGCCATTAGCCTTTTCGTATCATATGGCGCACAATTTTGGCCACTTCTTTAGAGAGCGCAATAATTGGAGTGAGTTAATTACGAACCCGCTTGGTGTTGGTGCGCAGCCATTGAGTATGGCTGAAAAACATGCTCGACACATGGATATGATGATTCCGGAAAGTGTGCTTTTTTCTTTGCAAGGTGTGTTTATGCTTGCTGGTTTTTTTATTGCTGTTCAAGTGGTCCGTTATCGTGGTGGTCGTTTATTTTCAATGGCCGGGAAAAAGTTACTGCCAATGTTGACCTTTGTACTGTTGGTGACGCTGTTTAATGTATGGATGTTGGTTCAACCGATGACAATGAGAATGTAAGCTAAATGACTGATGAAATTGATAAAGGGCGCCGAAGTTTTTTTACAAATGGGTTTAGGCAGCTGGCAAAATCAGGCGTTGATTTAATAGAAAAAAAGGTGACGTTCAAGCCCAGGCAGAAGAATTGGGTCAGGCCACCTTTTTCGCATCCTGAATTGTTTTTAGATAAATGTACAGGCTGCGGTGATTGTATTGCGGCATGCCCGCACGAGGTGATTTTCTCGGTTTCGCCGGGTGTTGGTAATAAAAGGGGCGATACGGCTATGTTCCCAGCCTTGGATGTTCTTAACAAGGGCTGCCACTTATGTAGCGATTGGCCGTGTGTAAGGGCCTGTAATGATGGAGCCTTGGCCTTTAATGTTGTCGATATAGTCACTGCGGAAGGTCAGGAGGTGGATGGGCTTAACGATGGCGCGCAAATTGAGGATGATGGCAACCTTGAAAGTGAAAAGCCAATTAAGTCCTTACCTAAGCTATTACCTAAGCCGGAAGAGTGCCCACCGCTTGCCAAGGTGGTGATCAATAAACATATCTGCTTGCCTTATATGGGGCCGGAATGTGGCGCTTGTAGAGGCAGCTGCCCTGTTCCAAATGCGCTGATATGGGCGGGTGAGCGACCCTCAATTCAAAGCGAACACTGTGTTGGTTGTGGTTTATGTCGTGAGGTTTGTGTGACCCTGCCGAATGCTATTGAGATACGAGCGATTTAAACCGTCAAACTAAGCAGCCAAGCTAAGTAATCAAACTAGATCGCCAAGCCATAGAGAGTTAATAATGAAAAGATTGATGAAGCTATTAAGTATGTTCGTTTTGTCGATTGTCATCATGAGTCTAATTATCACTGTGTTTTTGGGGTTTATGTTAGGTCTTACTCATCCCTTACCTTGGGTTATCATTTTTTTGTTGGTGATTACACCGTTAGTGCATAAAAAAATTAACGAAAGAAATGTTATACGCTGGAAGGCTTCTATGGCAACGGGGATTGCTCTTATTGATGATGATCACAAAAAATTGATACAACTGATTAATCTGTTCAAAAAGGCGACCGAATACAAGGTTAGTGAAGTGGAAATTGAAAAATGTTTACAGAATGTGGTGGATTATACAGCCTATCACTTTGGTCGTGAAGAGCAATTGATGCGTCTAAATAGCTACCCTGAGGCTGACGATCATCAACGCCAGCATTTGGATATGATTGATAAAATAGAAAGCTTAATGTCAGACTATAAAATAAACAAAGACAAAGCTATCGATCGCATTTATGACTTTCTAGTTAACTGGCTGATTAATCATATACTGACAACTGATCGGCATTATATCCCGTACATGAAGGTTACAGCGCTTCCATCAAGTGAGGCACAGGCGGTTTGATATGTTGAATATCTATAAGAAGCTGTTGAGAAGAAAAATTATATTTGGTAGCACCGTTGGCGCTGCAATTTTCTTTATGACTATAGGTGTCATTTATTGGGGGGTTTTTAACATGGCCTTAGAAGTCACAAATGACATGAGTTTTTGTATCAGTTGTCATGAGATGGAAAATAACGTTTATCAAGATTATTTAAAAACGTCTCATTATAAAAATCGTACAGGTGTGCGGGCAACATGTCCTGATTGCCATGTACCTAAAGAATGGGAGCATATGGTGGTGAGAAAAATTGGCGCGACTCAGGAATTGCTTCAAAAAATACTGGGGACGATCAATACTAGGGAAAAGTTTGAATCTCATCGCTTAGAAATGGCTGAATCGGTATGGCAAAGCATGGAAAGTACCAACTCGAGGGAGTGTCGCAACTGCCATGCTTTTGATGCGATGGAAACCGATATTCAATCAGGTCGAAGTGGCTTGATCCACCAATATGCTCAAGAGACCAATAAAACCTGTATTAACTGCCATAAAGGCATTGCACATTCCTTGCCTGCTGAGACGGAAATTTACAAAGGCGGCAGTGATGCTGATCACGATTACTTTGAGCAACAGTCCTTCAAATGTCATCAGTGTCATGAAGATATGCCAAATTCTGTGGAGGAGGATTGGGGGTTTTAGTATTAGTCTCAGCCTATCGTAACGCAGTCCGACGTCGGTGTTTCCCTGGAGTATGACTTGCTTGAAGCGTCCGTCGGTTTACCTGATAGAATACGCTAGGTGCCAGGAGGGCTGTGCGCCTAATCGCACCTAAATAAACCGCTATAAACCCAGCAGGTTCGACTACATTCATGATCAAATTCCAGCTATTGGCAGTGCTTTTTGTTTTCAGTCTCAGTTTGGAGAATGTCGAAGCTGGCAATGTAGAAGCTGACAATGTAGAGGACTCGGCCAGCGAGCTAGCAGCACAAGTTTCGGGTGCGAGTTCGGGTTGTGCTAAGTTTATCGATGAAAATTTCGTTTTTCATTCAGACGGGAAGGTTAGCGATAAGGTGACAGGCCACACCTGGCGTCGCTGTCCGGTTGGCCAGGACTTTGACAAGCTGAACTCGCGTTGTGAGGGTAGGGCGCTTACATTTAGCTTTGAGGCGCTCACACGCCATTTTGGCGCTTATGGTAAACCGAAAAAATACAATGGCTTTGTTAAGCCTGATATCGGCAAGTTGGAGGCGCTGTTTCGGGCATCACCGTGCGATGGCTCGACTTTTACAAACCGACTCTTTCCGGCCGATCTAAAGTCTGACGTACTTTTTTGGAGCACGAGCAGTAAGGGCAATAGTAGAAATGAATCTGAAGCTATGGGGGTATTACCCTTTTCAAAGCGTGTAAGCACTGAGGATAAAAGCCGTAGCGGCATAATGCTGATGTACTATCCCAATGCATATATGAATAAGGTGATAGCACATAATAGAAAACACAGCGCTGACCTTGTCAAAACGAGCCGGAAGTCCATTGTGAGTGTTTTAAAACTGCACAAAAAGTTCGATGGTGTTATAGCGGGCAGAAAAACCTCGCGGGATAAAGAGCCAACCGTACATAGCAATTTTACGCTTACTCTGCCAGATGCTCCGTCGTTTGGGAAGCCCTTAACTGTTGTTTTATCCTGGGGAGGTGGTGAGGAAATATTTGCAACACTTCGGTTTAATAAATATGAAATATTAGAACTTAGCTATCTAAGTCCATCAAAGAAAATGCACCGTTACTTTATATATTCGTATAGTAAAAGTCGTAAAACGATGATGGGGTTTAATGAGCGGGTGAGTTATTTATCCTTAGCACCGTCACTTAGGAGCAACGGTACTTGAGCACTTTAAATCCAATCGGCAGGCAAGAACTGTAAATATACCGGGATGAGCTGATCAATTGCATGTCCGGCACGCCCTTTAAACCCTACAATGCATTGGTTTTCTCCTGGCGTCCAGTCAAATACATCGCCGCCGCTTCCGCCTGAGTTGATACCGTTGGCACCGGCGGCTTTAATGTGTAATTGATCAATTAGATCACCGCTGCGACCACATATTTTTTCAATTTTTTGACCTGGCGCTAGAGTGAGTTTGTTCGTGGGTCTACCTTCGATTTTCTCTCCGTGGACAAAGGTGAACTCGTCTAAGGTGATTTTCTCACGGCCACAAATGGCGCTGTTGCCTTCCATTATTAGCCAATACGGCGGAGAAAAGTATTCTAAGATGCCGAGTTCACGTTCTCGTTTTAAAATATGCTTTCGGGTTAGTGGGACTTCCGGTTCGTCAAAGTCCTCCTGCACCGAGACGCCAATCATTAGGCATCGCAGCTTGTCATCACCAATCATTTGAATGTGTGAAATACGCGCCATGTGCATTTCTAGGTTGAATGGGGTGGGTACATCGTCAAAGGCGCCACCGCCGATACCGCCTCGTTGATTGCCTTCTTGGGGCTGGTAGACAAGCTTCGGGTATCCATGGGATATGCTACGAAATTCGAGGGGCTGAATCTCGACTTGAGGGTGGGTTTTGTAGCGCTGGATATGCTTGTCATATCGCTCGAAATCAGCCTGAGCCTCTTTTTGTACCGTTTTGAGTTTGCTGTCGTTATCGGCCAACGCGAGCGCGTAACGTTGGTAAACTTTGAGAACCCATTCGATTTGCCGCTTAATGATTTCTGACCTGGCCGCATCGTTGTGAATTTTTTCGGCGGTATTACGATTTTTTTTCACCGTGTCCCATAGTGGCGTTGTTCCTAAGTCACTCATCCAGAGGTTCGAATTAAAGTTTTCGAGGTGCTCGTAACCCGTGAGTGCGTAACTGAGTGTGACGGGTCTATCGAGCGGAAAGGGGGCGAATCCGCTTTCAACAAAATTTAGCTTGTCTTCTAGGGTGTAAAACTTAGGAAGGTGCTCGTTAATTACACCACTGACCACGAAAAATGTGGAATAGTGTATGTTCATTTCAGTTGCTAAGTTCGCAATTTTTGCATTCGCTTGTGTATTTATAGGCACCCCTTTTACTGGGACGACAGCTTTTAATTTGCTACTAAATGCGTTGCGTTCATCAATTGTGCGGCAATAAAACCGGTACTCGACACAAGCACATCCGCCAGTGGTAAGTTCGCTAATATAGGAGTCACCATAGGTGTGCAAAAATTGTTGCAAACTACTCTGCTGTTTTTTGGGTTCGTTTAAATTTGCATGGGAGAGGTGGGTGGTGCCGTTGGTTTTTTGCGTGTAGCTATACAGTGAAATCTGTAGTGCCGATTGTGTTTTTTGGTGATGGTGCTCAAAACCAAAGTCCAAACCAATATCTTCATCACCTACTTGTAAGGAGAACCCAAGGCTAAAAGAGCGGGTTTTTATTTCCGCTCCAACGTCCATATCGGTTCCTGAGTACATATGGCCGTTTACTGTGTGTGTTTGCGCTGAGACGATTGAGGCGCTTAGTGTTTCTTTGACTATTGCGTCAAAGCCTAAGCCAATTGGCCCCGCCAGTTGGTTGAGTAAACTTTCGTTAATAATATGTTGATTGACGGCATTTGTGGTCGATATGCCGTTTAGCTTGGTTTTGTTTTGGGCTGTTCGGGTAAACATGCTTACACCTCGATAGTTCAAATTGGCGTAAACCCTAGGGCAGGGTGTCTCGATATTCTGGCTTAAGTGTAGAATTGTCTAAAAAATATGCAAAGTAAAGCGGGGAAATTTTTGTGATAACAGCTTTATATACATGGCTGTAACGATGCCACAGCATAATAGTGTTATAACAAAATAACTTTAAGTAGCTTTTTATTTTGTGTGGTTTTTTATTTTATGCAGGGATGTTTTTATTTTGTGCAGGAACAAGAGGGGAAAAAACGGTGCCCAAATGGGCACCGGAATAGTTCGTTCAACATTAACGGCTAACTAACTAATGCCCTTATATTATGGCATAGCCTATTTAAAACTTGAACTAATTAATATGATTTGTTTATGGCTCTTATTGCTGAGGTCTTCGGTAACGTTGGTTGATACCTCATTATACGCCAAGGTGTAAGCGCTTGGCTTTAAATAACTAATCGTGAAGATATGTGTTTTTTTATAACTTGTTCATTGAGTGCCGCGTGGTCATTGCTTGATAAATGGCAAACTGCACTCTTTGATAAAATTAAAGGAAGGCTTGTTGTGAACACTTGTTGAGAAGCGTGCTTGTATGAAAAAATGTCAGTTCTGCGGAAGTATTAATACCAAAATGACAAAAACATCCGAACGATATCAGCATCAAAACTGAAGGCTGGCTCAGTCCCGATTGGGAACAGTCGACCATCGTTTTCGTTAACGGCTTGGCCTAGGCGCTTATCACTGAAATTATCATAGCTTGTGCTGACTCGGTCGTAAGCGAAATTGACAGAAACTTTGTCGAACCAAGATAGCCATTTGGTTTCAACTTCATAGCTTAGTGCAAAACCAAGGGTGATGTTGTCATAAGTACCAAGTTCTTTATCGCTCGCACGAATCAAGGTCTGGAGCTGTTCTTCGTTCGGAAGGAATTCAAGAAAGTCTGAATAAAACTCGGCTTGTGTTTGCTCGTATGCGCGCACGCGTAATTCAGTTATCCAGTGTTTGCCAAAGGGGTGGATATATTTAATTTGGTAATTACTGGCTTCAATGTCCCAGCTGTCATTAAATACCCGGTATTCCAACTGTATCGCAGCACGGTAGGGGAGGTAATACATGCTTTTGATTGCGTAGGCTTGGCTGTTGCGTGTTGTTGGGTATAGCTCGGGTATGCTGGTAAAGTTATCGTTGTTGAGCGCGCGCGCGCTTCGGTAGGGGTTGCGTAGAAAACCCTCATCGACAGAGGCTTCGGCATTAAGCGAGAGGATCCAGCTTTTGGTCATTATCTGGGTCCAGCCTAAGGAAAATCGCTGGTGGGTCGCTTCGCCCTCGAGTGTGCGGTCGACAATGTTACGGTCTGCGTCACGGACGTTCTGATAGACCTCATCTTCACCGGTAGAATATGAAAGGCTAAGCGTGGATAGATCGCCAAAAAACTCTTGGCTTAATGAAAATGCGATTGAGTCGGCCTCGTAGTCATTCTCGCTGCTATTGGTGACGCTTAAGCTAAGCAGGGTGCGATCATGTAAAAAGTCGATACCGCCGCTGATCTCGGTGCGCTCTTCGGTGTAGGCGCTGCCTTGGGTTTCTACGTCAACGGAGGCCGCACTATTCATGTCGACATAGTAGTTTGCCCAGATGGAGGCTCGGTTGGCAAACTGCTTACGAATTAAAACCGAAGGGCCTCTAAATTCGGAGTTGTCGCCCTCGTAGCTATGGAAGGCAAAGTCAGCGCGGTCTTCCGGCAATACGGCGGCAAAGGCCTGATATTGTATGCTGCCAAGTATAATCAAGGCACATAACACTCGGTATAAAAGCGCTTTGCCAATTACTAGGGGGTTGGTCATTAGTGTTTTAACCAGTAAGGTTTTAATTACAGCCACAGCCGCCGCCTCCTGAGCCTTCTGCTCCAATGGCGGCTTCGCGGTTACCGAAGCCGTGCGACATAAATTTACTGTCTATTGGATCCCGATCAAAGGCCATGATAGGGTCCGCGATGTTTTCGCGTTCGTAGGGTTTTACCCAAGGTTTAATACCAGAACAGCTTTGCAATAAGGCCATTAACGTCAGTAGTAAAACTAAGCTGACGTTTATTGAGCGGCGTGTTTTCATTGACCGCAAGACCTAAGTAGCTTTTTGATTCTGCTTTTGTATTTTGATTCTTCACCGGCTTTGTAGCCGCGGTGTAAATAGGTCATGTTGCCGTCACAGTCGATAAAAATCGTGCTGGGCATGGCGTCGACCTTATAGGCTGAGCTAACCGAGCTTTCGGGATCGTAAAGAATTGGGAAGGTGACGGGGGTAGATTTGAGCACTTTATCTGCGGCGTTTTGATCTTCCTCGACATTGACACCCAAGAGTGTAAATCCGGCAGATTTATAGCGCGTATAAAGCTTTTCTAGGACGGGCATTTCTTGGCGGCACGGGCCGCACCATGAGGCCCAAAAGTTCACCATGACCACTTGGCCGCGTAGTTCTGATAAGCGTACGTTTTTACCGCTGTTAGATTTAAGTGTGAAGTCCGGCGCCGGACCTTTGAGCTCTTTTGCGAAGGCATTGCTGCCAATCACGGATACGAGCAGTAAAGCCGCAAGTGATTTAAGTGTGATGCTTAATGTGTGACTGGAAAATACTTTATGCATAACGTGTACCCTTTCTTTAAAAGAATATGGAAAGTCCGACATGGGTTTCGAGGTTCTGGATAGATTTGTCTTCACCAAAAATATTATGGGTCATAACGTGGTTTCGGAAATCCGTCCGAAATGCTAACCAATCCGTGACAAAAAGGCGAAATCCGCCGCCAAAGTTGAAGGTAAAAAACTCATCGTCGGCGAAGCGGGTGTTGCCTGCCCCAAAAACCAAATAATAGCTGGAATTAAAGGCATAGTTGCGGCCTAGGAATATTTCACCGGGAAATAGGTTGACCCCAAGAGAGACATTGAAGTACTCAAGCTGACGCTCTTCTTCTGTGAGTAGCTTGGTCCCGCTTAGTGCCTCGAAGCTAGTTTCGCCTATTTCACTTTGTCCAAAGGTGCTCTCGATAAACCAATCCTCTGAGATGTGATAGGCGACTCGAATCCCGTTGACGTTGTTTGAGCCAAAGTCTTCGACGCTGAGGACGCCGGCATAAACGCCGATTTCAAAATTTTCGGAGTCGATTTTACTTTCGTTCACTTTACGACGTTCAATGTCTGGTTTTATGACCGCATCGAGTATGGTTTGTTCGTCGGTATTCTCGTCATCCTGCGCATGTACGCCTGTGGCGCATATTAAGCAAACGAATGTTAGAAAAATACGCTGAAACCGATTTTCCATTCTTCAACCTCTTCGTTGTTTTCACGCTGCGTCAGCAGTGTGTGATTATTATATTCCACACGCATTAAAAAGCGTCGGGATACGTAGATAAAAGCGCCGCCGCCGACGGTCAATACTGGGTTCTCACGCTCCTCGCTTTGAACTAAGTCAGAGCTTGGGGCGATTTTTATTTCACCTGCACCGAGGGTAAAAAACGGCGAAATACGCCAGCTAGGAAAGGGCTGGTGTAAGGCTGCGAGCGTGATCATTTTGTTGTTAGCGATTTGGCTAAAAGTTTCGGTGTAACGCAGCTCTGTGGAGATGTTCTGCGTGAGGTGATAGCCGAGGTAGGTGGTGTAGGCGTCTACGCCTTCAAACTGACCGCCGAGCATGCCCATTTCGAAACGTCGGCTAATGTAATCTTGCTGACCGGGTGTGCTGAAGTCGATTTGATTACCGTCGGGACTGAGGGTGTTGTTGAGCTGGTCGCGTTTTACCCACCCGACAATGTCTTTGTTGGTTTTGAGTTTGTACCAGTTGTTGCGGCGTTTGTAGATATGAACCTGTTCGCCTTTTTCAATCACATGAAAAACGGGGAAGCCTCGGCCGGGGCCTGTGCGCACATCCACAAATGGATCTGTGATGATGACGTGCACGCCTTCGCTTTTGAATGGATTAAGACCCGAAAGCTTAATGCTCGGAGCTTTTATATTAAACCAGCCTTTGGCTTGCACTGCTGGTGCGCAAAGTAGTATTGCGAACAGCAAAGCATAGTGTGATTTATAAGTTTTGGTTAAAACCGTCAAGATGCGTTTACACCTATTTCCATTGTCCGTTATTGTTTCACTTTATTGTGTTAACTATCTAGTGGCGCCTAATGCACTGGCTCCGAATGTTCTGATACATAAGAGCCGCCGATAGTGGTGTTGGGCGCGGCCATTATGTCAGTCATGTTAATAGTTTTTTAAGCGTCTAGTCGTCTAGGGTATCAAATGGGTCATTGTAATACTGACCGCCTACATCTAGCCACTCTGAAATCAACTTTAATTCAACTGGAGAGAGTTGATCGCGATGATTTAGGTCGCCATTTCTAAAAGTGCTGAAAAAACGATCATTTTGGTTGGCTCCGCGGTCGTTGAGGTAGCGCGCGCTGCGGACTAAATCGCCAGAAAAATCGGGGATGGGACTGCCAACGGCATCGAGCCTGTCAGTTAAGTATGGAATCAAGGAATTCTCATCGTCTGGATCCTCCAGCAGCAGGGTCAGAGTCACGTCCATAGTGTCAGCAGGTGCGGGCACGATGACATTGTTGATATCTAGCGCTTGGAATTGCTCTACGCCATCAATTTCGAGCTGTACTTGTAAAAATAGCGGATTGTTATCTTCGTCTACGTTGCGTGCGGTGGCGTCAATTAGCTGAGTGGTGTTGAGGGGGTTGGGCATTAAGGTTTTGTTGTTTGCAAAGAGGTGGTCGTAAGAGCTGTAATAATCCATATCATCTTCGCGTGAGATAGAGGCGGATAAGTCCAGTTGCAGTATTGTAAAGTCCAGTGCATCTGCCGGTGCTGGAATTTGAGGGTCGCCCTCGGAATCCTGATTATTGTGACAGGAGGAGCAGGTGGTATTGACCGTGGCGCCGGTCTCGTTAATCCGGCTACGAGGGCGATCCCAGATGGGTTGAATATGCTCTTCATAACTGACGGTAATTCGACACTGGCTTTGCCAACCGTCTAGGCAAGCGTCTAAGGAGACTGGAGCTTTGGTTTGTAAATCGTCAGGGCCGCGAGTTTGCTCTGAGCCGTAGCGCATCGATAGGTTGGTGCCGGGGCTTAATCCGGCGATACTGGTGTCCGTCCATTCGTCTCGCCAAACGATGTCCACTGAGGGGGTGAGGGGGTCGCGGTCGTTAGTGGTTTTAACCCTTACAAAGTATTGCGCCATGGTCTCGCCGCTTACACCACTCTCATCGCTTCCACCAACTAGGGGTGGGCCAAGGGGTGTGTCGAACTCATCTAGAAGCCGGGTGTTTGTGAATGCTACTTCGGCGAGCGCGCCGGGGTTGATCGATTCGGCTTGTGCGTCGCTACGGCCGTGAGGCGCGGTACTTGCACTTGCATGGCAGCCATTGCAGGTTCTTAGCTCGCCTGGCCGAAGCGTGAGCCAGTTGCGATGCTCTGCACCAAGTGTGCCGCTGACTCGGCGGCCATTCCCGTCAACAATGCTGAGTGAGAAGGCCACGTCCGCGGGGACTTTGAACATGGCTGAGCCATCGGGGTGGATTGGCGCATAACCAATAATGTCTTTAACTGCACGACCGTTTCGGCCTCGGGCGAGGTTAAGATCGACTTCAAATTCATCCTCGTGGGGAATTGATACCGCTTTTAATATTCGGATAAAACGTGCGGGGCGACTGTCTGGAGGGGTTTGTGCGGGATCAGCCATCGTGCTTATGCCGCTTTCGGTAATGTCAAAGCCGTCGAGGTCGTAAACGCTACGGATGTCCAATACGCCGACTTTCTCATTTGCCCATTGAGCGATTGTGCTGTCAGACAGGTCAGGTCCTGGGATGAAGTCCGGAGCCTGGCGGGGTTCAAATACAACGGCCTCTGTGTACATGACCTCTTCGCGTGAAAGTACCACGGGGGATTGGGTACCATCGTTAGGGTTGTAGACCCAGATGCCATAGCGCGGTGTCGGCAAGGCGATGTCTGGGTTGCTTAAGGTGTCCTCATTACACGGGAAGGCGCTGATTTCTTCAGGCTCAACGGTGACGACTTCTATTATCGTGGCGCCTGGGTTTACATCTGGATCTGCATCTGGGTCGGGGATTGGTTCGAGACGGTTACCATTGCGATCAACAAATTCACCGAAAGCGTTGATCAGCTCACGGGTATTGTTGACTTCGCCAGTGTCGAGATTACGTTCAGAACGGACATAAATTCCGAGCTGGAAGCCTTGTACAAGGCAGGGGCTCCAGCTGGTAAGAAAGCGGTTGGTATCATCAAAGAGTGGGTGGGCGGAGCTGAAATAGCCGTGCGGCGATGCACTGACTTCATCGGTGATGACTCGGTTGATTGTGATTGTTTCCTGCCCGGGATCGGTGGCACCTTGGTTGCTAAATATTGGCGTGTTGATGTCGATGTAGTTGTTGATGTCGATTGCGACTAGATCGCCACCTTGGTTGTTAGATTCACGCTGGCGATAAGAGACAAGAATGCGCCCGTCTGGTAATTCTTTAGGCTTTATATAGGCGTTGCCATTGGTGGGGTTGATGGTGTCTGGGCTGTGAAACCCATACATTAATGTCAGGTCGCTACCGTTGGGGTTAACGCTGTAGAGGCTAAGCCGGTTATTGTTGGCGCTGGTGTCGTTGCCGCGGTCACGTAAAAAATTATCCCAGCGAGTAAATAAAATCCGGCCATTCCCGAGTACGCTTGGTTGGATGTCATGGCTTTGGTTGTAGGTGATTTGCTCTAGCTCGAAGCCGCGTTCAAGTGTTTTTTTCATGACATGCAAAAGTAGCGCATGCGATTCGTCGTCGCCTTCGGCAACAGCTGCAAACCGGGGCTTACCTTCATCTAAGAGGACGGCCTTGGAGCGACTTTGACGTGTGGATGAAAATACGATACTGCCATCTGGCAGGTAGGCCGGGTGCACATCTTCGCCCGCTTCAGCTACGATGTTGGATTCAATAAAGCGGCTGAGCATTTCCTCTTCTAGGTCGTATTCCCAAATGTTCCATGTGGGTTGCTCGTCGTCACCGGCATCTGGGTCGGCTGGTGCGCGCATCGCAAAAACTAATTTACTGCCATCGGCAGAGACGTTTAAATCTCTGATGTCGTAAAGTAATGTAGCGGGGTCAATTATCGGAGCTTCTTCTGTTGGGGCTTCTTCATCATCCTCTATTGGCACTGGTAAAAAAGCAGCGTCTGAAATGATGGTGGTTTCAGCGGTGACCGAGGCGCGACTTTTAAATACCAATCGTGCGCCGGGGTTGAAAGTGAGTGGGTTAAGCACATCGCTCGGAACAAGCGCCTGCAGGCCTTCGACATCTTCGTCCATTTCTCGGGGGAGTGGTCTAGCTATATAGGCGATCGGAAAGTCAATGGCGACAGGATCCGCATCTTGTGACTCGCGCTCACCGACAATATCCGGTAATGGGGTCGGCTCGTCTCCTGTTCCACCGTCGTTGCTTACCACTTGTGGCTCGTTGTCATTGTCTGATTGGGTGGCGTCACAAGCGTATAGGGCAAAGCCGAGGCTCAGTGCTAATAGGGCAGTTTTGGTCTTGCGTATTGAGTTGGCTAAGGTATTCACTTGCTGTACTCGCTCAAGTTGGTTTGTGCAAACGCATTAGTTGCGGGCGGTATTATTCAATATCATTAAACAAGACTTATGCCGGTTTGTATGTTTGGCGCGGCTAAATTATATTTTTGGGAGAGAGTCGTGGTTTTGGTCGGCACTTTAAAAAAGGCCTTGCAATATGCATCGTGGTTAGGCGGGACTTTAACAGATAGATGGCGAATAAAAATAGAAATAAGCGGCTTAGCGCAATATATAGCCAGATATCATGGTGGTCGCACTTAACATAATAAGCTCATCGTTAGGAAAGGTTTTTAGCCTCGCTTGACTAGAAGTATGACCGATCTCTCATAACCAGAACAAATATGGCCGATACGAGGTTCAGCTGAACAAGTCGGTATGCTTTCTGCCTTTTATAAACCTATAAAAGAGCGGAACTGGTTAAAAACCGATTAATTCGCTGGAAGAAAAGAGGTTAATTGACCGGGTGACAAAAAGCGGCATACGAATTGCCGCAAAGTGTCACTTTTTGTGAAAATGCATGACGTATAGTGTCACATTTGCGCGTGATTTGTAGGGTGGATTTTGACGTTATTTTACTGAATTTAGATTTTTATAAAAACAATATTAAAACCATATTAAAGCCATACTAACAGCAAGGTTGTTCCATGAGTAGATCTAAAAAGTTAACAAATGAAAAGCGTACGGGCCGGTCAAGCTTGTGCTGCGCTGCTTTATTCCTCGCTCTAAATGTGGTTGGCGTCAATGCGTATGCCGGTGCCGCAGAGCAAGCAAAACGCATCCATGACCGCTTAACGGGGGTGCCGCCGACACTTGAAACCTTAAGTGAAATGACGGCTATTTTATCGGATCCAGCTCTTGGCGACGCTGCGGGCTTTGAAGCGGCATTGCATGCGATTGACCTCGGTGACTCGGATGATTTTTATAACGTCACCCTTAAAAATTGGGCTGCGCCGTGGACTAATCGTGATCACGATGTGTTCGTCCCGTTAAATGACTATATAGCGACTGCGATAGGCTTCGTTCGTGATGAGCGTGATTTTCGGGAGTTATTATATGCCGACGTGCTCTACACCGGGCGAGATGGTTTGAGTGGTGTTGATGCCTATTCTTTATCGAGCAATAACCATTATGTTCAGCTCGAAGCGGGTTTGGAGCGTAGCTCAGCGCAAGGCATCAGTTTAAAAGATGATTTGATCGCGGTGCCACAGTCGAGCTTAACAGGCTTACCGCCTGAGGCTGTGGCAGGTGTGATTACGTCAAGAGCTGCGTCCAAGGCGTTTTTTATTGTTGGCACTAATCGCGCGAATTTCCGTTTTACTTTGTTAAATCACATGTGTGTCGATCTTGAACAGGTTCACGATACCACGCGCGCAGCAGATCGTATTCGCCAAGATATTTCACGTAGCCCAGGCGGAGATTCGCGTTTATTTTTAAATTCTTGTATTGGTTGCCACAGTGGCCAAGATCCTATGGCACAGGCCTTTGCTTATCATAATTATAGCTTTAATGCTGACGGTGACCCTACGGGCGATAATGGTCAAATTGAGTACACTCCCGGTGTTGTTCAGCCTAAATATTTCAATAACGACAGTAACTTCCCTAATGGTTTTATTACACCCAATGATGATTGGGCGAATTATTGGCGCGGAGGAAAAAACGTTAATTTAGGCTGGGATCCGACCTTGCCCGGACGTGGTGCCGGCGCTGCCACAATGTTGCAAGAGATGTCGCATTCTACCGCCTATGCGCAATGCCATGTCGCAAGAGCTTTTAGCACCGTATGCTTGCGCGAGCCGCAAGATGCTGCGGATAGGGCCGAAATTACGAGTTTGTTGACGGACTTTACGGGCAACGGTTACAACCTCAAGCGTGTATTTGCGCGTTCAGCCGCATACTGTAAAGGAGAGTGATTGTGACTAAGACTAAAACCAAAACCAAAACTAAAATTAAAATTAAAACTAAGACCATGACTAAGTTACGTATGTTTAGATCTGTGTTTTTGCTGTGTGTATTGCTCCCTTTAATGTTCTTGTTAGCGAGCTGTGTTGGCGACAGTGGGCAGTCGACGGAAGGTACAATTAATACCTCGCAAAATGATCCGGGTGACGGCAGTTTGGTTTATTTAGGGCCGCCAGCACAAACAGATGATATTCAACGCTTTAAAGAAAATGTCTGGGACAATCTCGCGGCTTCAAACCGCTGTGGCGCTTGTCACAATCAGGAATTCGGCCAAGAGCCGTTTTTTGTGCGTCTTGATGATGTCAACTTGGCGTATAGCGTTGCGCTAAACCTTGTTGATTTACAGGCGCCAGTGTTATCGCGACTTGTTGAAAAAGTGGGTACTGGCCATAACTGCTGGTTGGCTAATGCTCAAGCCTGTGCCGATACGGTAGAGCGTTTTATCTCTGCATGGTCGACGGCATCCGGCGCGAGTGCCAATGTTATCGTTTTAACGCCTCCCAACGTTAAAAATGTAGGCACCAGCTTGCGTCTCCCCGGCGACAGCGGTGTTTATGCCCAAACGGTTTACCCCTTAGTGACCGGAGAAGCCAACTGTGTCAATTGCCATTCTGAAGGTGGTGTGCTTGCACGTCAGCAGCCGTTCTTTGCCAGTAGCAATGTGGATAACGCTTACCAGGCCGCGAGAACACTGATTGATTTGTCTAGCCCGAGCCGTTCTCGCTTTGTCGAGCGTATGCAAGAACAGCATAACTGCTGGGCTGACCCTACGGGTGCTGAGTCGTCTAACTGTGTCTATAGCCGTATAGAAATACAAGATGCCATTGAGGCGATGATCGGTTTGGTGCCTCCGCCTGCGGAAGTTGACCCCCAGTGGGTAATCAGTGATGCCATAGGTTTGCTCGATGACGGTATTATTGCCAGTAGCGGTGGGCGTGTTGAGACTAACGTGATTGCCGTGTACCAGTTCAAAGAGGGGGCAGGCGGTACAGCATTTGATACCAGCGGAGTTGAGCCTTTGTTAAACCTTAATATTACCGATGAGGTTGAGTGGGTTGGATCTTGGGGTATTCGAATTATCGACGGTAAGGCGCAGGCCGATACGGCGTCGAGCAAGAAGCTTTATGACCTGATTCGTGCTACCGGCGAGTATTCAATTGAGGCTTGGGTGATTCCTGGTAACGTGAGTCAGGAAGGTCCTGCAAGGATTGTGACTTACGCGGGCGGATCAGATGAGGCTAACTTTATGCTTGGCCAGACGCTCTATGATTATGACTTTTTAAGTCGTAGTTCAAATACTGGCGCTGACGGCTCGCCGGCTCTGTCGACCCCTTCTGCGGATGAAGTTTTGCAAGCGAGCCTGCAGCACGTCGTGGTCAATTACGACGTGATTGATGGTCGACAGGTTTTTGTGAATGGTGAGTTGGTTGCTCAGGATGATCCGGCTAGCGACACGCTAGGCGGTGATTTAAACGAGTGGGACGATGGTTTTGCATTTGCGGTTGGTAATGAGGTGGATAACCAGCAGCAATGGCAAGGCACTGTGCGCTTTTTGGCGATACATAATCGCATCCTCACTGAGGAGCAAATTGTTGCGAATTTCGATGTTGGTGTCGGCCAAAAGTACTTTATGTTATTTGGCGTGTCTCGCATTGGTTTGCCTCAATCAGAGTTAGATAAAATTACCGCAGGTAACGAGTCACTCGTCGATTGGACTTTGTCTGCTGCGGGCATTGCCGATGCCTATATTGTGTTTGAAACTGAGGTTTTTGATGATTTCAGTTATCAATTTAATGCGCCGTTCTTTATCAGCCTAGATCGTGATGCGGTGCCAAGCAGAGATATTCGCATAAAAGGGATGCGCCTTGGGCTTAATGGCAAAGAGGTAGCGGTAGGGCAGTTATATTCCAATGTGGATATGACGGTGACAGCGGGCAATTATAACTCTGAAACGGGTGTGCCATTGGTTGGAACGCCAAGCGGCACCATTATTGGTGTTGAAGATGGGGCGGCTGATGATCAGTTCTTTTTAACTTTTGAGGAGTTTGGTGGGGTGATTTTTGATCGCCCAGCGGATGAGGTACCAGATTTACCTGCGCCAGTTGACCTTCCGGTTCAAGCGGATGTTGGTTTGCGCGTATTTAGCGAGATTAACGCCAGTATGTCGGCGGTGACCGGTGTCCGCTCGAGTTCTGTGTCTGAGACATACAGTCGAGTTATTCGCCAGTTACCACCTAGCGAAAACGCGGATGCGTTTTTAGCTTCGCATCAATCCGGCATTATGCAGCTGGCGCTAGCCTATTGTTCTGGGCTAAGTGCCGATACGGGCTTGCGCGCGCAGTTTTATCCCGGCCTAGATTTCAATGCTCCGGCCTTGGATAGTGAGATCGGGCGAAACAATGTGATTCAGCCATTATTAGACGCGTTAATTGTCAATGAAGGTTTGGCTTCACAACCGGATGCAGCGGCCGTTAGTGCCGAATTACACGCTCTTATTGGCGCTATGACAGGCGCCCCGAGCACAACGATTATCACAGCTGTATGTACTGCCTCTTTGGGCGGTGCAACCACCTTGTTACAATAGTGGAGCGGGAGCAATTTATGACTAAGAAGACACAAACCAAGCACGTTGATGCACCGCTGTTTCATGCGGATCACGCGCGCCCCCGTACTCGACGAGAGTTTCTTGCCCAGGGCTTCTCACTTGGTTCTGGCGCTGTTATAGGCAGCTCGGTATTTGGCGGCTTGATGCTTCCGGAATCGGCTCAAGCGGACTTGTCGCCGGATATTTTGGCGCGAATTCAAGATATTCAAGATTGTGATATCACGGGTAGTAACCAAAAAATCCCGTTTATTGCGATTGATCTCGCGGGCGGCTCTAACATGGTTGGCTCCAATGTCTTGGTTGGCGGAGCTGGTGGGCAGCGCGATTTTTTAAGTACCGCCGGCTACTCTAAACAGGGCTTGCCTGGCGATATGGTGCCAGGAGTTAATGAGGCGGGTGGTGCGCAAAGTAATGCGACAGGCACGAGTAATGGCGACCACACTGATACGACATTAGGTTTGGCATTTCATTCGGATAGCGCATTTTTACGAGGCATTTTGGATAAACTGTCACCTGAGGCTGCCGCTAATATTAATGGTGCTGTGATTCCTGCGCGGTCTGAGAACGATACGGGTAATAACCCACACAACCCTATGTATGGGATTAATTTGGCGGGTGCCAAGGGGGAGTTGTTGGCACTTATTGGCTCGCGTAACAGTGTTTCTGGCGCAAACTCTATGGCGCCAGCACAGTTTATTAATAACGATGTTGCGCCAACAAAAGTCGATCGTGGCTCCGATGTGACGGGCTTGGTGGATGTCGGCTCGTTTGATGGTTTGAATAACGATCAGGTGGTTGCTGTGATGGAGTCTGTCTCTCGTATCAGTAATCAAAAAATTCGCAATATGGATCCGCGTTTGGGGGATGGCTTGGATGCGGCGCTTCGCAACAAGCTTGAGTGTACTTATGTCGAGAGCGCAAACTTGGCTTTTGCGTACCCGAATAATAGTGCCCTTGATATTGCAATCGATACTGATATTACGGATATCTACCCCTTAGGCGATAATGCCGCAGGTCTGGGTGATCGCGAGTTCCAGAAAACCGCGTCGGTCATGAAATTGGTCTTAGATAGTCCGAATGGTTTGTTCCCGTATGCTGGCGCCGGCACGATTGCAATGGGGGGGTTTGACTACCATGATGGCAGTCGATCTACTGGTGAGACTAGAGATTTTCGAGCAGGTCGTGTTATGGGGGGGTGTTTGGAGTACGCTCATCGCAAGCAGCGCCCACTAATGCTCTATGTCTATAGTGATGGCTCTTTGTCTAGCAATGGCATGACTCAAGATGGTGCAGGCCGTGGTAAGGGTGTATGGGTTTCAGATAACTCGGGTACCGGTGCAGCGTTCTTCTTGGTTTACAACCCTGGCGGCCGTCCGCAGCTTATCGGTGCAGACGTGGAAGAGCAGGCGACGCATCAGCAGCTTGGCTATATGCGCCCCAGTGGTGATGTGGAGACTTCGTCTAGCCCGGCTGCGAGCAATGTTAATCAGTTGGTGCAGATGGTGATGTTAAATTATATGGCCTTGCACGGGCAGACAGGGGAGTTTGCTGATTTGTTTGTCGACAATAACCTTGTTCAGGGCTTGGGGAATACTGCGGGTCAGTTGGACAACTATGTGGCATTTCAGCCGATTGTTGATCGGACTATCCTTAACGGTACTTGATAGCTTGCTGGAGGCGTTTTCTGTGCGAATGCCTCCAGCAGCATGCCTTCCAAAATCATTCCCTGTAGTCCGCCCTAGGGCTTCTCTCGTAATTGCTTCTTTAATGTCCACTTCTGAGTTATCTGTGCAACATGTTTCTCTAGCTTGTTGTTAGAAGCTTATGCCTGAAGCTCGTATTTATGTTCACATTTCCAATTCATACTTACACTTATGCTTAAAGTGTATGCTCGCAACGCATTTCTTAGCAATTGCCTAGCGGGTGGTTT
Organism: Alteromonadaceae bacterium; assembly: GCA_002746115.1. Classification (GTDB taxonomy): domain Bacteria; phylum Pseudomonadota; class Gammaproteobacteria; order Pseudomonadales; family Cellvibrionaceae. The sequence goes on from NVXL01000052.1 coordinate 28,187, forward strand.
GTTTCTAAATCTGAATAAATATCTTTGATGCTATTAGGGTTCCTGCTTAACAGGTGGTTAAAAGACGTCCATCTGTCCGGGTTTGATTTTTTATCAATGTAACTTTTCTCAAGGTATCTCTTATCAATATAGCCTTCGTTTTTTTGACCCTGTTGTCATTTTGACATTAACAAAATTATCCGGAAAACGTTTTCCGGATAAAACGTAATGTTTTTTTCACAATCTATTTGCTTTGTTATTAGTCTGTCGTGTTATCTAATTTGTTTGAATAAGCTAGGTGCAGGCTTCTACAAAAGTTTAACTGTTTTACTAAATTAGTCTTTGTTGTAAGTATTATGACAATAAGGATAGTTTTCATATGAATAAACAAAAACGCTCTGCAGGCCTCGGTTTTTCTGGGGTTTGAGTGTTGGCTGCTCGGTGTTGTAATGGCTTTTTGTTACCTTGTTTGCATCCTATATCATAATTTCATTGGCTAAGCGGCAGGCTTAGCAAGTAATAGTTTAAGAGAAGTAGTGAACGCGTGAACACATTCAATTGGTTTTGGCTATGATGAAAGAGAACCAAACATCAACTTGACGAAACCCTGCAAACTTGGTTTGATAATGGCACGAGAATCATCATTGTATGCCGTACTGCCGCTCAAATGGTTATGTGGGTTTTATCCATTGTTTAAATAAGTTACAAAGTTAAGGAATTTTATCGATGCCTAAAGAAAATGAAATACTCTCCCTGCTCCTAGTGAAGGCGCGTGAAAGCGCGGTTTCTTGTGTAAGACCGATTCTGGCGAAGCATGAAATTACCGAACAGCAATGGCGCGTCATTCGTGTTCTATCAGACTCAGAGGATATTAACGCGCAACGCCTTGCGACTGATAGCTGTATCTTAAGCCCCAGTCTGTCGCGGATCTTGACGCGTTTGAGTGGCGATGGAATTATTATTCGTAAAGCGGATAAAACTGATCAGCGGGCACAGACAATTCGTCTAAGTGCTAAAGGCCGCCGGTTGCATAAAAAATTACTACCACTGGTTGAAAAAGAGTATCAAACACTGACAAAAAATGTGGGTAAAGATACGGTCAACCGCTTATTGCCATTGCTGCAGAAATATTCGGAATACCATCCGGCTCGCCCTGACGCATAAGCGGTTTAGGTGTTTGAAATTATCGTAACAACCTCTTCTTAGCGATGACGTGTAAGCTCGTGTCATCGCTTTCCTTTGCCTATTGTCCTTTTCTTGGCTTTACCACTTTTTAGCGTTGCTAGCGGCAATGTACTCTGCCATTTTTTGACCGGCACAAACACTGCCGCTTGGGTTAGGGTGATAGCGGTCATAACTAACATTGTGACCTAGCTCGTGGTGGCACTCTTGAAAAA
>NVXL01000053.1 GCA_002746115.1 Alteromonadaceae bacterium
GCGCGTTTTTTTGTTTCTATGTTAATGACTTGCGCGCCAAATTGTCGATTTGGGTGAAAGGTTGAGCGTTTTTTGGGCGATTTGTGTTCGAAGTTATACCTTTTTGTAAAAAATATCGTCTCCTTATGTCTTCCTGCTAAGCGCGCCTTCGGCTTTACCTAAGTCGGGGTTTGAATACTTAGGCTCGTTATTAAGGGTTTTTTTAGAATTTCCTTATGTTGTTGATATGCTTCGAGCTTGTATATGCGTTTTTGGGGTGTAAGTAAATTCGACAATTTATGCTTGTCTTGTTAAGGGTGCTTTGCCGATTGTGTATGTTGAATTGGGCGCCATTTTGGTGGTTAGATCGTTGTTTGATCGATGTGATTTTGCAAAATATCGTAGAGTCAAGCCTGTTTTTTCTGAACTTTTATTTCTATTGGTTCTGTTTGTTAGAACATTGCGGTCTATTGATTTTGGTTTTTGGTTCACATAGAATCTACCCCACTTGGTCGCTATACACTTAACAAGGCATGTTATTTTGGGTCAGTATTGGGGAAAGGGAAATATTTAAAATAAAAAAATAATATATATAAAACAAGTAAACGCTTAAATTCTGAAATGAGGCAATTATGTTGGGATTAATAGGTTCCGCTAGAATGGAACAGAAAGGGGGTTATTCTAAGAATAACGTTCAAGATAAAGTGAAAGTAGGTATTTTAGGGACTGGTAAGATTGGTACTGACTTGTTAATTAAAGCTCAGCGTTCACCATTCTTGCGCTGTGTAATGTTTGCTGGTCGAAATGAGAATTCTGTAGGTATTCAAAAAGCTCGTGAGTTAGGAATCCCCACCTCAACTCAAAGTGTCGACGCTTTTACAGGAGATTTGAATTGCGTAGATTTGGTTTTTGACGCTACATCGGCAGATCATCACAGAAAACACGCCCCTATTTTGGCAGCTAAGGGTATTAAAGTTGTTGATATGACCCCGGCAAGAGTAGGTTCGTTATGTGTGCCTTGTCTTAATAACGACATTGTACTCAATGAGCTTAATGTGAATATGGTAACTTGTGGTGGGCAATCTTCTATCCCCGTTTTTGAAGTGCTTGCGCGTGTTTACCCTAATTTGCAAAGTGTCAAATTGCATAGCTATGTTACGCCAGACTCCATCGGTCCTGCGACTATTGCAAACATTGATGACTATTACAGCACGACTAAAAATGCAATATCCCAATTCTCAGGCGTTGAAAACGTAAATGTCGTATTAGATGTTGATAGTGCGCCAGGTCGTCGTGAAATGCTTAGTGTTATTACAGCGGTTATTCCTGAGTGTGATCTTGATCGCTTATATGAGCCCTTGCGTCGGCGTATTCAGGAGATGCAGCAATATGTGCCAGGTTTTACTTTGCATAGAGCCCCTAGTTACAGAGATGGAGTTTTACGGGTAGAAGTTGCGGTTCGTGGTCAGGGGGATTGGATTCCAGCACATGCAGGCAATCTTGATATTATAAATTGTGCTGCCATTGCAGTTGCGGAACGATATGCAAGGCAGTTCATGGAGCTGGGTTCAAACTTGTACCCGAATGCGGCGTAGAGCGATTAGAGTATTAGGGGCTTAGAGGGAGTTGTGCTGTAAGTTATGTTGTAATATGCAATAGCTCAAAAGTAAGGGTTAATTTGTAGTGTATTAACTGTTACTTGTAACGAGTGAAAACAAGCAGACCGGGCGATGGAATGCCATCTATACTAAGTTGAAATTAGATTTTTTCAGCTGCGAGGCGGTCTTTATGGCTACTTATTTTAATCCTGTCTTTATTGTTTCTTTTATTCTTTTCTGTTTTGTATCTACCGGTTCTTACGCATCCCCTCCTGTTGACGAATTCATTGCTACTCGATCCTGTGACCTGTATCAGTCTAAGAGAAAGCAAACCAACCCTGATAATCTACATACTCAAATCGATCGTCGTTACCCTATTATTGAGGCTCGCGGAAATGCAGCGACAAAAAATCGCTGGTTGCGAGTGCAGACATCGGCAAAGCGTAGTCCTGCGCGTTGGGTGAGTGGTGATTGCGGTCGTGAAAACGGTGGTGCGGTTACGCCAGTAAGCAATAGGGCGGCTTGTGATATTGCCGGACAATTTGACTCGAATGTATTGGCGATAAGTTGGCAGAGTGCTTTTTGCGAACTTTATGGTCGAGGTAAGCCGGAGTGTCAAACGCTCACTGCAGAGCGCTTTGATGCAAAACATTTTACCTTGCATGGCTTGTGGCCAAATAGGCGCTCTTGCGGCCGTAATTATGGCAGCTGCGGAAAAATTAAGGTATCGCCTCGGAATTTTTGTGACTATCCGGCGCTCCAGTTGGGCGGTGCTGTGCGTAAGGCCTTAGAGCGGGTTATGCCCAGTGCAAAAGCGGGAACCTGCTTGCAGCGCCATGAGTGGTGGAAGCACGGTACTTGTAGTGGTATGACTCAGAGTGGCTATTACAAAAGATCTCTAAATTTGTTGGGTGAGATAAATCAGTCAAGCTTTGTGCAGTCGTTTATTGCGGCTCATGTTGGTCAGCGTGTTTCGCGTCAGCAATTCCAGCAGGCTTTTGAAGGGAGTTTTGGGGGCGGGAGCTACCAGCGTCTAGTGCTGAGGTGCAAGTCGGGCATGCTTACGGAGTTGCAAGTTGCTTTACCTCAGCAGATCGATAATGGTTTGGGTTTAAGGGAGCTTTTAAGTCAGCCGCATATTGCTAGCGATGGTTTGGGTAATTGCGGCAATTATTTCTTGATTGATTCTGTTTAGCGGATTATTTTTTCTCCAGTTATTTTTGCCTTATTGTTTTTATATAATTGCCTTTTTGGTGGGCTTGTTTTTGCTCAATATTGAGATGTTTTGCTGTGATATTGCTTGTCGGTTAATATCTGTTTGGCGTCTATTCTTGACGCGGTTTGCTTATCCTGTAAGGCTTTACACTTCATCCCTGTAAGGCTTCTCACTCCCGCCGTGTAAGGCAAGAACTACTCGCCTGTAGGTGGATCTGTAATTCAATAAAAATATCAGTTTTTATTGTTAAATCTATGACGAACCTCTAATTATCTGCTCGTTAATCTATGCGGAATCTAAAAAAAGCGGTAGTATTTGTGTTGACCATATAGGTTATGTTTTTAGGTTGTTTTATGAGGTAGCCTATAGTAAATAATTATAATAACTGGCTGTACCTTATTTGTGAGAGGTCTATTCTCCCCCATTAATAACTAAAGTTAATTGGGTTTAATTAAATGTAATTAGGTTTAATTCAGTTAAATTTGCCGGTTTTTGTTTTCGTAAATTTAACCGTATTAGGACGCGCTCTTATTTAATCTGTAGAGCGTTAGTGTGTTTCAGTCGCAACAATAGCGAAATAAAGACTACTGATAACGCATTTTCATGGATGTTATATACGTGTATATACGTATATATGTGATTTGTGCTCGCGTCTTGTGATCCACAGATCGCAACAAAAACAATAATGCTAACTATAAAGTTTAGAGTAATAAAATATGACAAATACAAATCTTAAAGGCTTCCGCCTCGTAGCGGGACTTGGCCTTGCGATTGCTGCATCTGCATATGGTGCAGGCGCACAAGCGGCTAACTGTACGGGTGTTAACGTTTACCCTAACTGGACCTCTGCGGATTGGAGTGGCGGACAGCCAAACCACGCTAACCCCGGCGAGCAGATGGTAAATCAGAACTCCCTTTATACGGCAAACTGGTACTCCACAACAGTTCCTGGTAGTGATGCATCATGGGCTTTAGTTGGCACTTGTGACGGAGCAAGTAGCTCTAGTTCATCAAGCAGTTCTAGTTCATCAAGCAGCTCTAGCTCTTCAAGCAGTTCTAGTTCTTCAAGCAGTTCTAGCTCTTCAAGCAGCTCTAGCTCTTCAAGCAGTTCTAGTTCTTCAAGCAGCTCTAGCTCTTCAAGCAGTTCTAGTTCTTCAAGTAGCTCTAGCTCTTCAAGCAGTTCTAGTTCTTCAAGTAGCTCAAGCTCTTCAAGCTCTTCAAGTAGTTCTAGCTCTTCAAGCAGTTCAAGCGGTGGCACTAACGTATGTACTGGTGTTACTGTTTATCCAAGCTGGACGTCACGAGATTGGCCCGGTGGTCCGCTTAATCACGCTGAAGGCGGCGATCAAATCGTATACCAAGACTCTTTGTATACGGCTAATTGGTACACCAGCACTGTTCCTGGAAGCGATTCTACTTGGACAATGGTAAGTTCTTGTGACGGTAGTAGCTCAAGTTCTAGCACATCTTCCACTTCTAGCACCTCAAGCTCTTCTTCTAGCTCTTCTAGCTCAACGAGTTCCGGTGGTGGCGCTGGTGTATTTAGTGTAAATGCTGCAGGCAAGATCACTAAAGATGGCAGCGAGATAGATATTAACTGTGGTAACTGGTTTGGTCTAGAAGGTCGTCATGAGCCTTCAAGGGACATTACCAACCCAAGCGGCGCACCAATGGAGCTTTACGTTGGTAATACTTTCTGGGCTAACGGTAGCGCAGGTACTGGTCGAACTCAGCAGCAAACTATGACAGAAATTACTGGCATGGGCATGAATGTTATTCGACTACCAATCGCTCCACAGACTTTGGATGAATCTGATCCACAGGGTCTGGCGCCTAACCTGAAAAATCACCCTGATGTTCGGGACGCTAGTGCTCGTCAAGCAATGGAAGATTTCATCGTATTGGCTGACCAAAACAATATTCAAGTGGTCGTCGATATTCACGCTTGTTCTAACTACATCGGATGGCGCGGCGGTCGACTCGACGCACGTCCACCATATGTAGATAAAAATCGTGATCAGTATGATTTCTTACGTGAAGATAGTTCTTGTGCTGCAACCGGCAACCCTGCTGGCGTAACACGCATCCAGGCGTACGATAAAGATAAGTGGCTTGCTAACTTGAGAGATATTGCGGGCTTGTCTGAGAAATTAGGCGTAAGCAACATCCTTGGTATCGACATTCTTAACGAGCCATGGGATTACTCTTGGGCTCAGTGGAAAGCGCTTTCTGAAGAAGCATATGCTGAAATCAGTGCAATTAACCCGAACGTACTTATCTTCGTTGAAGGTGTATCTGATTCATACGGTAATCAAGACGGTAGCCCAGAGACGGTTGGTGATTCGCCACACGGTGATCCTGTGACCAATCCAAACTGGGGTGAGAACTTGTTTGGTATGATTGCTGATCCTTTGGATATTCCAAAATCTAAGCTTGTACTATCGCCACATACATATGGCCCATCGGTATTCCCTCAGTCTATGTTTATGGATCCTGCGCAACCAGAATGTGAAGGTTTGAGTGGTGATGAGGCTGGTGATCTTGATTGTAATATGGTGATCGACGCGACTCGTTTGGTTCCTGGGTGGGCTGAGCACTTTGGTGACTTGAGAGCTGAAGGTTATGCGATTGTTGTTGGTGAATTCGGTGGAAACATGGATTGGCCCAATCAAGCTAGCGACGGTGACCGAGCTCGCTGGGGTCACATCACTCCTGGAATCGATCAAGAGTGGCAAGAAGTTTTTGTTGACTACATGATTGATCAAGACATTGACGGTTGCTACTGGGGCATGAACCCAGAATCAGGTGACACTGGTGGTTGGTACGGTCACGCCTATGATCCAGTCTCTAATACTGGTGGTTGGGGTGAGTGGGAAGCCTTTGATGCTAGAAAAACTAACTTGCTAGAGCGTCTCTGGGCGAAGTAAGCAGTTAGGTTTATGATATAAAGTAAGCTTTAATGTAAAGATAACCCGGAGTCAACATTGTTTGGCTCCGGGTTTTTTTATGCCTGTAAATTGAGCTTTGTGGTTTTGAGGGTAAGGGTTTGCATCGTCGGGCTGTAGGGGGTCGACTACTGTGATGTAGTCCTTCCTGTAGGATTAGCGGAAGTATCGATTTTCAGTAGGTGGCTCGTGGGTAATTTATAATCTTTTGCTCATTTATCTATGCGCTATCTGGAAAAGGCGGTAACATTTGAGCCAGCCATATAGGTTACCTCGTTATATTGTTTAGCGGGATAAACCATATTAAATAATTATAATATCGGGCTGTGCTTTTTGTGAGCGGGTCTAATCTCTCCCAGCTAAAAACCAATTTAAATTCAGTTGAATTTTCTGCTTTTGTTGCCGTAAATTTAACCGTTTTAGGACGCGCTCTTCTATTTAACCTGTAGAGCGTTAGTGTGTTTCAGTCGAAATAATAGCGAAATAAAAAATACTGATAACGCATCTTCATGGATGTTATGCGCTTATATATGTGTATATCTGCGATTTGTGCTCAAGTCAGTTTTATGAGATGCAGTTCGCAACAAAAACAATAATACTAACTAAAGTTTTGAGTAATTTAAATATGACAAAGACAAATCTAAAAGGCTTCCGCTTAATGGCGGGACTTGGCCTTGCGATTGCTGCATCTGCATACGGTACCGGCGCGCAAGCAGCTGATTGTACCGGTGTTAACGTTTATCCTAATTGGACCTCTGCGGATTGGAGTGGCGGACAGCTAAACCATGCTGAACCCGGCGAGCAGATGGTAAACCAAAATACCCTTTTTACGGCAAATTGGTACACCACGACTACCCCGGGTGGTGATGCATCATGGACTTCAGTTGGTGCTTGTGACGGRACAAGCTCTTCTAGCAGTTCTAGCWSTTCTAGCTCTTCTAGCTCTTCTAGCTCTTCTAGCTCTTCTAGCTCTTCTAGCAGTTCTAGCTCTTCAAGTAGTTCTAGTTCTTCAAGTAGTTCTAGTTCTTCAAGTAGTTCTAGTTCTTCAAGCAGTTCTAGCTCTTCAAGTAGTTCTAGTTCTTCAAGCAGTTCTAACGGTGGTACTAATGCATGTACTGGCGTTAATGTTTATCCAAACTGGACCTCACAAGATTGGTCAGGTGGTCCATTTAATCACGCGGAAGGCGGCGATCAAATCGTATATCAAGATTCTTTGTATGCGGCTAACTGGTACACCAATTCTATTCCTGGCAGCGATTCTACTTGGAGTCTCGTAAGTAGTTGTAATGGTACAACTTCTTCTAGCTCAAGCAGCTCAAGCAGTTCCAGCTCAAGCAGCACTGGCAGCACTACGAGTAGCAGCTCAAGCTCTAGCAGCTCGTCTTCTAGCTCAAGCTCTACTTCTGGTGGCGGTGCTGGTGTTTTCCGTGTAGATGCTACTGGTAATATCACCAAAGACGGTACCGTAATGCCTATAAATTGTGGCAACTGGTTTGGTCTTGAAGGTCGTCATGAGCCATCAGCTGATTCGGTTAACCCAAGCGGCGCACCGATGGAATTATACGTAGGTAATACTCTTTGGGGTGCTACTGGCCGTACTATTCAGGAAACCATGACCGAAATTAAAGGCATGGGGATGAACGTACTTCGTGTACCAATTGCTCCTCAAACTCTTGATGCGACTGATCCACAAGGTATGGCGCCTTTCTTGAAAAACCACTCAAGCGTTATTGCGCTAAATGCGCGTCAACAGTTAGTGGATTTCATTAAGTTAGCGGATGAAAATGACCTTCAACTTATCATCGATATTCATGCTTGCTCAAACTACATTGGCTGGCGAGCGGGTCGTCTCGATGCTCGCCCACCTTATGTTGATGTTGGCCGTCTAGATTATGACTTCTTGCGTGAAGATAGCTCATGTGCGGCCACAGGTAACCCTGATGGCGTCACTAACATTCAAGCGTATGATGAAGAGAAGTGGCTTGATAACCTTAGAGAGATTGCTGGATTATCAGAAGAGCTTGGTGTAAGTAACATTCTTGGTATCGACGTATACAACGAGCCATGGGATTACTCTTGGGCGGATTGGAAAGCACTTACTGAAGCGGCTTATGTTGCTATYAACGAGGTGAATCCAAACGTATTGGTATTTGTTGAGGGGGTTTCTGACTCTCACGATAATCAAGACGGAATCGCTGGTAAAGGTGAGACACCTCACGGTGATCCAGAGACTACACCCAACTGGGGTGAAAACATGTTTGGGTTTACGGCTAACCCAATCGATATYCCTAAGGAGCGTTTAGTACTGTCTCCGCATACCTATGGACCGTCTGTATTTGTTCAGCCTATGTTTATGGATGCTGTTGCGCAGCCTGAGTGTGAAGGCCTTAGTGGCGACGAAGCRGCTGCTGAATTGTGTAACATCGTTATTGATCCTGCGAAGCTAATTCCAAGCTGGGACGAGCACTTCGGTTACCTACGTGCTCAAGGTTACGCCATGGTTATAGGTGAGTTCGGTGGCAACATGGATTGGCCAACCAACGCCTCTTCCGGTGATCGTACGCTCTGGGGTGGTCACATTACTCCAGGAGTTGATCAAGAGTGGCAAGAAGCCTTTGTTGATTACATGGTTGATAAAAACATTCAAGGTTGTTACTGGGGAATGAACCCAGAGTCTGGCGATACTGGTGGTTGGTACGGTCATGCATATGATCCAATCTCCAACACGGGTGGCTGGGGTGAATGGCTTGACTTTGACGTTAGAAAAACCAACATATTGAACCGTCTCTGGGGTCAATAAGCACTTAGTTTTTGATGTAAAGTAAGTTTTTGATGTAAAAATAGCCCGGAGTCAACATTGTTTGGCTCCGGGCTTTTTTGTGGGTGTAAGTTATGCGTGTAATTTGAGTTTCGTGGATTTTCTATCAGTGCTGAGTGAAGTGAGAGGGGCGCAGTAATACGCATTGCGACGTAACTTATATAGAGGTACAGCGTTTTGTTTATGTTGCAGGTAGGTGATTAACTGACTTTTTTTACCTGTAGCTCTTCGTATATCGTGTACAGCGCATGCTCTTCCATACGTACGCGTTGCAGTAAGGCGGCATGTAGTCGCCCAAAGTCAGAGGCGAAGCTTAGGCCTTTCCCGCCCTTAGGGTATTTCTCAAAGAAGTTGATCGCAATGGTGCTGGTTTTTTCAATTTCTTCAAGGAAATAGGATACGGCTTTGTCGATATGGGCATCGCTCTTTGCGGCTTGTTTTAACGCTGGGTGGAGGATGTTGTTTTCTTTGGTGATGTGCGAGAGCAGCATATCCTTTGCTTCGAATAGTGTTGCGAGTCCCTCGTTGGTAGTATTGCCTAGGGCATTTACCTTGTTGAGCATGATGAGTATGGCAGCATTTTGATGCCGTAAGTTACTGGTAATGTTGGTCACCGTTGATAAGTCCCCGTAATTCAGTGCATGTATTTTAAATTTTATCTCTACGCACAAATAATGTTAGACGATTTTTGCGCGAATTGGGGCTGGGGTTTGAAATTGTATAGTGAATAATATGATTAAGAATGCACTTTTTGTGGACTTTTAATCTAACAGAGAGCAAAGTTCGTATTGAATGCCATTTTATAAAATTACTTGATGGCATTGCTTTGTAACATTGTTTTATGAGGCAAGGGTTAAGTTGTGCGCTTTGATAGTGCTTTGATGGTCTTTGAGGTGATGGCGCGTGCTCACTTAGGCATCACCTCGCCTTGGTATAATTGTTTACTGCAAATGTTAAGGAGGAGAACGATGGGTCCGTTTGAAATGGTTGTGTCAATCGTCGCAATAGGCGTGTTAGGTGGTATTGTGAAGGTTTTTTTAAGTAAAAGCGAAGTGAAAAATACGGAAATACAAGCCTTGTCGAAGCGCTTGGATAAATTAGAGGCTCTGGAGGAGCGAATTCAAACACTGGAGACGATTGTTACCGATGGTAAGGCCGATTTACGACGAGAAATAGATAGTTTATAAGTTATAAGGCGCTTGTTAATTAAGTAATTATTATAGGAATCATTGTCATGTTAATGCGGCGTTTTTCATTTCCTCAAGGCTTAAACCTTACCTTAAGTCTTGTCTTAGGCATTGCCTTTAGCTTGTTCGCTTGCCAGTCAGATCACATTGAAGAAAATGAAGCACAGTTACAGTCGCAATCACAGCCAATAGGCTCTGATGCAGCTGATGCGGTTAAACGAGCCAACGTTTTGTTTGATGTGCTCTTTGAGGAGGCGGTGGCGCGTAGTCCAATAACTCAGGCGTGGTTGGGGCGAAAAACAAATAATGACCAATGGGATGATCATACCGAATCGTTTGCAGCGCAAAGTCATGAGCTGACTAAACTCCGCTTGGGGCGCTTGCAGGCACTTGATATCACTTTGTTTGATAGCAATACACACTTAAGTTATCAGCTTATGCAGGCCGATCTTGAGCGCTCGCTAACGGATTATCGGTGGCGCTATTATAATTACCCAATTAATCAAATGTGGGGTGAGCATACAGAGCCGCTATCCATTTTGATGGGGCAGCATCCTATTGAGTCTATCGCTGATGCTCGTGCATATATCGCACGCTTAAGTGCCTTGCCCGCTAGCTTCGATCAAATTATTGACGCGCTTAAAATACGTGAACAGCATGGCATTAGTTTGCCAAAATTTATTTACCCTGACGTGATTACAACACTTGAAAATATTATGCAGGGGGCACCGTTTAAACAAGGTGAAAAGGATAGTGATTTATTCGCGGATATTAAACAAAAATTACATAATTTAGCTGGAGATGATCAGGCGGTGATGAGTGCCGAACTTCATCAGCAGTTGTTAATTGATGCTGAAGATGCCTTAGTAACATCAGTATTACCGGCTTATCAAGGCCTATTAGCGTATTTGATTTTACATGAAAAAACGGCGGATAAACACGCGGGTGTTTGGAAATTTCCTGACGGTGATGAATTTTACGCGTACGCATTGAAGCAAACGACCACCACGGATTTGACGGCAGACGAGATTCACAATATCGGCTTGCAGGAGGTTAAGCGCATTCATAAGGAGATGGTGGTAATTAAGTCACAGGTTAAATTTGACGGTAGCTTAAAAGAATTTATGGTATTTATGCGTGATGATGAGCGCTTTTATTATCCGGACACCGCTGAGGGGCGAGAGCAGTATCTCGCTAAAGCACGTGGTTTGATTGAGGGTATGGAAAATAGGCTTGATCAGCTTTTTAATGTAAAACCGAAAACCCAGTTAGAAGTTAAGGCTGTAGAGGCGTATCGCGAGCGCGCCGCCGGTAAAGCGTTTTACAATCCGCCCGCTGAAGATGGGTCTAGGCCTGGCTATTACTATGCAAATTTATACGATATGCGGCAAATGCCGATCTACCAGATGGAAGCCTTAGCGTATCACGAGGGAATTCCGGGGCATCATATGCAAATTGCGATTGCTCTGGAGCTGCAAAATATTCCGAAATTTCGTCGCAATGGCCATTACACCGCTTATACCGAAGGTTGGGGTTTGTATGCCGAGTATATTCCGAAGGAGGTAGGCCTTTATAGTGATCCTTATTCTGACTTTGGGCGCTTGTCGATGGAGCTTTGGCGCGCTTGTCGTTTAGTGGTGGATACTGGCATTCACGCATTGCGCTGGGATCGTGAAAAGTCTATTGCCTTTTATCGTGACAATACACCTAACCCTGAGCGAGATATTGTCAAAATGGTTGAGCGGCATGTAGTCATGCCCGGTCAGGCCACAGCGTATAAAGTAGGGATGTTAAAGATACTGCAATTGCGTAAGCAGGCTCGTGAGGCTTTGGTAGGCGATTTTGATATTCGTGAATTTCATGACGTTGTATTAAAGCACGGTGCCGTACCTTTGTATGTATTGGAGTCGTTGGTCGAGAAATGGATCGAAGCTAAGCTAGCGGAATCTAATGATTGATGTAGGGATACTGCAAGGTTATTAGTTATTAATGTTAGCTAAATTAAAAGCGAATAACCTTGCGTTGCTTATCGAGTCTTAGTGAGTTTTCTTAAATAATGACCCCATATAAGTGCGAATCGAGACTAAGGCGTCAGGATCCTTGATAACACGAATGATTTGGTAAAAAGTAAATCGAAAACAAATGTAGATGAGGTCTGGAATATCAATGATTCTAAAGCGCGCCGGTTTATCGCTATCGGCATAGCCCTTTTCTCGCATTAGCGAGCCCGCAATTTTTTCGCATATCCACGTCTCCGTTGGCGTGATGCCTTGACGCTTTTTGTCTGAAAAAGAAGAGTTTGGTTTTTTTACCTCAATTTCGCCGGTGACTTCAGCGCCGAGAAATTTCGCAATTTTATCACCGGTTACTTGCGGCTCGGATACCAAGTCTTCGAACTTGATTTCGAGGATTTCGTTGGCGAGCGTCTCTTTTGCTTGTTTAAGCGTGCTTAGTGCCATCTTCCAATATTGAGAGTATACCCAGGGGTGGTATTGGCCTGGATGGCCATCTTCGTTGTCAGCGGTAATATTCTTAAATGATGCCATCACTTTGCGTGGATCACGATATAAAAACACGACCTTAAGATCCGGGTAGACTTCATTTAGCATGTCTAGGTTCATAAAGTCTTGAGGCGCTTTGTAGCCCCAATTCTCGCAATTATGATGCTTGGCTAGGCGCATTAGCCACTCATGTTGCAATTCGTGCCATGTGACGTCCCGATCTTTGTATGTTTGGCGTAAGGCTTCATCCATTTTATCGACATCGTCCAGCGGGATGTCGGGGACATGAAATTTGGGGAAATTAATGCGTGCTCGAACTTGCCAGCCAAGCATGAATATGAGCTTCTCAAGCTGCTCTTGAGTAAGTTTGCCCTCAGCCGCGCCAATGCCCTTGGCATGGCGGTACAAATATAAGTCATCAAAAACATACCAGTTCTGCACCTGCGACAGTACGTGACTCAAAAAAGAGGAGCCGCTACGTGGTAAGCCAACAATTATCACCGGAGGGCGGTATTCGCCTGCGATAGGGTGCGTGGCGAACAAAGGGTTGACGCCGGCATCCTCGGTGTTTTGCATGTGAGGAACGGATGAGTTCAAGGCGGTTCTCCAAGTGGGCTGGGGGAAATCTGTGGTGAATACGAAAATGATATCAGATCATTTCCGGGTTTCACATAAAAAGCATGTAAAAAAGTAGAATCACAATGCAGATATGTGATCCCTTAATGGCTTAGTTCGTTAGTTAATATGGTAAGACCCTGGCAGGGCTTAGAGCTTTAAGTGCGACTTGTTATGAAGTTATATACGGATATCGCCGACGAACGGACATAGAAAAGCTGACCGTTTGCTTCTATCATTGCGAAACATCCAGCCCTCAGCTGCTATAATTGCGCGGTATCCTATCTTATCCTAGATAGCCGAACTCGACAGATTTTCCCATTCATTCATCTATTCATTAATGACTAGTAATAGAGGTTGGTTTTATGAGCGTTATCGACAGGCGTCGCACTCATCTTAAGCAGCTCGAAGCGGAATCAATACATATCATCCGTGAAGTGGTTGCCCAGTTCGATAACCCCGTGATGCTTTACTCTATCGGTAAAGACTCTTCCGTCATGTTGCACCTAGCCCGAAAAGCCTTTGCTCCCGGTGTGCCACCATTCCCTTTGATGCATGTGGACACCACGTGGAAGTTCAAAGAGATGATTAGCTTTCGTGACAATATGGCTAAAGACGTCGGAATGGAGCTTATTGTGCATACCAATGAAGAGGGGCGCGCGCAAAATATTAACCCCTTCGACCACGGGAGTTCTAAGTACACCGATATTATGAAAACAACGGCACTTAAACAAGCCTTGGATAAGTATGGCTTTGATGCCGCCTTTGGGGGCGCACGCCGGGATGAAGAAAAAAGCCGTGCCAAAGAGCGAGTCTATTCTTTTCGAGATAAATACCATCGCTGGGATCCTAAAAACCAACGTCCAGAGTTGTGGAATCTATTTAATTCGCGTGTTAATAAAGGCGAGTCAATTCGGGTCTTTCCCCTGTCTAACTGGACAGAACTAGATATTTGGCAGTACATCTATCTAGAGCAGATTCCGATTGTGTCACTTTATTATGCGGCAAAGAGACCTGTTGTTGAATATGAGGGTATGAAAATCATGGTGGACGACGATCGCATGCCGCTCAATGGCGTAACGCCTAAAGAGGAGTGGGTGCGTTTTAGAACCCTAGGATGCTACCCCTTAACCGGTGCCGTGGAATCCAAAGCGCAGACCTTACCTGACATTATTCAGGAAATGTTACTGACGACTACGTCAGAACGTTCAGGGCGCGCTATTGATCATGATGAAAGCGGATCGATGGAAAAGAAAAAGCGCGAAGGTTATTTCTAGGGGGAAGCCATGTCACATCAATCAGATTTAATCGCAGAAGATATCCACCAGTATCTTAAGCAGCACGAAGAAAAAGACTTATTACGTTTTATTACTTGCGGTAGCGTTGATGACGGTAAATCCACCCTCATTGGCCGTTTGTTATATGACACTAAAATGATTTATGAGGATCAGCTCGCCGCGATATCCAAAGATAGTAAAACCCATGGCACGACCGGAGAGAAAATCGACCTCGCATTACTGGTCGATGGTTTGCAGTCCGAGCGTGAGCAGGGCATCACTATTGATGTTGCCTATCGTTATTTTTCAACAGAGAAACGCAAATTTATTATTGCTGATACCCCAGGGCATGAGCAGTATACGCGCAATATGGCGACCGGGGCCTCGACCGCGTCACTGGCTATTTTGCTGATTGATGCGCGTTACGGTGTGCAAACTCAAACCCGCAGGCATAGCTTTATTTGCTCGTTATTGGGGATTAAGCATTTTATTATTGCCGTCAATAAAATGGATCTCATTGATTTTTCTGAAGAGAAATATAATGAGATTACAGCCGATTATCAGAAATTTTCGGAAAACCTCAATGTTCCCGACATTCAGTTTATTCCGCTGTCTGCTCTCGACGGGGATAATGTCGCAGATTTAAGCGAGCGCAGTCCATGGTATGCCGGCCGTTCCTTGCTCGACTTACTGGAAAATGTTGAGTTAAGTCATGACGATAATCTTGAAGTGGCGCGTTTTCCCGTGCAATATGTTAACCGGCCAAACCTTAACTTTCGGGGCTTTTGTGGCACGGTTGCCAGCGGTATTTTTAAGCCGGGTCAAGCGATTAAAGCCTTGCCGTCAAACAAAACCTCTAAAGTAAAAGCCATTATCACCTATGATGGCGAGCTCTCTGAAGCGCTGCCAGGTGATGCGGTTACACTGACCTTAGAGGATGAAATCGATATTAGCCGTGGCGATATGATCGTCGCCGCTGACGATGAGGTTCAAACGGCTGGCGCTTTAGATATCGATGTTGTGTGGATGCATGATACGCCTTTGCAGATAGGCAAAAATTACTACATCAAAATCGGTACTGCCGAGATCTCTGGCGCGGTAAGTGCCATTGAGTACCAGCAGGATGTGAATACCTTAGAGCGGCAGCTTGTTGATAGCGTGGCGCTCAACGGCATCGCCCGATGTCGCTTAGAGCTAACGGAGCCCGTGGTTGTCGACCCTTATCAGCAATCCCGTCATACAGGTAATCTTATTTTTATCGATCGTCTTACCAATAACACCGTAGGCCTTGGTATGGTCGCGCACGCAATAAAGGGGGAGAATGTTGTTTGGCACAATATGGAGGTAACTAAATCTGTACGTGCCGAGCGTTACCGCCAGAAGCCCGCCGTGCTCTGGTTTACGGGCCTCTCCGGGTCGGGTAAATCGACCTCTGGGAACGCTTTGGAAAAAGCACTGTTTTCTATGGGCTATAGCACTTACCTACTTGATGGTGATAACGTTCGTCACGGCTTGTGTTCAGACCTTGGCTTTAGTGATCGAGATCGCGTCGAGAACATTCGTCGCGTCGGCGAAGTTGCCAAGCTTATGGTTGACTCAGGTCAGCTAGTATTAAGCTCGTTTATATCGCCATTCCGGCGTGAGCGCCAGATGGTTCGCCAGATGGTCGGGCCGGGCGAATTTATTGAGATCTATGTGAATACCTCCGTGGATGTGTGCGAGCGGCGTGATCCTAAAGGTTTATACAAAAAAGCGCGAGCGGGTGAGATTCGCAATTTCACCGGCATCGATTCTCCCTACGAGGAGCCAGATAATCCAGAAATTATAATTAACACCTCTGAGATGAGCGTCGATCAGATTGTTGTGTATTTACTGCGTAAATTAAAAGAATACGGTGTGATTTCTTAAATCTACCTACACTTATTTGGCGCCATCATAGGCTTTTGCTTGTGGCGCTTATTTCTTCCCATAGGAACTAAAACCATGTTAGAAGCTGTAATCGAGGCGGTTGAACTCGCCGGTGAGGGTATACTCTCGGTCTATCATTCAGATGATTTTGGTGTTGAGCAGAAGGAAGATAACTCGCCTCTCACTAAAGCGGATAAATTGGCGCACAATATTCTTGTGGAGAAGCTAGAGGCCTTGGACTTAGGGCCTGTGCTATCCGAAGAAGATGCTAATATCCCTTGGGAGACACGTAAGTCCTGGGATCAGTATTGGCTGATTGACCCACTCGATGGCACCAAAGAATTTATTAAGCGTAACGGTGAGTTTACTGTAAACGTCGCCTTAATTCGCAACCACGAAGCGGTGTTTGGCGTGGTATACGCGCCAGTTAAAGAAATTCTTTACTATGGTGAGAAGGGCAAAGGTGCTTTCAAGCGTTGTGGTAAAGGCGAAGTTAAACCGATTAAACCAGCGGCTTTACCTACCGTTGACGGTCAGTGGCGTATTGTTGGCAGCCGTTCACATACCAGTGCTGACTTCGACGCGTTTATGGCGGGTTTTAGCAATGCCGATCTTGTCTCAGTCGGCAGCTCGCTTAAGCTATGTATGGTGGCTGAAGGTAGCGCAGACTTGTACCCTCGACTGATTCCGACTAGCGAGTGGGATACGGCCGCAGCGCAAGCGGTAGTAGAGGCTGCCGGTGGCATTGTGTTGAACTGGGAGACTAAAGAGACGCTTCGTTATAATACGAAGGATAATATTTTGAACCCCTATTTTGTGGTTGCTGCCGAAAAATCCGACCTTTGGTTAAACAAATAGCGGTTAAATAAATGACGGTTAAATAAGTGACGTCTTAATCCACGCTGCTTCCAATATTGCTGATTTACGCGCCGTTTACCCGATGGGTAAACGGCGCGTTGTTGTGCGTAACAGTCAACGGTGCTATTTATATAATGCAAGTTCAAGGTATTCAAAACCAATGTATTTAAAACCAATGAATTCAAAACAATGACATTTGATGCCTACCTAACGCTGGCTGTGTTGGCATTTGTTGTAGCGGCTTTGGTCTGGAACAAAATCGCTGCCGATCTAGTGCTTATGGCGGCGCTTACCATGCTAATAGTGTTTGGCGTGCTAGAGCCTGCGCAGGCCTTACTAGGCTTTGCTAATCCGGGCGTGATCACTATCGCAACGCTTTACGTCATCGCTTCCGCGCTCATTGAGACGGGGGCAGTCTCGTGGCTGGCGAGTATTTTATTGGGCACACCAAAATCGGTTGCTAGAGCACAGTTACGCTTGTTTTTCCCTACAGCATTCTTAAGCGCATTTACTAACAACACCACTATTGTTGCCATGTTTATACCTGCTGTTCAGGAATGGGGCGACAAGCTCAATTATTCAACCGCCAAACTGCTTATCCCCTTAAGTTATGCGGCTATATTGGGTGGTTTATGCACCTTAATTGGCACCAGCACAAACTTAATTGTCGATGGCTTATTGCAACAACAATATGATATACATCTAGGGCTGTTCGAAATTGCGGCTATCGGTCTGCCAATAGCCTTGTGCGGTGCCGTATATCTGTATTTTTTTGCAGATATGCTTTTGCCTAATCGAGGCGGTGTCGCAACTCAGGTGAGCGAGTTTCGGGAGTATTGTGTCGAGTTTACAGTGGTTAAAAACGGGGGGCTTGACGGTAAGTCGATTGCCCATGCCGGTTTAAGGAACCTGAACTCGGGCTATTTAATGGAGATTATTCGTGGCGATGAGGTGTTGGTTGCCATCGATCCAAGCTGGACGCTTCAAACAGACGACGTACTGGTCTTTATTGGCGCACCGGAGTTGGCGACTGAATTGCGTAGAAATCGCGGCCTTATCGTCGCTGATCACGATATGGCCAAGCTGGATATCGCTAACAACAAGCGCTGCATCGTTGAAGTGGTGTTGGGGCCTGAGTTTCCTGCTATAGGCCAAACAATTAAGGACTCCAAATTTCGAACACGTTTTAATGCCGTTATTTTATCGCTCTCACGCGAAGGTAAGCGCCAACCCGGCAAGCTAGGCAGTTTAAAGTTTAAAGTGGGGGATACTTTACTAATCGAAACCAGTATGGAGTTTGTTGAGCAGTATCGCTTTCGTAAAGACTTTTTGTTAGTAAGCCCATTAAATAATTCCACTTTGCCAAATCATGATAGAGCGCCTGCGGCAATGGGGATTTTGTTACTGATGATTATTAGTACGCTTACCGGCCTCACCTCCTTGCTTGAGTCTGCATTTTTGGCGGCAGGGGCCTTGTTGGCAACCGGCTGTGTCAATGCTTCCAAAGCTCGGCGGCAAATCGATTTACAAGTACTGATTGTCATTGCGGCCTCTTTAGCTTTAGGTGTTGCCATGAATGAGAGCGGCGCAGCTAAGGCCATTGCTGATATGCTAATGCCGGAAAGCATTGCAAGCCCAATGCTGGGTTTGATAATAGTCTATCTGTTAACGGTTGTGTTTACTGAGGTCATTACAAATAACGCGGCAGCTGTTTTAATGTTCCCGATTGCACAAAGTTATAGCGATAGAATGGATGTGTCGATTATGCCATTTGCGATTACTATTATGATTGCAGCGTCTGCAAGTTTTATGACCCCCCTGGGTTATCAAACTAACCTGATGGTTTATGGTCCTGGTCAGTACCGCTATACTGATTATATAAAAATAGGCTTCCCTTTAAGTGTACTTGTTGCGCTTATTACCTTGACCTTGGTGCCACATCTCTGGGATTTTTAAAGCTAAACCTTTCTTTTTTGTTCCATCTGCATTTCCTTTGCTTAATCCAAGTCCCGCTTGCCCCATTCTAAATACCGCTAATACCGCTAATACCGCCTTTTGTTTTGGAATATAAGCGGCCAAAGTTTATCTCTATTTTAGAGCTGAGTTCTGTTTTTTAGCCGTGCGAAGGGAGGCGTAAGAATGAACGGGTATATCCTTATACCTCCATGGTTAGTGTGGTATAGCCCATAAATTGTACTTTTTTAAAGGTAGTTTCTTAGTAAATTCTGAATACCTTACTATGCTTTAATCATTGTGACTATGCGTCTCATCGTGTTGTTAAATCCAGTTAACAACTAATTGCCTGTTGTATCGCTAAGCGAGTTATATATGATCAGTTTTGAAGGTTTGACACTAAAGAAAAAGTTGGTTATCGGATTCTGTATTCCTTTGTTTCTTATTCTGTTAATCGCTATTACGGTATATTTTAGTTTAAATAAGTTATTGAAATCGAATGAGTGGGTAAATCATACCTACGAAGCGATCGATATCGGTAATGGCATTACCAGCTCCTTGGTTAATATGGAAACTGGCTTACGTGGTTTTTTGGTATCAGGTAAAGATGCATTTCTTGAGCCTTATGACAATGGTAAGATTGATTTTGAAGCTTTATTAGATAAAGCGAAAATACATGTAGCGGATAATCCCAAGCAGGTAGGGCTCTTGAATAAGGTGGAAACACTTGAAGGTAAGTGGCAAAACTTACATGTGCAAGTTGCGATGAGCTATCGGCGAGAGGTGAGTGACGGGGCTTTGGCTGCAGATAATTTTAAGACAATATCGGCACGAACAGTAGGGAAAGAAAAATTTGACGGATTTCGTACCGAGCTCGCCAAGCTAAATGAGGAATTAACAGGAGCCGAAGGTAAAGCCTTAGTACAGCTAATACTTCTTTCTATGGTCAATCAAGAGACGGGTCAGCGTGGTTTTTTACTCTCGGGTAAAGAAGCATCACTTGAGCCCTTTGTGAACGGTACGGCTGATTTTAAGCGTCATACTCAAGAGATGCGTCGATACCTGCGCAGCACTAATAGAACGGCTCGGCATTTACCGCTATTAGATGGGCTTGAGGGGCTTGCGAATGCATGGCGAGCAGAAGCGGCTATGCCTGAAATTAATGCGCGACGAGAAATGAATAAAGTGACGCGAATCTTAAGCGATGTTACGAACTTTATTGAACAAGGCATTGGCAAGCAATACATGGATGAAATGCGAGGCGTGCTAACTAAGTTTGTGGCGGCGGAAAGCGCGCTCATTGTCGAACGTAATGAAATGCAAAAGAGCACTGCTTTTTGGGCTAAGTTTGCGGCCGTTGGTGGAGCGATTCTAGCACTATTCATTGGTGGTTTTATTACCGTATATTTGACTCGTATGGTATTGCGTCAGTTAGGCGGTGACCCGCTTGAATTGCAGGCAGTTGCGGAAAAAATTGCTGAGGGCGATTTCAATATCCACTTGGATTACCGTAACAGTACTGGGGTTAGTCAGTCGATGGCGAAGATGCGCGACAATCTTGTTGCGAGACGTGACTCAGACATTGCCATACAAGAAGAGATTGATACGATTGTGAGTGCAGCATCGCGTGGCGATTTCACCAAGACTATTGATTTAAGCGGGAAAGACGGTGTCTCTCTTAATATGAGTCAGGGGCTAAATCAGCTGTTGAAGACGTGCAATGCGGGCTTAGGTGACGTGACTCGTGTGCTTGGCGCAATTGCAAAAGGTGATTTAACGCAGCGAATTGAGGCTGACTATCAAGGCGCATTCTTAGAGTTGAAAAACTATTCCAACAATACTGTGACGCAAATAAAATCCGTAATGGGTGAAGTTGCCGACGTGGTCGAGGCGGCCAATAACGGTGACTTTACAAAGCATGTTGATTTAAGCGGAAAGACAGGCTTCTTCCAAGATATCAGTAATAGTTTAAATAGTTTGGTTGATACTACCGATCGCGGTTTGACTGATGTGAAGCGTATTTTAGGGGCTCTGGAAAAGGGGGATTTAAGCCAGTCCATTGATGTCACTTATCGAGGTGCCTTCTTGGAGCTAAAAGACTCTTCAAATAATACGGTACGTCAGATTAGTGAGGTCATGCAGGAGATTGCGCAGCTGATTAATGCGGCTAATCGTGGTGACTTTAGTCGTAGTATCGATTTAGCAGGGAAAGACGGGTTCTTTAAAGAGATTAGTGCTAGCTTGAATGATTTGATGAAAACTACCGATAGCGGTTTGGAGGATGTCTTACGGATACTGGGCGCGCTTGCTGAAGGTGATTTGAGTCAGTCAATAGATAAAGAATATCAAGGATCCTTTGATAAACTTAAACAGTATTCCAATCATACCGTGACTCAAATTGACGAGGTGATGGGGCAGATTGGGACCTTAATCGACGAGGCTAACGACGGCAATTTTAAAACCCATATTGATCTTAAAGGAAAAACCGGATTCTTTAAAACCTTAAGCGCAAATCTTAATGATTTAATGCGTACTACTGATGATGGATTGGCGGATGTTTTGCGTATCCTTGAGGCCTTGGCTAAGGGGGATCTCAGCCAGTCTATTGATGCGAACTATCAGGGTGCGTTTGATGAATTAAAACAATACTCCAATAATACGGTTCGTCAAATTCGTGATGTAATGACTGAAATAGCTTCCGTTGTGGATGCGGGAAATCGTGGTGACTTCAGTACTGAAATTGATTTGCTTGGAAAAACAGGATTCTTTAATACTTTAAGTTCCAGTTTAAATAGTTTGATGGCTACAACTGATCGCGGTCTTGCGGATGTTCTACGCATTCTCGGGTCTTTGGCTGAGGGCGACTTAAGTCAGTCGATTGATGCTGAATACCAGGGGACTTTTGATCGCTTAAAAACCTATTCGAATAATACGGTACAAAAAATTAATTCCGTAATGGCCGAAATATCGGCTCTTGTTGATGCTGCAAATCAGGGCGATTTTACAACGACGATTGACTTAAACGCTAAAACAGGGTTCTTTAAAGAGTTAAGTCACAGTTTGAACGAGCTTGTCGGTACAACCGACAGCGGGTTGAATGATGTTCTGAGAGTGCTTGGCGCCATGGCAGACGGCGATTTGTCCGAGAGAATTGTTAACGACTACTCAGGCTCATTTGACCGTCTAAAAACCGATACTAATACGACTGCAGATAAACTGACCGAGATTATCAGCAAAGTGAAAATCGCATCAGAATCGATCAATTCATCCACCGAGGAAATATCGCGCGGTAATATCGATCTGAGCCAGCGAACGGAAGAGCAGGCTTCGGCCTTGGAAGAGACCGCATCCAGCATGGAGGAGATGACATCAGCGGTGAAACAAAGTGAAGAAAATGCCAGTCGTGCCAATGAAATGTCGGCTGATGCGCAAACTAAAGCCAGCGAGGGCGGTCTTGTTGTGAGTAAAGCGGTTGCCGCGATGGAAGCGATTAATGAATCTAGTAAGAAAATCGCCGACATCATTAGCGTGATCGATGAAATTGCCTTCCAGACAAACCTATTAGCCCTTAATGCCGCGGTGGAAGCCGCAAGAGCGGGGGAGCAAGGGCGAGGTTTTGCTGTGGTGGCCGGAGAGGTGAGGAATTTGGCACAGCGCTCAGCTGGAGCAGCAAAAGAAATAAAAGATCTTATTCGCGATAGCGTTCAAAAAGTTGAAGACGGAACAAATTTGGTGAACGACTCTGGTAAAACACTGAATGAAATTGTTGAAGCGGTTAAAGCCGTCTCCTCGTCTATTCGGGAAATCTCCAATGCGGCGAAAGAGCAAACCTCAGGAATTGAGCAAGTAAGTGTGGCTATTACAGAAATGGATAGCATGACACAGCAAAATGCAGCCTTGGCGGAGCAAGCTTCTGCCGCTGGAGAGAATATGGCTGAAGAAGCGAAAAGCATGACGGCAACGATCTCTTTCTTTAGTACGCGTTCCGGTGCATAAGCAGGCGCTTGTGCCTAGAATTCACACCCACCTTTAACTCTACCCACAATTTAATTCTACCCATAATAAGGGGCTGTTTAGCCCCTTCACCTTCACCTTCACTTTTATAGAGGCTCTAGATGATGCTCAAATTCACCTCGTCTGCTATTTCTTTTGTTTTGTGTTTAACGTGTCAATCAAGCTTCGGTACAGAAATTAACTTATATGGTCTTGGCCATTTATCTGTCGATAACGTTGATGATGGACAAGACTCTAGTATTCATGTGGCGAGTAACTCTTCTCGTTTGGGGGTAAAAGGCAGTCATTCATTAGAGTCGGGGTTAACGGTATTCTTTCAATTTGAATCCGGCCTTGATCCGACAGCGCAAGGCGTTAATGATGGTAATGGCGATGCGGACACGGAAGGGCAAATATTTACTAAAGGCCGCCCCTCTTTTATTGGGCTTCGTGGTGAATTTGGTGAAGTCTTAATGGGGCATATGCCTGCGCTTGATCAGTGGGCGAATGACTATAATTTATTTGCGGATCAAGTGGGGGACTTGGGCAACCTTTGGGAGGCCTCAGGCATCCCAGGCCGTTCGGATAATGTAATATATTATAAATCACCCAATTTTAGCGGTTTTGATGTGGCTGTTACTTATGTTGCAGAAGAGGGCGTCGACGATAATGACCATGTTATTGTTAAAGGCGAATATGCTACGAGTAAATTAAAGCTAGGCTTAGCGCTTGCCTCTATTGGGAAGGGGGTTAATGGTGAAGACCAAAAAGCTCAAGCGATTACTGTCGGTTACGACTTTGGTCGATTTACACTAGGGGGTGGTTTCCAAGCGGAATCCGACGTAGGAGGGGTTTCCGGTGTTGATCGCGATAGTTTAAGCGTTGGTGGTAGCGTTCAGGTGGGTAAAAAAGGCACGATTAAATTGCAATACGCCGTCACGGAGGGTGATGGCAGTGACAGCGATGCGAGCTTGTTTGCTATTGGTTACGATTACGCCTTTGATAAAAGTACCAAAGTGTATATCGCTTATGCTGCGGCGAGTAATGATGCTAATGTGAATTTTAGTGCGAACGGTAAAGGCCATGGTGATAAAGTGACACCCGCTTTTGGCGATGACCCCAATGCGCTGTCGCTTGGTATTGTGTATCAGTTTGATGCGATGTTGATGAAGTAGTGATGTGTATTTAAAGTTCGAAGACCTGAGTGTTTCTCGGGAAGTACAGATTCAAAGCTTGCGCGGCAGATTCGGTATTTTCGGCAGTTGAGATACTGCCGTTTTTCAGTATAAAAACTTTAGCGTTCGCGCCAATAGTCTTTGTGATATGTGAGAACTTTTTGGAAAATAAGCGCTGTAAGCTACCGCTTTCTATTAGTTTTCTAAGGCCGTAACGTATGCGTTGTGGCAGCATATTAATACGCTTACTGGCATTGAGGTAGACAGGGATCGGATAAAAAATATAGATATCCGGCACAATGGTGAATTGATTCTTTATTTCCCCGATGTCATTAAGAGCGCTTTCTACTTCGACAATACTCAAAGGAATATAGTCAAAGCGTCGCTTCTCCAGCATGGGGTATAGGCGCGTATAACCAATGCTTTCTACAACCTTAATCCCACCACTTTGTAATATTTTCACATCAGGCCAATCCTTACCTTGCCCAGCTCTGAAATGACGAAAATCGTCGCCATTACGGATGTTTGCGAATTTCTTACGCTCCCCCTTACGGATGATGAGTTTACGTAAACCTAGAATATTTTGGTAAATCGGCATTTTTATTTGATCGACATTCGCTACCAGTGTCTTATCCCTGATAGGGATAGTGGTCATTTCTATATGGATATTACGCCCTTCTGATAGCTCCAATAACGAACGTTCACCGGGAATGTCGCGCTGTAAATACTCGATATTATATTTGCCATAGGGTTCAATGGAGTAATCTAGTATTAACGATAGTATTTGGTTTTGGTAGCGCTGCATATCGGGCGCCCAACCAGCGTTGTACCACTTGAGTGTTGTTGATAGGGCTGGTTGTGGGGATAGAAGCCATGTAATGGCAATAGCGATGCAAAGCAGTAGATTACATTTTTTTATTTTCCGTATTTTACGTTCATAAAATAGGCTAATGTAAGGTGATAGCGTCAAATTCATCTATTGAAATAGTCGAAGGGTTGGGGGGCTATATTTTGTATCCACTGCTATTAATAATAGCCCATTAATTGCGTTTAGTTGGAAGCTATTTATGAAGCTCTGTTTTTCATATCGCTAACCTATTTCCTATTTCCTATTTCCTATTTCCTATTTTCGGCACGTACCTTGCTCTTCTCCTAAGTGAACAAAGCACTAGTTAGTAGTAATCGGGCGAAAGCAGAAGACTTGCTTGCCATCAGACCTGCTAACAAGGTAAAAATTTCGACCATGACCATTGTGTCAACGTGTAAAAACTCATGATAAGCGCAGCAAGAAAAAACACCGCCGACGAGCTAAGCCAAAACCAAGGTGAAAAAACCAAGAAAACCCACGTATCTCGCTTGCAACTAGGCATGTATGTCTCCAAGCTCGATCGCCCTTGGTCAGAAACGCCGTTTTTGATGCAGGGGTTTTTAATCGAAACTCACGACGATATTGAATTACTTGGCGAGCTGTGTACCTTTGTTTGGATAGACGCGGTAATTGAAGGCTGGGGCGTGACCGCGGGGGCGGAAACACAGGTGCCCGGTTACCGGGTGCGCTACATCAACAAACTGCCGCCACAACATGAGCATAAGCAAGCGCTTGGGGTGTATCGTGAAGCTCGACGCCTGACCAAAACCTTACTTGATGATGTGCGCTTAGGTGGTGTCATTGATAGTGTTGAAGCGAAAAAAACCGTTGATGAATGTGTACTCAGCATTATTCGTAATCAGGATGCACTGGTTTGGATGTCGAAAGTGCGCGAGCAGGATGAGTACATCGCCGAGCATAGCTTAAATGTGTGTATCTTGGCGATTTGCTTTGGCCGGTACTTGGGTTTGGACGACCTAGAGCTTAGGAACTTAGGTTTATCTGGGCTGCTCCACGATGTCGGTAAATTGCGCATACCGGCAGGAACCCTAAACCGACGCGGCGACTTGAGCGAGCGTGAGGAACGACTACTACGCGCAAGCCCCGTGCATGGTAGAAACTTATTGATGGCCTCCCCTGGGGTCTATCGCGGCGCGATTGATGTTGCTTATAGCGTTTGCGAACGGGTGGATGGCCGAGGTTACCCGCGCGGTCTCAAGGCGAGTAACATTCCGCGCTTTGCCAAAATCATCGCTATTGTGAATGCTTATGATGAAATGACCGTGCCCCGGCACCCAGAGGACGCGGTAACCTGCACAGAGGCGCTGCGCAGCCTATTCCGCTTACGAGGCAAAGCCTTTGATAAAAACTTGGTACTGGCGTTTATCAAAACCGTTGGTTTGTACCCCCCGGGCACCATAGTGGAATTATGTAATGGCGAAGTTGGTTTGGTGTTGGAGAGCAACCCACGACATCAACATTTACCTAAAGTTATCACGCTACTAAATTGTCAAAAACAAGCCAAACGCGAGCGCTTGTTAGATTTATCCCACATCGAGAGCGGCAAATTATCCCGGCAATTTTATATCAAGCAAGTACACCTAGACGGTAGTTTTGGTATCTCTTTACAAGAATATAAAGAGAAAGGCTTGAGGTTTGCTCGTTAGAACCGGCCCCCCGTGAGCCATATGACTATTTTTGTCAGCAACTGCCGTGAAATACCCATTGCGTCACCGTACGCTAATATAGCACCAGTCGTTATCGTTACCCACATGCGCATACCTACCGCTCCGCCCTAAGGGAGCCAAACTATTAAGGTGTAGGGCAGTGGGCTAGGCTATCGCTATAGTGATTCTGGGGGTTATACTTATAAGCGGTTCTAGTCGATGTTGCGGTGTTTCTTACGGCAACAAATTGTAGCTAATCGGCAGAAGTTAAATAGGCAGAAGGTAAATAGGTAAGCAGATCATGAATTTCGAAGCACTCATCACTCTCGCGGTATCCCAGCGCCCAAAGTTTAAAGGTGCCATTGGCTACGCTCCTCAAGTGCATGATATTTCAACCCCCCCGCCATTTTTACTTATGTATAACGTTGTTGCAGGTACGCTCAAATCGATTGAGGACCCCTCGGTAATGGATGTGGTGCCCGGCCTAAGATTAATTCATCGGGATGAGCTCGCTGGCGAGACCGCACGATTCCGTGAGACCTATAACAAGCTAAGCACTCACATACCTTTTCTTGCCGACGACTCGTCATGTTATGTTTCTCTGGATCTGGACGACGGCAGCGTTTATCGCGTTGCGCCGGAATATGGCACAAGTAAACTATCTGATAGCCTCGAAGCCTACTGGGAGACGGTTTACGAATGTTACACGGCGGAGGCCTTCTTCTTAGATGCCGAAGGTTATTTGGATTTTGATTTTGAGAAAGAAGGTGAGGTAGGCGCGCGCATTAACCCCGGTTGTGAATACTGGATCGAATAAACCTGTCTGTGCCGTAGGGCCGAATTCCTATGTTAGTTAGTTCGCTGTTATTTTTTACCAAAATTTTACAAACAGCTTATCCCAAGTACGATATAAATATCACAACTTAAAAACAGCAAGGTGACAACTTTTATGAAAATTACGCCATTCTGGTTACTGTGTGGGTCGCTTCTTTCGGTCTCTGTATTCGCAAACCCTACGCGTTTGGAGCAAGCGGTAGAGGGTAAACATCGCACAGAGGCTTATGTCGCACGTGATCAATATCGTCATCCTGTTAAAACCTTACAGTTGTTTGATATTCAGCCTAGTCACACGGTTGTAGAAGTGTGGCCAAGTGGTGGTTGGTACACTGAAATATTAGCCCCGTATTTGCGATCAAAGGGAAAACTGATTGCGGCGCATTATGATGTTGAGGATAAACAAGCCGGTTATCGTTCTGGCTCGCGGACTCGATTCGAGAAAAAAATGAAGGCCAGCCCTAAGGTCTATTCCAAGGTCGATGTTGTCTCGCTAATGTTCGATGAGAGCACCGGTACTTTGATTAAGCCTGCGGCAGAACCGAACTCTGTTGACCGCGTTGTAACCTTTCGTAGTGCCCACGGTATGTATGCTCAAGGCACGATAGACGCTGCATTTGCGCATTTTTTCGACATCCTTAAACCCGGTGGTAAGCTGGGGTTTGTGCAACATCAAGCCGATGCCGGTCAAGATTGGATGAGCAAAAACATTGGTTATATTGGTCGCGAATATGTCGTTGATATGGCGGCTAAATCAGGGTTTGTTTTAGAGAGCGAAGGTTACTTTAATAATAACCCACAAGATACTAAGCGTTATGATGCAGGCGTGTGGCAGTTACCGCCGTCGCTACGTGGTTCAAAAACCGATGCAGAAAAAGCACCATTTATAACGATAGGGGAGAGTGATCGAATGACCTTGGTATTTGTGAAGCCCTAAATACTAGCCGTGTATAGAATGAGATGAAAAAACTATTTTCCGGTTGAATGAATCAGATGGAGACTCGGGGAATAGTTATCTTGTTAATAACTGTTGGGAAAAATAAATAGATGAGCCGGCATGATCGGGATAATAACGCTATGACACCTTCAAAAAATTCACCGTGTATTTGCTGTAGCGACAAACCATTTGTACGCTGCTGTGCAAGGTTTCTCATCGACAAACAAAATGCAAAAACACCCGAGCAACTGATGCGTTCCCGTTATAGTGCTTACGCACTCGGCGGCCATGGCGAATATTTATTGAATACTTGGTTCGTAACGACCCGACCGCAGGTGAGTATTGAGCACTTATCTCAAAAAGAATGTGATTGGCAGCAGCTAGCGATTGTGAATAAAACGCAGCAGGGCGATAGTGGTATGGTCGAGTTTAAGGCGAGCTACCAAGAAAGCGGCAAGCTTCAATGCTTGCACGAAACCTCTCAATTTAAACGTGAACAAAACCGCTGGTATTATGTCGACGGTGAGATTCACAGCAGTTGATAGGCAGGGATCAAGCAGATAAAAAAGCCCACGAAATGGAAGCGAGCTCGAAGTCCGGAAAGCCCGAAGTCCGGACAGGCATGGGCCGAAGTCCGGACAGGCATGAGCCCGAGGAGCCCGAAGTCCGGACAGGCATGAGCCCAGCCCGAAGTCCGAGCCCGAAGTCCGAGCCCGAAGTCCGGACAGGCATAGATTAGAGGTAGAGCCCGAAGTC